>NZ_VFBD01000029.1:0-317003 GCF_011319765.1 Pseudoalteromonas sp. MB47 | reverse complement strand
AAAGTCTCTGAAGGGCCGTTGAAGACTACAACGTTGATAGGCAGGATGTGGAAGTGGTGTGAGCCATTAAGCTAACCTGTACTAATTACCCGTGAGGCTTAACCATACAACGCCAAACGCGTTTTATGACAGCGTAACAGACAGAAGTTAAGTTACTAAAGTAGACATTTACTTGATATCAGAATTCCAGATTTATTAATTTGCTCAGATGAGCGAATTAAAACCAAATTTGCTTGGTGACAATAGCGTTTTGGACCCACCTGACCCCATGCCGAACTCAGTAGTGAAACGAAACAGCGCCGATGATAGTGTAGCAGCTGCTATGTGAAAGTAGGTCATCGCCAGGCTCCAAATAAGAGAAAGCCCGATTCGAAAGAGTCGGGCTTTTTTGCGTTTGTAGCTTTCAGTTAGGTAGGTTGGGTAGAGCGGAGCGAAACCCAACACAATCCATGTGACCCTCTTCATAACCCATGATTAAAAATTCTTAAAATCTCTATTGGTCTAACAGCTTGGCGATCTCTAAACGGCTTATTTCACCTCGCGCTAATTCGTCTTTTATTAATGAGCTTTACCTCTTCATTGTGCATGACGAATTACCACGCTGTTGGGTTTCGCTTCGCTCTACCCAACCTACGGCAGATTTCCAAACTTTACTCTTGCAACTTTCCTCTCGCTAACTTTATTCTCGCAACTCACTTACACTGCTCTATCTCTTTCACATCGCCGCGGCCATCGCTTAGGTAGCATTGTTCTAGCAACGAGCAGTAGCAGATCTCAGTTTTAATATTAAAGCGTTGGTCATTTACCTTGTCCCACTGAGTTGCATTGAAGCCTGTTTTCTTAAAACCAAAAAGATTAAGTTCAGCGCCTGAGGCTAATAATCGGTTATTACTAACGCCGGTATACAACCAACCAAATTTTTCAAAGAAATTGATCTCTGGTGACTCATTTTGCAACTTATTTAATTGCTCTTGGTAAGCATAGATATCAAAGCAGCAGTCCTTTATTACTTCAAATATCTCTGTATAAGACTTTTCATCGTGGAAGAATTTAACGTATTTAATAATGGCTGGGCCTGATCCTGAGTTTTTGATGTAAAAAGTAATTTCTTCAGAATTTTTTTCTTCATTAAAATTCCCCGTCATTACTTCGAGCCATGGCCAGGTTGCGGCTTTTACTTGTCGTTCTGCGGCGCTGGCTTGCAAGTAAGTGGCATAAAAAGAGGCTGCGGAGATAATAATCGCGCAGAGTGCGAGAAATAGGTTTAGCCGCTCGTTGGTAAACCATGCCTTGCGCTGGTTGCTAGCAGGCTGAGTGTTTTGCTGGGTGGTCTTTGTTTGCTCTTCAACGTTGGAGTCTTGCTCTGATTTAACGGTTGAACAGCTTGCGTCCTGTTGCTGATTATCCATAATTTTTAATTGTTGTTTTTATAGACTAATAAAGATACAACTTTAATTGGATAGATAAAAGAGACAGGGAGTAAAACTCCCTGATTTGGTATTAACTATTTGAGATAAACACGGTGAGCTTTTCACCCACTCTTAAGCTATCTCTTGAAAGGTTATTCCATTGTTTGAGTTTAGTGATACTGACTTTGTATTGCTTTGCTATCTTCCAAAGGCTATCGCCAGATTTCACCTTATATTCGATTTGCTGATCAGCCAATTGTGGCAATATCAGTTTTTGACCAATACGGATAGTGTTTGTTTTTAGGTTATTGAAGGTTTTCAGTTGGCTAACTGTTACTTTATAGTTTTTTGCAATCACACTTAAGCTATCACCGCGTTTAACAGTGTAATGTTGCCACTGGCTATAATCATTGCTCTTTTGATTAGCTAATAGAGTTTGATAACTTGCTTGCTGATCTTTGGGAACCACAATATGTGGCGCATCAATCACAGCTGGGTATCGGATAACACCATGGTTTAGCTCTTCTAGCTCTTGCCATTTCGCTTTGTCTGCCAAGATCACGGCCCCAGTTACTGGTAAGGTCGCAATAGCCTGCTCATTCTTAATGGCAGGGAATATCATTTTTTGGTGCTTTAATAATTGTGCTGCGGCCAGTAACTTAGGCACGTATTGTTTGGTTTGCGATGGTAGTTTTAAGCTAAAGAAGTCCGTCGACTTACCTTGTTTTTTATTACGAGCAATTGCCTGTAATACACGCCCTTCACCAATATTGTAGGCAGCAATAGCATGATACCAATCGCCATCAAAGCGTTTATAAAGGTATTCCATAAAATCCAAAGCTGCGCGGGTGCTGTCTACCACATCTTGGCGACCATCATACCAAGGGGTAATTTTTACTTTGAAGTATTTGGCGATTGAGGGGGTGAGTTGCCATAAACCCGATGCATGTTTGTGCGAATAGGCGCTGGCATCAAAATCGCTCTCTATAAGCGGCATTAGAGCGAGTTCTATTGGTAAGTCACGGTTTTCTACTTCTGTGACGATATGATACAAATACGGCGCTGCACGGCGGCTTATTTCTTCCATGTAATTTGGATGAGTAAGGTACCAAGCAATGCGCTTTTGCACATCTGGGTGACTTGAATCGCTAAACTGTAGTTGAATACGAATACGCTGCCATACGTCATCTAGTTCACTTGGTTTGAGCGGTGTCACCGCGTCTACTTGTGCTGTTTTAGCTTCTGCAACCACAGTACCTGGATTGGCTTTGATGGTAGGCTTCTTTTCGGGAAGTGACTCAGGGGCTGTCTGACAGCCTGTTACAATAAGAGAAACAACAACAAGGCCTAAAAATCGATTTAAAAACACGTATTAAAATACTCCGTTAACTTAGGTGCGGGTAAACTAAAGCGCCTAAGCTTAACATAGGGTGAGCTAAAAATGACCATTAGATTAACAGCTCGCTAACTTACTCACCCAATTGAAATTAAAACGAAATACTAACTTGTAACCCAGCATAACCATGGTTTTGTGCTTCCCAATAGCGGCTGTCTATTTCTCGGGCTCTGGCATAGATCTCTATTCTGAATGGCTTTGAGTCCACGCCCATGCCCACACCAACATAGCCATCAATATTATTGTGGTCGTCATCATAGCGGTCTCTGTAGTCGTGGTCATCGCGGTCGTCGTATACAGCAAGCTCAATTAAATCTAAGCCCACTTCGCCATAGACAAAAAAGTCGCTGAAATAACCAAATTTGATGCCGCTATCTAAGGTGAGAAATGTCTCCCGATCACCTTTTTTAGTAAATACTTCTGCTGAGCCCAGTGCCGTTGTAAATGCTGCGCCGAAATTACTGTAGTTATTTTTAGCCATAACTTCGATGCCGGCTGAGGTGATTGAATCAGTACTATTATGCTCTGACTTAACAAACAGGTTCATATTAGGGCTGTCATAAATACCAGCAAAGCTTGTAGCAGGAATGAAGGCAAGTGAAGAAAACAGTGCTAAGGCAAGGTATCGCATATTGGTTAGTCCATTAAACGTTCATGGGTTGATGATACCAAACAGCGCCTTAGCAAATTGTAAGTAAGTGTTCTAACTATGTAAGTTAGCCGAACACGCAGCGAAAGCAGGCTCCTTGCTGGCGTTTGATATAAACCAAATCGCCGCCATGATTGAGCATGATCTGGCGCGATAAACTTAAGCCTATTCCTGAGCCTTGTTGCTTGGTAGTAAAAAATGGCACAAAAATCATCTCAATCACATGATCGCTGATACCTGTACCATTGTCACTGACCTCTAAATACAGTTGCTGATTAGCATTTTGTGCAATGCTTACCTCAATGCTCTTTGCTGACTCTGGACTATTTAACTGCTTAAGGACATCAAGGGCATTGGTAAGCAGGTTTATTATTACTTGTTCAACTTGGCCTCTATCTATCATCACTAACTGTTGGCTTTGCACCGACAAATTCAACGTAATATTAAGCTGCTTAGCTTGTTGAGAGTGCAGAGCGACAACTTGTTTGGCAAGATCGGCCAGAATATGTGGCTGTAAGTGTGGGGCGGGTAAGCTACTAACCTTTTTAAATTGCGCTATAAATTCCCCTAAATGCTCGGTTCGTGATGCGAGTGTTGTTAGGGCGAGTTGCAAGTCTTGTTTATCTTCCTGATCATCAAAACTAAGCTCAGTTGGCAGCAGTGCCGTACAAGTTTGTGCTAAAGAAGAAAGTGGCGTAATCGAATTAGCTATTTCATGAGTCAGTACTTTAGTAAGGCGCTTATAAGCTTGTTGCTCTTTTAATTGCAGCTGATCATGAATCGATTGCAAACTGATCACTTTACGAACTTTACCTTGGATTTCGGCAATACTGATCTGCACAGATAACGTATCGTGCTGCTCACCATTTTGCCATGGCACGGTATTACGGCTATTTTGCTTTGCGTCTTGGACTAGGTTGGCTATTACACCTAAATCATCGATGTGCTTTACAGCTTGTCCAAGTAAACGGCTGACCGCCGGATTGCTTTCAATAATAGTGCCTTGTTCGTCACATACTAATACTGCTAAATCGATATGAATTAATAGCGCTTGTAAGAACTGGGCTTGTTGCTCTGCATTAAAACGCGCAGCCTGAATTTGCTGTTTAACCTGCTCAAATTGCTGCTGCATTGGGTGTTGGTCGCCAAAGCCTAATGTGCTGTCTCCATTTGCTAAAGCGCGAAACACCATATCTGCACGCCTTGTTTGGCGTTTAAATAAATTATAAATTTGCGCGGCACATACCAAATTTAAAATAACTAAAAGTGCCGAAATTGCAGAAAACCCGCTTTGCTCTACTTGCCAAAACAAAGCTATTGATAAACCAATTAGTGCAGCTAATAGGCAGGCTAAGCTAATAAAATTTCGCATCGATTAAAGTCCGTATTTTTCTAAACGACGATACATGGCTCCGCGTGTTAGGCCGAGGGCTTTAGCTGCATGACTCACGTTCCCTTGAAAATGCTTTAAAGCTGCACGAACGGTTCTCTGCTCGATGATTTCGAGATCAAAAGTGTCGTAGTCAGTGGCGCTTGAAGAGAGCTCACTTGTACTAACAGCAGCACTTGGTGAGCTTATCACTGAGCTTATATCGAGCTCTGAGCCTTCTGAGAGGATGACTGCTCGCTCAATTGCATGGGCAAGTTCACGGACATTGCCTGGCCAATGATACTGGCTTAAACGTGTCATATCAGATGCCGCAATCGAGAGCTCACGTTTGTATTTATGTGCAAAGTGCTGCAAGTAGTAGTTACACAGTAATGGAATGTCTTCACTGCGCTCACGCAGAGCTGGCAAACGGATCTCTACGGTATTAACACGGTACAGTAAGTCTTGCCTAAACTTGCCTTCAGTAACTGCTTGTTCGAGGTTTTCATTCGTTGCACAGATCAAACGAATATCAATATCGATGACTTTAGAGCCACCAACCGGTGTTATTTGTCTGTTTTGTAGTGCTGCGAGCAGCTTAACTTGTTGGTTAAGTGGTAAATTACCTAGCTCGTCTAAAAATAAACTACCACCATGGGCCAGCTCAAATCGGCCAATGCGATCTTCTTTCGCGCCAGTAAACGCCCCTTTTTTATGGCCAAATAGTTCGCTTTCAAACAGGCTTTCGGCCAGTGAGCCCATATCTAGACTAATGAAAGGCTGGTTTTGGCGCTGGCTTGCATTGTGGATTGCATGGGCAGTGAGTTCTTTACCTGTGCCACTTTCGCCACTGATCAATATGTTTGCATCTGTGCTGGCTGCTTTGTCGATTACCGAAAAAACCTGCTGCATGGCATCACTTTGGCCTAAAAACTCAAATGGTTGATTGCCGATTGACTGCTGCAAGGCTTGTTTTTGCTTTGTAAGTTTACCAACTTGCTGTTTGTCTTTAGCGTGTGAAAATGCCGCCGCTACAGCACCGAGTAATTGCTCATTTTGCCAAGGCTTGGCAATAAAGTCAGAGGCACCGGCCTTAATTGCTTCGACCGCTAGCTGAATATCGCTGTAGGCCGTCATAAGCAGTACCGCAATGTTAGCGTCTTGGCTCATGATTTTTTTTAGCCAGTAGAATCCTTCTTTGCCACTAATTGAGTCTTGCGTGAAGTTCATATCGAGTAACACAACATCTATAGCCTGATCCGCTTCATGCTGTGCGTTAATGATAGCTTCGATATCAAAGGGGTTATCTGTGGTTTTTACAACCTGATAATGCTGCTTTAAAAGTAATCGTGCGGCGATAAGTACGTCGGGGTTATCATCGACGATAAGAATTGATCCTGCTTGTTTCATAGCTATTTATTATTATTCCTTTATGGGAACACTAAGACTAATTGAAAATAGTAACAGTGTCCATTTATGGACGATATATGGGTTTTGAAGTGTTCTATAAGCGGACACTTAATTATATTCATCTTTATTGGTTTTAATGTAAGTTGTTGTAATTTAATGAAAATAAAAGTTGGCACAAGAGTTGTTTTATCTATAGGTAATTAGCACCTAGATAACTTAAAGGCGTCAACATGGATAAGAAAATTACACGCTCAAATAACAAAGCATTTTTTAAGAAATCAATCATTGCAGCAGCATGTTTAGCTGTTGCGGCAGCAGCTTATGGTTTCACACAAACTGAGCAAACAGGTCGTAGTCAGCAAGTAACCGCGACAAGCTTAACGATTAGCACAGTACAACAAGGTGAATTTGTTGATGCTTTAAGTCTTCGTGGTCAGGTTATGCCTCGCACGACTATTTACCTAGACACCATTGCCGGAGGCCAAGTCGAAGAGCGACTTGTTGAGCAGGGTGAGTTTGTTAAAAAAGGCCAACCACTTGTGCGTTTAAGCAATACCAATTTGCAGCTTGATGTAATGAGCCGTGAAGCACAGGTGACTGAGCAGCTTAACTTTTTACGTAACACGCAAATGAATATGGAAACCAGCCGTTTAAACTTACGCCGTGATTTGCTTGAAATTGATCTTAAAATTACGCATTTATCGCGCCGCTTAAAACAAACTCAGCCGCTAGTGAAAACGGGTGTGTTAGCACAAGAGCAATTATCTGAAATTCAAGAAGACTTAGCGTATTACAAAGCGCGTAAAGAACTAACTCTTGAGCGTCAAAAGCAAGAAAACAGTATTCGTGAAGTTCAGGTAGCTCAGTTAAAAGACAGTGCCGACATGTTAGAGAAAAACCTACAGTTTGCACGTAAGAACCTTGAAAACCTACTCGTAACAGCACCTGCTGATGGTTATTTAAGTGAACTTGATGTGGAAATTGGTGAATCAAAAGGCCGTGGTGCTCGCCTAGGGCAGATTGATATTCCTAATGAATACAAGCTAGTTGTGAGACTAGATGAGTTTTACCTGAGCCAAGTTCAAACAGGTATGCAAGTGCTTATTGAGCATGAACAAGGCGAAATTGCGGCAACAGTTAGCAAAATTGATAGTCGTGTTCAGCAATCACAGTTTCAGGTTGAAGTCGATTTACCCAATGGTACGAGCAACATAAAACGCGGACAAAGCCTTGATGTGCAGCTGATGCTAGGTGATAGCAAAGGCACTGCCTTATTACTTGAACGCGGCGCATTTTTTACCAGCTCAGGAGGTAACTGGGTTTATGTCATGGAAAAAGATGGCAATCGTGCAGTACGAAAAGACATTCGTCTTGGCAAAAAGAATCAAAACTATTATGAAGTGTTAAGTGGCCTAAGCGCCGGAGATCGCGTGATCACCTCTAGCTACAGCAACTTTGATAAAGCACAACAACTACAATTTTAAGGATAAAAACAATGATTAAATTAACTAACTTATCACGCGTGTTCCGTACTCAAGATGTTGAAACAACAGCGCTTAACAACATTAACTTACATGTAAACGAAGGCGAGTTTCTTGCCATTATGGGGCCATCTGGCTGTGGTAAATCAACATTACTCTCTATTTTAGGTATGTTGGATTCGCCATCAGCAGGCAGTTTTGAGTTTTTAGGCGAAGACATCGCAGGGTTTGGTGAAAAACAATTAGCGGCACTTAGAAAAGCGTCGATTGGTTTTGTTTTCCAAAGCTTTAATTTAATTGATGAATTAACAGTATTTGAAAACGTTGAGCTGCCATTACAGTATCAAAATATCTCAAAAAGTGAACGTAAACAGCGAGTAGAAGAAATTTTAAAACGTGTTGCAATCGACCATAGAGCAGATCACTTACCGCAACAGCTATCGGGCGGTCAGCAGCAACGTGTAGCGGTAGCCCGAGCTCTTGTGATTAATCCAAAACTTATCTTAGCGGATGAGCCTACGGGTAACCTTGATTCAAAAAATGGTGATGAAGTCATGGCGATGCTGCGTGAGCTAAATCGCGAAGGTACCACGGTAATTGTGGTTACTCACTCAGAAAAAGAAGGCAATTATGCTGACCGTTTAGTGCGCTTACTTGATGGCCAAGTGATGGTTGATAAAGCTAACCGTGTTCAACAAACAGCAGAGGTGGCATAACATGATTTTAAGTTATTTGATCACCGCGCTGCGTGCGTTTAAAAACCAAAAGCAGCACTTTATTTTAAATGTTCTGGGTTTAAGTGTGGGCTTAGCTGCGGCAATTCTAGTTGCTTTATTTGCAAAAAATGAGCTTTCGTACGATAGCCAACAGCCTCATGCTGAGCGTGTTTATCGCGTTGGCCAGGACTTCTCAAAACTTGGTTTAGCTGTGGTGCCTATTTTTAATTATGTGCAGTCAAAGCAGGCCGAAGATTACAGCCAAGTTGAAGAAGTGTTCGGATTAACTATGGTCGAGCTGACCCGTGAAGCCATGGTGGATGTGAGTTACCGCAACCAAGGCTATAAGTTAAATGCCTTATATGGTGCTACAGCAAATATTGAAAACTTTATTGCTCTGAAAACGCTGGCGGGTGACTTAACAACAGCAATGAGTACACCAGACAGCCTCGCTTTAAGTGAATCAGAAGCACTGCGCATTTTTGGTCGCACCGATGTGATTGGCGAAACACTAACGCATGAACAAGGACAGTACACGGTGCGTGCCGTGTTTGCGGACTTAAAAGACAACACTCACTTTGCCTTTAAAAACCTTGTTTATGTTAAGCATGATCCAAGCAAAATAGACATCAACAGTAGTTATGTTTATATGCGTGTAGCAGAGGGCACCGATACCGATGCATTAGCTAAAACCTTAACAGAGCGCTTTTTTAGCAATTCGATGCTGGAGCAAGTTAGTTTAGAGCTGCATCCATTACTTGATTTGCACCTAACTGCAAAATCACCGTTTGAGATGAAAGCAGGTGGTGCTAAACAAGTGGTCATGATCTGTGTTGGTTTAAGCGTGTTACTTATTCTTATTGCAGGTTTTAACTTTATTAATATGACCGTCGCTCAATCGACGAAACGTGCAAAAGAAGTGGGTGTGCGTAAAGCGCTTGGCGCAAGTAAAGGCCAGTTAGTAACGCAGTTTTTATCTGAATCTGTGTTGGTATCAATGCTTTCAATGGTGATTGCTTGTGCTTTAGTGGAGCTACTTTTACCAAGCTTTAATCAACTAGTAGACCGCGAATTGGTCGTGAATTATGCCTCTGAATTTGGCATTGCAATTATTGTGGTCGCAATTGCTGTGGGCATATTAGCTGGGCTTTATCCTGCATTCTTTATTTCGTCATTCAGTGCAAAACGCGTTTTAAGTGGAGACTTACAACGAGGTAATACTGCAATATGGGTTCGTAAGAGCTTACTAACCTTACAGGCTTCACTAGCAATAGGTTTAATCATTGCCTCTATTACTTTGTTAAAGCAATTAACTTACTTACAAAGCTTACCTTTAGGCTATGAAACGACACAAAGATTGGTTATTTCAGAGCTACCTGTAGGTGAAGTATTCACAAAAGAAAAAAATGCCTTAGTTAACCGTATTAGTGCAATTCAAGGCGTACAGCAAACAACAGTTATTGATACCCGTTTAACTGTTTCAATCAATAATACACTTATGCCAACGTGGCCAAATGGTGAAGCATCTGGCAGCTTAACGCCTGTTGTTGGCGCAAGCTACGATGTTGTAAAAACACTAGGATTAAAACTGGTTGCTGGTCGTGACTTTAGCCGTGAGTTTGCCGGTGACTGGGCAAGCCGTGAAAATGGAGTAACAAGTACGGGTACCATTGTGACTGAATCTGTCGCAAGGCAAGCGGGTTACACTAATATGAGTGACATTATCGGTAAGGTTATTAAAGACTCAGGTCGCGGCATAGATATGCGTGTTGTAGGTGTGGTTGAAGATGTAAAAGTAGGTAATGCTAAAGATGCCAACTCAAATATTATGTTCTTATGTGGCTTTAACTTTTTATCACCAGTATCAGAACTAATTTTAACGATTGATCAGCAAAACTTGCCTTATATTAAAGCTCAGATCGCTGAAGTATTAGCAAGCTCAGCCAATATCTATGAGCCAAAAATCAACTTACTCGCAGACAACTACAAAACTCTGTTAAAAGGTGATGAGCGAATTTCGAATGTCGTTTTAATTTTTACCGGTCTTGCTGTGTTCTTAACTTGTTTAGGTACCTTTGGTTTGGCTTCGTTTGCAACAGTGCGTCGTCAAAAAGAAGTGGCCGTTCGAAAAGTGCTAGGTGCATCACGCATCAGTATCGTAAATATCATTGCTAAAGAGTTCTTAGTGCTGGTGGCGGTAAGTATTGCTATTGCGTATCCAGTGACTTACTTGTTAGTTGGTGATTGGTTAGCAAACTTTAATGACCGCATTGAACAAGCTGTATGGGTGTATTTAGTTGCCGCCGTTGCTGTAGCCACTATTACCTGGGTTACCGTTGCAAGTTTAGCCTTTAAGGCCGCAAGCACCAGACCATCGCTTATCTTACGATATGAATAACAGTTAACTAACTCCCAACTATAAGCCCAGCAATACAGCTGGGCTTTTTATTTTTTAAATGAGTCGCTATAAATGACGACCTACGTAGGACGTGCTTTAGCGCGTAAATATAGGTTTAAAGGTCTTTGACCTTCACCGCAGGGTTACCCGCTACTAAAGTATTTGCTGCGACATCTTTGGTAACTATTGCCCCTGCGCCAATCACGGCATTATCAGCAACTTTAATACCTGCAAGTATAATAGCACCTGCACCAATCCATACATTGTTGCCAATGCTAATCGGCGCTGCAAAATTAGCTTTTGCTAAACGCTCGGTTGGGTTTACTGCATGCGATACCGCGAGTATTTGCACATTAGGGCCTATTAAGCAGTCATCACCTATCGTAATTTGCGTATCAGTTAGCGGTGCATCGAGCATAGTACAGTTAATATTTATGAAGGTTCGATCACCTATTTTAATACCACTACCGTAATCACAATGAAAACCCGCTTCTATAACAACCTGCTCTCCACAGTGAGCGAACATGCCTTTTAGTCGTTTTAAATTGCCTTTACTCGGGCTTTTTGCAAATAAACGGCAAATTTCATGGGCATTTTTTCGTTGTTCGAGTAAGGACTTGTCGAGGCTATTAAACTCTTTCATGGGGCATTTTCATGGTTATATTTGCTAATAGCTTAGCGTGTTGGTGATGAAGATCAAAATAAAGCTGTGTAGGTTAACGATCATTCACTTGCCATTTATATTGTTTCGTTTAAAATCTCAAAACTTTCGAAACGAAACTTATGTAATTCACTTTATGACAAAACGAAACACTCAACAACGTCGCCATACTATCTTAAGCCAAGTGAATGAACTTGGTGAAGTTGCTGTTGAAGCGTTAGCAGAGCAGTTTCAAACTTCTGAAGTGACGATACGTAAAGATCTGACAGCCCTTGAAAAAAGTGGCTTATTACTACGCCGTTACGGTGGCGCTATTGCACTGCCGCAAGAAATCGTTGCAAATAGCAACGAGAAAAGCGACTCGCTTCGCAAAATGGCAATCGCACAGGCGGCTGCAAAGCTTATTAAAGATCATAACCGCATCATCATTGATAGCGGTCGCACTACAGCAGCGATGATCCCTGAGCTTGCTAGTAAACGCGGTTTAGTGGTGATGACAAATGCTATAAATGTCGCTAACCGACTGCTTTCATTAGAAAATGAGCCAACACTTTTGATGACCGGCGGAACTTGGGATCCACATTCAGAATCGTTTCAGGGCCAAGTTGCAGAGAATGTTCTACGCTCTTACGACTTTGACCAACTTTTTATTGGTGCCGATGGCATTGATATTGATAGAGGTACTACAACCTTCAATGAGTTAGTGGGGCTTAGCCAAGTGATGGCTGAAGCAGCCCGTGAAGTAGTGGTGCTGGTAGAGTCAGAAAAAATTGGCCGAAGAATACCGAATTTAGAACTGCCTTGGCAGCGTGTTACCACTGTTATTACAGACAACAATCTAAGCGCAGATAAGCGCGAGGCGATAACAGCATGTGGTGTACAGCTGATCTGTGCAGAAATTGAATAACCCGTAATAAGACCGACAACACCTTATTACGCATCATTTTATGACAACACATCTCGCCCAAAGTAAAACACTTTGGCATGTGCAAAAGGAGAGATTATGTGTGGAATCGTAGGGGCTGTTGCAGAACGCCCAGTAAATAAAATTCTTGTTGAAGGCCTAAAGCGCCTTGAATACCGTGGCTATGACTCGGCAGGTGTGGCTTTACTTAAAGGTACTGAGCTTAACACTGTAAAAGCAGTAGGTAAGGTTGCTAACCTTGAAGCGGCACTGAATGAAGCCGCTGTTAAAGGCACTACCGGTATCGCACATACGCGCTGGGCTACCCATGGTGGCGTAACTGAAGCGAATGCTCATCCACATGTTTCGAATAGCGAAATTGCTCTTGTTCATAACGGTATTATCGAAAATCATGCCAGCCTACGCGATGCGCTTAAAGGCGACGGTTATGAGTTTTTATCAGAAACAGACACTGAAGTTATGGTGCACCTTATTCATCAACTTCGCCAACAGCACGATACGCTTTTAGCAGCAGTACAAGCTGCAGTTAAGCAGTTTGAAGGTGCATTTGGTACGGTTGTTTTTGATAAAGCGAACGATAACGAAATCATCGTAGCGCGTTCAGGTAGCCCACTGGTGATTGGTTTAGGTCTTGGCGAAAACTTTATTGCCTCTGACCAGTTAGCTTTATTACCTGTTACTCGTACCTTTATTTACCTTGAAGAAGGTGATGTGGCTCGTATTACCCGTGACAGTGTTGAAATCTTTGATGCAAATGGTGATGCAGTTGAGCGCGAAGTGATTGAATCAAACATTACGCAAGATGCATCAGGTAAAGGCGAATATCGTCACTACATGCTGAAAGAAATTTACGAGCAGCCGCTTGCTGTACGTAACACCCTTGATGGCCGTTTAGTTAATGACACTGTAGCGATTGATGCCTTTGGCGAAAGTGCTCAGCAAATCTTTAAAGACGTAAAACACGTGCAAATTATTGCCTGTGGTACTTCATACCACTCAGGTATGGTTGCTCGTTACTGGCTTGAACAGTTCGCAGGCGTGAGCTGTAACGTTGAGATTGCTTCTGAGTTCCGTTACCGCGAATCATTTGTACATGAAAACAGTTTACTTGTGACCATTTCACAGTCTGGTGAAACAGCTGATACGCTTGCTGCACTGCGTCTTGCAAAACAGCAAGGTTACATGGCATCAATGACCATTTGTAACGTACCAGGTTCATCATTAGTACGTGAATCAGATTTAGCCTTTATGACTAAAGCCGGTGCTGAAATTGGTGTTGCATCAACGAAAGCCTTCACCACACAACTTGTTGGCTTATTAATGCTAACGGCTTCGATTGCCCAAGAAAAAGGCCTAGAGCAAGGTGCGATTGTAAATGCAATTAAAACACTTCCTAACAAGTTAGAAGAAGCACTACTACTTGCAGAAGGTATTGAAGATTTAGCTGAAGAGTTTGCTGATAAGCACCATTCACTATTCTTAGGTCGTGGTTCACAATACCCAATCGCGATGGAAGGTGCGCTTAAGCTGAAAGAGATTTCATACATTCATGCTGAAGCATACGCAGCAGGTGAGCTTAAGCATGGTCCTCTTGCGTTGATTGATGCTGACATGCCAATCATTGTTGTGGCGCCAAACAATGAACTACTTGAAAAGCTTAAATCAAACGTAGAAGAAGTACGTGCCCGTGGCGGTATTATCTATGTATTCGCAGACAAAGACTCAGCGTTTGAATCTGACGAAACAATGCGTGTAATCAACGTAAACCATGTAGATGACGTGATTGCTCCAGTTGTATATACAATTCCGTTACAGCTGCTTTCATACTATGTTGCGGTTATTAAAGGCACCGACGTAGACCAACCTCGAAACCTAGCAAAATCGGTAACGGTTGAGTAAGTTAAGAGTTTTATTTTTATTAAGTGTCACATCCAAACTAAGTTGGAAAGTTATAAACAAGGATGGAAAGTGACAAACAAAGTTGGAAAGTAGACTTTAATAAAAAGCAGGCTTTAAATTGCAGGCCTGCTTTTTAACAATCAAATCTATTTATTCTGATAACGCCACTTTGTAACTACATCACCTATTTGCTCGATTGTCATAGCCTGTTGCTGCCAACCTTTATCGAAATCAACATCGTTTGAGCGAGGTAATTGGTCATCTGATAAGCTGCGAATCATCACTCTGGTAGGTAATGTTGCTGCTTGACCAACAAAGATAGCTTCCTGACGCCTTAAGCCCGAAAGCATTTTAGTTAAGCCAGACATCGAATCTGGTAATACACTACGAACATGCTCGCGGTCGGCATCATTGGTTATTCGCAGTACAATCCATGAATTGCATTGCGACAACACTGTTGCTTCAACTTCACTCGGTCTTTGCGAAACTAATAACAGGCCAACGCCATACTTACGGCCTTCCTTTGCAATTCGACGAATTGCAGACTGCGCTGCTTCATACTGTGCCTCACCACGATTCGGCACGTATCGGTGTGCCTCTTCACACACCAAAAGTACTGGGCTATTTTGTCGCTCAGCCTCGGTTTGCCAGACTTTAAGTTGAAACACTATTCTCGCGATTGCTGCACTAGCTACCCCAGCTACTTCATTAGGTACACCAGATAAGTCAACAATCTGCACAGTAGTTTGCTGTGTTAAAAATTGATTGACGATTGTTGGTAATGGATCTTCAGTTCCATCCCAACTTTCCATCATGAATTTGAGTCGACCATCTTTTAGCAATGAATCTATCTTTCGAATAACTCGACTAAAATCCTCATGCTGCTTTTTATCTTTGTTTTCTGGTCGCTGCGCGTTGATGGCACCGATTAATCCTTCTTCGTAGCGTGCTCCATCTTTGAATCCGAAATGATCTAAACCTTCTGCACTTCCAATAATGTAAGGGATCGGCGAGTCAACCGTTAGCTGATTATTATCAAGCCCAAGCTGTCCAGCTGCTGCCTCACGAACCGCTATTAGGGCATTTTTAACAATATTTGACTGTGATGTTGCTGCAAACTCTGTCTTGCCGATAAACAAGCTCAATGACTCTTCTAAATCGAGTAACCAATACGGTAGTTTTAGTGAACCTTCATCGGTCGATAAACGTTGGTGTGCTGGAAACGCCTTACCATATTCATTATGTGGGTCGAGGATAATAATTTGTGGATGCCAGTGCTCATGATTGGCGATCTGACCACGTTCGAGAATACTATGAATCACTGCCGCAACAGTGCCTGATTTACCGGCACCGGTGGAGCCTAGGATGGCAGTATGCTTACCTAGTAACTCATTCAACTCAGCGTAACAAGGTGCACCACCTGAACCAACATGCTCACCAAGTTGAATAACGGCACCTTTGGCGTCACCGTAAATATACCTAAGTTCTGATTTTGGTGTCAGATAAATGGTTTGCTGCGGCAGAGGGTAAGTTGCTACACCACGTTCAAACTCAAGAGAAAAATCACCTTCTCCCTTTCTACGCCATTCCCCTTCACCAAACAAATCAGCTTCTATTATGCGCTCATCTGAAGACACTACAGGCAAGCCCTTTTCTACCTGGTAGTCAGCTTTCATACGTAATCGGCTGACTAACCCATAAATAGAGCGGCGGCCAAAATGAACTTTGATGATTGAGCCAAACTGCCCAATTGGATAGTTTTCACCAGCATATACTCGGGACAAGTCTGAAATCGTAGGGTCGAGCTCTGCGATAATACGCGAACCATCTACCTCAATTATTTTACCGATAGAGAGATTCTCAATGGGTTTTATGTATTTGTTATCCATATCAAATACCTCCTTCAAGGATCTGGGTTAGGTTTTCAAACTTCCACCATGCAATGCTATTTTCTGAGGTTGCCTTGTGATCTGCGTGATAAAAACCTTTATCGGCAAAAATAAGTACTTGTTCATTGATTGAGCTGTCTTCATACCAAGCTTTCAGCACGCCACTAGGCTCGGCATCACTGGTAAACGCGATCACGGTTAAATTGCCATTTGAAGCTCTTAAACCACGCTCAATTTCAAGGTTAATATGTGCATCTCCAAAACTATACCCGGTGATCAACAAAACCCGTTGGCTACCACCTTGTGGGTTTAAAACCGCCCTCGCTCTGTGCATTAAGTTTGCATAGGGATCGAGTTGTGTTTCACGGTATTTAGTCGATGCGGGCCAAATCATAATCTTCGCAGCTTGATCTTGGCTACGCTTCAAATGCGGAGCAATACGCAATGGTGTTGATGAAGAAGTATGTTCAGCCCAATTGATGGAGCCATGAAGCTTAAATACTCTGGCATCTAGATTGTTCTGTTCAAATGTCGAAGGGTTCCACCAACCGGAGACACCGCCTTCCAAACCATCGGCATATCTCAATTGCGCTAGTGCGAGTGAGTCTTCAATTAACGTGTCATAGTTCATAACCAGATAATCGATGGTGCTCGACTGGTTGTCCTTCCCTGGTCGCATTGGCCGATGCAGTGCCTGAACAAAACGTTCATGTACAGCAGAATCCACTTCAACATTAATCACTTCAAAAATGGCAATTTTTATCTCGTTGATCGCTTGCAATAGCTTATCGTTGCTGAATTCAGTATCGCCAATCAATACACTATTAGCGGTTACATTGCGATTTGCCCGACGAGCCGTGATAGCAAGCCAATCGACGAGTTCGCTTAAGTAATCTTCAATGTGCGATGCTGGGCTGGCACCTTCAAAAGAAGTTTGTATAGAAGTAAGTATCTGCTTTGAATCATCAGAGAGCTTGTCACTTATTAATGCTCTTTCTGTTAGCTGGTTTGTTAATGGAAGCCCAGCGCAAACACTCGCCCCCGCACCAAACAGAACCGCTTTTGAGTGTGAGAGCAGCTCTTCGAGTTTGTTGATTGCTTCCCTGAACTCTTTTTGTTCAAAAATAGTGGTATCGAATACCATATCTCCCTCCCTTGAACTCGCATTTTAGATGCGGAGTCGAAAATTATTATTCTGTAAATAGGCCACATAAACATTCATATTAAATTACACCATGACACTTTTTATACTTTAAGCCAGAGCCGCAAGGGCATTGTTCGTTTATTCCAACTTTACCAAATGACTTTTTGTTTTCTTCCAGTTGTGTGATTTGGGCTAGATGTGAAATCAAGTCAGTCTGGTTTTCGATTTCGGTGCGCTGTTCGCGGCTTAACCCCTGGATATATGGATTCAGATTTCTAATTTCTGAAGCTGCATCATTATGTAATCCGCAATAAGCGAGAATGACAGCATATTGGCTTCTCACCTGCACCATCCTGTTTATCAAACCCGCTTGATTTATAACAGGTAAAACATGTTGCTCAATTACCTCTTTAGCTCCTTCATAATCATTCATTGCAACAAATTCATCAGCCAAATCTTGTCCGACTCGAACCATGGAGTCTGGAGACATTGCCATATTAAAGAATTTCATAGCATGAATACGTGTAAATGGGGTATTTTCATCAAGCTCATCTAAAATTAGGGCATAAAGCTCCAATACATCTGCTAAGTGTTTGATATGATCTTGTACATTTTCAGGTCTATTGATAATTTCCCATAACACATCTGGATTTTTGCCAAGAACGTCTTTAGGGGTAATGCCCAAAATATCATAATACACCCCAACGACTTGTTGACATATTTGCTTGGCTTTTCTGTATTTTTTGAGCTTCCACAACGAAATAGCATAGTTATAGGTAAATATTCGTTTGTACTCAGCATCAGGAAGTTTCGTTGAATACTCTTCTTTCAGCCGCTCAACCTCTTGACCCTTACTATTTTCGGCTGCAAGTAATATTTTTTTCATGCCAAAAGCTACTTGCTCACGATAACTAAAACCATTTTGTGCAATCAGATGTTCCATCGCTTCAAGCCTTGGTTGAGCGTCTTGAAATTGACCTTCTCTAAAAGCAGAGAACACTAATCCATCCAGAGCCCAAAACTTATGTTCTGCCTCCAAAGCATCGGAGTTCAGAGCTAATTCTATACTTGCCATAATATCTGTATTGATACCCAGCTCATAAAACAACTCTTCACCTGAGATTGAGATAAGTGCCATAACGTCATTTAGTTTAATAAAAATCTGGATCAGCAATGCAATTCTAGAAGTGTCACGATCTTTATGTAAACTTGAGATAATAAGATCTTTTAATGTGATTAAACTTGTTTGTATCACTTCCTCATCTAAAAGGTTTAAATGAATTAATCCCAGAGCTCTAAGAGCGTCATGTACTTTCAGCGTTTTATTCCCAAATGCCTCAACTGCTCCTGTTGCTCTCATTTTCCTAAGATATATAACAGCTTTATTTGTTGATATATTTAGTGACTGACTTAGTAATGTAGCTATTTCATCCTGGCTTAATCCGACGTCAGCCAAGCTAAATATTGCAAATGAATCTTGAATAACTTTATCTAAGCCTTGATAAATCCGTGAGAGAATAATTTCTTGTGCAGTTTCTGTACTGCATTTTTGATTTGTTAAGTCAGCACACAGCTCATCAATATTGTTTCCGTATTCTTTAGTAGCTAAATTTGCAGCGCTTTGAACATAAAGTGGCAGGCCTCCAGTATAGTTTTTTAAATTTTCAAAACCTTGAGGAGTACCGTATCCTCCCAGTACATTAACTACAGCTGCAATAGAATCAATATCCCAGCCCTTAAGTGTTTCTCGATGTATACCTAAGAGAGATTCTAATTCTCTAACGCTCTCATTTGGCTGACACAGGAGTACAAAGTGAATCGACTTAGTTGAGTTTAATAAATTTCTGATAGTTTCAGCAGGGATACGGTGTGAGTTATCTAAAACGAGAAGGATATTGATCCCTTGCTGTGTAATATATGTGTCAAAGGTTCTTAAAGCATCGTAGCCACTCACACCGGGAAGAAATATTTTTCTAAACCCATCATTGTCTGAGCCTGCGAATTTAGCAGCAAGTTCACGTACTAAAGTGCTCGCGAGTGCAGGTGCAGGTATATCGCCAGTGTCATAGTAAGCACAAAGCTGTGAGCTATGGAGAGCTGCTTGTGCTGCCCACGCAGTTTTTCCGGAACCGGATAAACCACAAATAATACGTATTCGTTCATTGGATATGAGAGTTGGCTCACACATTTGAGCCACGTAATTTTCTGGCGGCTCAGGGAAGTCTTGTAATTGAATCAGTAATTGCTCAAATAACTTAGGTAAGTTCCTAGTTTGAAATACATGTGACATGTCCTGCGAATCGCCTGTGGCTGCTAGCTGCACAAGTCCCGCCAATTTCCAGATAAGTGAGTCAGGTGACAACAATGAAAACTTCAATTTTTGGGCTTGCGTAGTGCACCACTTTGCAGCTTCAGAGAGTGACTCCCATGCTGGTGGAAGAGCAGGATCGCAACCAGAAGGCGCTTTTGGTGAGATAAATTTAATATCACCAGGAAATAGTTTGTTATTGATGTTTTTCTGGAGTTGCGGACTAGGCTCTTGATTAGCTATCAATACAAATAAAGCTTCTCCTTTTCTATTTCCATCAGTGTGCTCCTTACGTAGTATGTCAAAGCGTTCTATAGCCCCTTTGACATCGCTAGGAATTATCGGTTTAGAACGAGTTTTTACTTGTATGTATATTCGTTTTTTTTTACTAAAAAGCTCTATGTCTTCATCTAATTCAACTATTGTTGACTCTATGTTTGCTTCTTGAGCTAATAATAAACAACCAACAGTATATAAATGTTGATACAAGAAACCTCTATGTACAGCCTCTATTCGAGTTAGCTGAGCTTCATCAAGAACATCGAACGAGTATTCACTTTTTTTATCATGCATATGAACTATATTTCCGATCTAAAGTAATGAAACTGTTAACTGACAGGGTCTATTAAGCCTCTTTTACGCCAACGGTTTCCGTTGACTAAGGACTCAAATTTAACCCCATTTGATAGCTCTAAATTGTCCGCATGATCGGTAACAATGATTTGTGGGCTAAAGCCATTGCTTGATTCAAGTTCATTACAATAGATAGATAGCTGACTAAAAAGGTTCTCAACCGCTTTAATATCTTCATCAACGGGACGCTCCTTCTCTGTTCTTTGCTTGGCTTCCGTGCTTTTTTGCTCATCAAAGGTATCAGCGTTATCACGTGTGAAATTAGGAAAGTAAACTTGGGTTGGCTGATCTAGGAATAATAAAGAAGGTATCGCACACTTGCTTCCTAATTCAGCAAAATATTTATGTAATGCTAAAAATAACGTTACATGGCAGTAAAGCCAGTTTGCACCACTGCCCATTGAGCGCAGGTAAATCTTTTCACCTTCAGGCGTTAAATGATAAAGGTCAAAAGTCTCAAATGAGAAATGGAGGTTAATTGGCTTATAGCTTGTCTCAAACTCAAAATGACTGCCAATATCAGTCATATATTTGTTTACCTTTATGGAAGCATTTTTTAATCCCTTTTCTACATCATATTCTTTTAGACTTCCGTTGATTTTCTTTAATTGCTTTTGTAGTTCTTTCAAGCTCTTGTCTACATCAGAATCGTCAGCCATGTTTAACGAGTCTAAAAGAGCGAAAAGTTTCGCTTTATGCATAATGATATTTTCATAAAGGCTTTTGTTTTTAGCTATTTTTTCTTCTGTGGCTTCAATATCTTCAATTTGTTTACTTAAGCCCATCAATTCGTTGTTTAAATGCTCGGTATCACGCTGAATAGTCACTAGTGATGACTCGAACTTTGCTTTCATAGGACGAGCTTGAGCAAGGTTGCCAGACACTTTTGTGATAGCTTGCTGTAGCTTTTCTGCACTTTGTTGTAGCGTGTCTTTTTCAGTTTTGCAAAATGGACACACAGCAGCTGAAATATGAACGTGTGTCGGTGTACTAAACTGCTTTACGTTATTAGAGAAACGTTCTTCTTCTCCTATATGTTTGTTAATTGAAGCTGTTTGACGTTGTAATCTTCTTAACTGAGACGTCTTCTGGGTGCGCTCTAGTTTTAATTGATTATACCGTCGAGTAATAGCATCGGAATTGTGCTTGATCTTTTCAGGCACTATTATTTCATCAAGTTCATCTTTCGCATTTTGCGGGTGGCGAAGTACTTTTTCCAATGAAAGCGGTTCTTCTTCAAATCCCATCAGAGCATACAGTTGACTCAACTCTGGGCCTACTTTTTGTTTGTAGCTGTCTACTGCGCGTTTGCTTGTTTCTTTGCTTCGCTCTAAACGCCTAACTTCTGCGGTTAAGCGCTCTTTCTCTTGTGATAGATGAAAGAACTTCTGGTCTACTAGCCCTAAAAATATCTTAGTATGCTCAATAGCCTGATCGCGCTTTTCCTTTTCGTCGAATCGATAAAATAGCGCATGTTTATTGGCAACCAAGTTTTGATGTTGCAACATGAACGAAGAGAAACTTCGTATCGATGGTGTAGGCGCTTTACGTCCTCCCCTGTAAGCTTTTGCAACCAGAGATTCATCAACATCATCGATGTCTACGAAAAAGTCTCTTAAATGCTTTTTAAACTCAGGCAGTGGTCGGAAATAACTGCCATTAAAGTATTCCCGATCAACCTCGGCGGTATCGAAAGTGTCAATACGACGAAAAAACGCTCTTGAAGCAATATCAGGATCGCGCGCAATCAATATATTTTGTGCGTTTACAGCAAGCGCAACATAGTAAATCGAAGCACTATTTGTAATCACCCCTTTGGGAATGGTGTTCTCATCGCTACCAAAGCAATAATCAAATATTTCAATCAAGGCACTTTTACCGGTTGATGACTTTCCGGTTACAACATTTAGCCCTGCTTGAAAATTAACAGGATGTTTGACTCCTTGTTTATCAATTACACCAATTTCATGAATAAGGGTTTTCATCGCGGTTTCACTCCTAAAAACGCATAAATTTCGACCACTGAGTGACCGCTAAATAATTGACCTAGTTTTTCTGCACATTTTTGTTGGGTAAATACTGAATTAGAACTGTCACTTTTACTTAAAGACAAATTATTTTCATCGACAGATAGCCAGTCGTTTATTAAGCAATATTGAATGCATTGCTCTGTTAAGTTTTGAAACCCATCAATTCGTTCTTGAAGGTCATAAAGTTTTTTCCGATCATCAAACACAGACCAAATTGAACTTCGTTTTTTATTGCCAAATACGGCCCCAGAAATTTTCTTACTAAAAACAGGATGACTACACAACGGGATCACTAACTGAGCAAGCAATAAATTATTTTCTGACTCATCCAAATGTTTATAAAACGAGGCCACAAATGGACCATAATCAAATGGGTTGTACTTTAATTCGTATAAGGCATCGACAATGCTACTCATGGCTCAACCTTCCATTTCAAGTCTCTCTCATCATCATCCATAGCATCATGCAGTAGGCCATTTTTATACTCAATCGGCGGAAGATCGTTGCCCATATTTAGTGGCTGTTCTTGCATGATCTTGTTGTACAGCAACTTTGAACTTTTAATTTCATCAGTTGCTTCAAGTTGAGCACTTGAATGTGCCAGCTTATATTTTTTTACCAATTGGTTCTGATAGGTTACCGTTTTATCTCTATATAATGGATATTCATCTAACTGTTCTAGAAGGGAGTTTTGCAGTTCCAGCCAGTTACCTACGGCATCAGGGATCACTTCATGATGTTCTATTTCAGTTATTTTTTGGACAAACAGCCGTTCTTGATGATGTTCAATTTCGATATCTGATGCTTCATACCCTGAAAATAACGGAAAAGTGAATTCCTTCTTACAAAGAAGAGCTGTTAATTCTTCACATTTCGCTGCGAAATCCTGTTGAGTAATGCACCATGATTGCTGCGTAGCCTGCGCATATACAAAGCCAACTAAGCCCTGAAGGTAACTACTTAAGTTATTCTTGGGAATGCCAACAGGTTTAGCTGTAATATTCTTTTCTAAATTTTGTGCGTTATCAGCCTCGGTAAATAAAGTTACTTTACTTAGTACATTTTTTAACAAATCATCATCGGTATCCATCACAGATTTTTGCATCTTGATTATTTCAGATGGCCTTTTAGTGTTAAGTTGCTCATCAGTGCGTTCGGCGAATATGCTTGTTAGTACAGCTAAACGTTGCTCGACAGTTTGTGTGTTCCAGTTGTGTAAACGTGTAGTAGTGCCAAAAGCCTGGGTGGTATGTAACACCAAAGCTCCATATTGAGCATGACAAAACTCTGGTGCTAACCAATTTTTGAGTGTTTTCCAGAGGTTTTCATGATGGTCCGTAAGTGGCGCAGAATAGTCTTTCACTTCCGTTTGGGTTGAAGTTAAAACATCTGGCGACATTAGGCTTACATCACCGTCTTTTTCGAACCATACGGATTGGCCTTCTTCCAAAGCAAAGCACTTATCTAAGCCAATCAGTACTTGGTAATGAAAGGCTAAGGCAGTTGTTAAAGCTGCATTTTTTGGAGGGCTATCACTCATTATCGCTCCCTGAATTTCTCATCCCTAAATAAGCCTGGTATCAAGGCCTGCGGCCTTAAGTCTTGTGGTTAAATTTCGCATTTTACTGAATTCTGTGCCCAGGCTTTGCTTTAACCCCAGTTCTTCACAAAACTCTTTAGCCGTAATGTGCTTTAACTCATCAGCAAACTTGATCATTTGCAGGTGTAACTCAGCCGTATACTGATTACGAGGTGCATTAGACAAAGCTAGTTTTATTTGCTCAAAAATCGCTTTATTAGACATTAGTAAGGATTAGATTTTAACCGTTTAGCTAAATTAGCTAATTTAGCAATGATATGCAAAGACTATCGTTAGAGGATCTCACAAGCGGTTATTATATGATCGTGAATATGTAAACTCTTGGCATCTCAACAACATAAATGTTGTTATTTCATAATGAATTGAAATTTTTTTAATCGTCTAACATGCTGAGTTTTTAATAAAAAAAGTATTATTTTGTTTTGATTCAATAATTTAACGACTTTTCATCGATCCATTTAGATCCTTGTTTTGCTATAATTTGATCAAGTACAAACTGCTAATGACTCACGGATTGAGTCTGGTTTTACAGTTTCCGTTTCAATTTGGAGGTAAAGCGGATGGCGAACTATGTTCAAAATACAAGGAAGTACCAAAAATGGATTAAAGAAGGTCGTGGGCAAGGCCGTAATGAAGATTACAAGCCATGGTTGAATGTGCGTGAAGTGCCATCACACGGCTTATCTGTGCGTATGCCCAGCTTAAAAGCGGGGCGTGTTCTAGAACTCTTTTCAAATAATGAATTTTTTCCTGCTCTTATGGGTGAACATCATCCTTGCGTAACTGATATGCGCGAGCAATTTCCATTAGATCCAGAGCAAACACGCGCTATTGCCAATCAAAAAAATTTTCCACATCCGTTATCGCAAGATGGTGATATGGTGATGACCAGTGATTTACTCGTTGACTTTGCTGGTTGGCATGTCCCTCGTATCGTTATTCAGGCAAAGCCATTCGAGAAGGCCAAGCAGCATGAAGCCACTAGGCGAAAATTAATTATCGAGAAAGCGTATTGGGATTCGAAAAACGTCCCGTTTTATATTTTCCATGACCAAATGTTTCCAAGAGATGTGAGAAAGAATCTAAACTGGATGTTGACTCCACTCTGGCGGACAACTCCTCATGAAAGGCTCTTAACCCTTGCGAATTACTACGCAGAAGCGTTTAAGCGCTACCCAAATGATTTACTTGGACATATAGCAACTCGCTTGAACAGCCAACTAGCTGAAAACGATCCTCACTATAGTGCCCCAGCCACATGTTTCACGGAAATTCGAGAGCTCATTGCTAAACAGTATCTGCGCTTTGATTTACGTAAGGAACTTGCTTACTTGCGTGGCAATGACATTTTTCTAGATGCTCGTATTCTTGATCTCAAGGTTGCAGCATGATTTTACGAAAAAATACAGTGTATCAAGTCGAAGGTGCTCGCCAGCGGGTAGTATCCGTTCTTTCTGCCCGTCTAGTGCTATTTAATATTGATGACCCTGAAAAGTCGTTGCCTTACTTGTATTGTAAAGACACTTTTATTGATTTGTTGAACGAAGAGATTATCACCCAAGTTGATGATCCGTTTGCTCAACTCGCATTAAAACCTGTAGAACCTGGAAGTAAGGCCGAAATAAAACGGGATGGGAGATTTAAGGTTATTCGAGCACTCGTTCAGCACGACTGTTTTTATGACTCTGATATCAGAGGAAAATTAGTTGCAGAAGCTAAGGAGGAGTTTGGTCGAGGTGAAAAGTTTATCTACAAGTGGTTTCGACGTTATTTTGAGCGAGGCTGTGTTAAGAACGCCTTATTAGGCGACTACGAAGCTTGCGGTGTTGCAGAGCGAAGATACAAAGACAAGACTGGCCGCCCTGGCAAAGGGATTCGACATTCTAAAGCAATCATTCAAGATGAAGTAGAGGAAATCGTTAGGTCTGTTATCAAGGCTCATTATTTAGATAATTCGAAGACAATTCCTCAGGTATACAAGCATTTACGGACTATACTGTTTGACCCACCTCATTGTTTTCCTGGCAGCCGTATCCCCAGTGAGGCGCAGTTTCGTAATTACATTAGAAAGCATAATTCTGATACGAATTCACAGCTCAGCCGACTTCCTAAAAAAGTCCAGAATAATGATGCGCAGCCAATCACATCAACAGCCATAGCAAATGTGAATGGGCCAGGCTCTCGATATGAATTTGATGCAACCATCGTTGATATTTATTTGACTTCTGATTATGACCCTTCGCGTGTTTTGGGTCGTCCTACGCTGTACTTGGTTGTATGCACCTATTCTCGCATGATCGCTGGCTATTACATCGGCTTTGAAGCACCTAGTTATCATGCTGCTATGCAGGCGCTCATATCGGCGATGAGTGATAGCAAAATTAAGCGAGCCCATGAGTTAGGTTTAGATTGGGTAACAGCTAGTATCTGGCCAACGATCGGGCTTTGTGAGGCGATTGCTGCCGATCGGGGGGAATTGATGGCTGATCAAACGGAATATTTACAAAAACAGCATGGAATGTCGCTTGAAACTCCCGGCCCTTACAAAGCGGTTTTCAGATCTATTGGTGAGCGGCGTTTTGGCATTGTACAGGGAGGTTTTAAAGACCAAGTTGATGGGGTTGTAATTGGTAGCAACGTTAAAAAACGAGGTGATCCTGATTACGTTGACAACGCTAACATGAGTTTGGATGCCTTTGAACGTATTCTAATCGCCCTTATTGTTCATCATAATCAGTTTGAAAATTTAAAGCGCACAGATTTACCTGCGACATATCCTGATGAGGTTCCACTTAAACCGTTGAATATTTGGCAATGGGGCCAAGAAAACTGTACTGGGTATATGCAGCAAATTGATGAAGTTGCTCTGAAGGTGGCTTTGCTACCTAAAAAAGAAGCTACTCTATCCAATTATGGTTTGAATATTTATGGCCTTTTTTATCGTTGTAGAACATTCGAAGAATTAGGTTGGTTCCACCGTAAGGGGATCGGGGCCAGCAAGCGCCCCAATAAGCTCACTGTCGCTTACGACCCGCGCTGTATGGATCGAATCTATATCGTCATTTCTGAGCATAACGACAAGCCTTTAGTCGCTGAATTATCAAGGCAGTCTGAATCTTGGAGAGGGCAGTCGTTGCATGAGATAAAACTTCGTAAGTCTGTTCGCTCCAAAACCGATGAAGATACTAAGGAGGCCGAGGATGAATCGCTTAGCAAGCTTCAGCGCCTGTTTGATGAAACGAATAAAACGCAACGAAATGCTAAGAAAAGCTCAGCCCCTATCGGTATGTCAAAAACCGAGCGTAAACGTGGTATTGAGGATAACCGGGATGAAGCATTGCGTGCTGAACGGGCTAAGAATCCATGGATAACGCCATTAGACGAACAAGGAGGTACTTACACCGAACCATACGCACATTCAGAGTCAACGGATGACTTTGAAGATCCTGATATTTTGGAACAACTTCAGCAAAGGAGCTGCTATGAATGAAATCTTTCACAATACTGAGCAAGGTAATCTGTTTGGTAATACACCGGTAGAGCTACCAAGCCCTTATATTGATATTGAAACTAACCCACTTATCCAAGAGCTTCCCACACTTACAGTGGAAGAGATATTGGATTCTTTGAAGTCTCGTATCCGCCGCCTCCCTGATACTGAGTCTTTGGCCCGTATGGACTTGCAAAATCGAGAGCATTTCATTCGCTTGATTTTAGCCGACTTCTATCATCCTACAACTCAATTCGTTGAGTTAACGCGTCGTCTGATGGATATGATTGCTAGGGGTTATTGCACAAAGTCAATGAAATACTTTTCTGGTCACGAAGGCAGCCTTAGAAACTCAATTACAAACTTATTGGTACTATCTCATCCCCAAAATGGTGTTACATGCACGTTAGAAAGGGCTCTGAATGCAATCCCACAAAGGATTGACCACATAGAACACCAGAGTACTCAGGTTTGTTACATTAGGCTTGACGCGACATCATGTTATTCGCCCCAGAACTTATACCAAGCATTAATTCGTCAATTTGCGACAGTGCTTCAAAGCCAACAACTGGAGAAGTCTTTGATCTTGCTAGGAGAGAGAAAGCTCAAAGATCATGTAAGAGCTCTTATGAAAGTTAATCTCTTGGGGATGCTGGTCATTGATGGAATTAACTGCATAGATAAACGCCAGTTTATTAACAAGGTGATGCCGGCAATCACTGAGCTTTTAAATGATTGCAAGATTCCGTTGGTACTTGCTGGTAGAGCATCGGCTCTTGAGCACCTTCAATCAAGCAATGACCAGATTGGTCACAGTGTTAATTTCGACGTGTATTCGTGGAACCCTTTAAAGCTAGAGTGGAATGAGCAGCGCCAACTGAAGGCCACGTCGCTTGAGAATTGGCATAACTTTACAAGAGCTCTTTGGAAGGCCCAGCTTCTTAGCGACAAAGAATCATTTTCAGAAGAGAAAAGTCTGAAGTTACTTGACCTAAGTGGGGGGCTTATGGGGCTTGCCTCCCGCATATTCACTGAAACACTTGTGACTGCGATGTATGCAAAAAGGGATGAAACAACACTGAAAATGTTTGATGTGGTTGCTGATAAATTGGTTAAGCACCTAAAACCCCTGACGACAGCAATTCACAGTAACGACATAGAGTTGATGTCCAGATATGACGACTTAATGATGCCTGGCATGGAAGAGTTGCTGATTGGGGTTCGTAAAACGAAAGCAAGGAAGCGCAATTTATCTTATTTCAGTGAACCGAGGGCTGATCATAAAGCGTTACTATTTAACATGCTAACTCAAAGCTCTATCGGTAAGAATTTGGCTCGCAAAGCAGTGTTAGCAATTTTCCTTGAGCACCCTGATATGGTGGTTTCGGATATGGTAACTGCTGCTAAAGAGTGGATTTTTAGCATGGTCAGCAAACCAGCCAAAAATACCGGGCGAAACGCAAATCGGCGTAAAGAGTTGACTCAAGAAGAGAACGAAGAGTTAGATGAATTGCTTCAATCCACATGGTGTATGGATATGATGCGCGAACAACAGTTCTTAGAGTAACTTATTATGGCAGAGGGTTAATATGTTAAACATTCCTTATCCTCTGCCTGACGAATTAGTCTGTAGCGTTATTGCTCGTGCACAGCGACGTTTAGGGATTCACGGGCCCAAGTTCGCTAATGAATATTTACTGAAGAATCGTAATATTATTGCCACCCCAGACCTTCCATCCCAGCTAGGGCTGTTCTCGAATCAATTAGAATACCAGCCTATAACCCCAACTGATTTGGCATATCGGCATACCTTGCTACCACTTTATGCGCCATTTATTGAAGAAGATAGACGATTAAAGTGCTTAACGTGGATGGAACGAAAATGTGATGGCAATGTTCATTTCACTGTTGGATGCGCCGCATCCAGATTAAATAAACCCGAGTTCCTGCGTTATTGTCCTTATTGTGCAAAAGAACAAATTGATGAGCATGGAGAAGCATATTGGCTTCGTATCCATCAGATACCAAGCATCCATGTTTGTATTAAACATCATAGCCCGTTATCGAACGTTAAGACGCGAGTTCAAAAGATACACAGGCATGCGTTTCAAACGCTAAGAGCTCAAGATGAATTAAGTCTTAGCGAGGCGAACTGTGTCCACATTGAGGAACAAACACGAATAGAGAGACATGTTTCGGTGCTTCTTAACTTAGCACCAACGACGAGTCCATCAATTAATCAATGGTCCAACTTTTATCAAAATGTTTTACATGAAAAAGGTTATGGCAAAGGGCAATACATTTGCTTTGATGAAGTTATGGAGCAGGTGCTATCAAAGTGGTCGGTAAACTGGCTGAAAAAGGAGCGTCTGTGGCCCTTAGACAAGCAATCGAGCTGGTTACATTCAATTGTCCGTAAGCACAGAAAGTCATTTTCATTTCTTGAGCACATTGTACTGCTTGATGCCATTTATGAGGGGGCTTGGTCGATAGTATCACTTTTGAAGCAAGTGTCTTCGACTGAGGAGATATCAAATAGTACACATATCTACATGAGTCCTTTGGATGATTCAGTCGTTCATATTAACAAATCTAAATGGTTAAACCTGGTCAAACGTTATGGTACCAAATTGGCCAGAATAAACGGTGGCGGCGCTATCTACACTTGGCTGTATCGATATCATAATAAATGGTTACTTAAGACTAATAGCCATTATCAACGGCCAATTCAGTATAAAAATAACAGAGTCGACTGGCAGGCAAGGGATTGGCGTATCGTTCGTGCAATGTATCGGATTCTTTATGATTCAGAGTCAGACTTAGATTGTCCTAGACGCTCAGCCTTGTGGTTTATTCACCAACTAGAACACTCGGCCACAGTCCAGAAAAAGCTAGCTAAATTACCATTAACTGCCGCATTTCTAGAGCGATATGCCGAAGACACTGCGGATTACCAAATTCGTCGGCTAACTCGAACTCTATCGAAATATAGCTCACAAATGCCCCCAGTTTGGAGACTTTTTCGCGAGTCAGGTTTAAGTGAAGAGCGGATTACTGCTCAAGCAAGAGAGTTTATTGAATGTGTTTTGTAATGAGGTGTTTAACGTGGATGTATACGAAGTTGAATTAAGATTCAGTGTTGGCGAACCGGCACTATCAATGGATGAAATTGACGACAAGCTATATGAAAGCGGATTCGGTGACGCCTTGGTTGGCCATGGTGATAAAGGTCGAGTGAGCATTGCATTAAGCCGTCAGGCTGCTAGCGAAAAAGAATTAATCGGTAATACGCGAGTATTAATAGAGAAAATCTTTCCCCAAGCGACTTGGCTTACGATGAGTAATGGAGTGGATTATGGCAATAAACAAAAACGCTTAGATATTGATGCCTTGATAGAGGACAAGGCAATTTTTGATGCTAAAACGAGTAGCGGATTTGTCGATGTTCCAGAAAACAAGACTGCTTTACATCCAGCGCGTTATTTTGAGGGATTGTATTTATCTAAAGCTACGGCAAATGGACTTGGTATCTGGGATATTATTAATAGCCTAGATATCACCGAGGAGTATTTTTATGATTTTCTGAATGAGAAAGCGCGAATTGATATGGCCTTGGCTAAGAAGCTTGAGGTTGTGACAGGAATGTCATTCGAGTTCTGGTTACGTACTCAAGGCAATTTCGATAATTCACATAAATAAGCTGCTTGACGTTTAGTTGGAGCATCTTTCTGTACTTAGGTAATCATATCTTACAGTTATCAACTGATTTAAGACTGGAAAGAGTGAAAAGCGGAAGTAAGCAATAGTGACATGTACGAGCTCACTCAAAATTTTCAGGGTTTAGTTGTACGACTCGTGTCAACGAACCATGTGCTTCTATTTGTTCGTCGGTTAACGTTTGATCTTCATACTTTTTAAGTTGAATTGATTGTTTATTTTCCGCTAATGTACAAAGTAAAATATCACCAATTTGTAGTTTAATACCACCTGATAACTCTTCTTCAGGCAGTGGAATAGCTCCATTTTTACCAACAGTCACGATCATAATATCAATCCAAATTGCTTACAGAATCTTATTGTAGCCAAGGAAACTAAAACATCCACAATGATAAACAACAAACAATGCTGAATACTAGCGTTACTGAATTGAAGCGGCGAAAGGGTTTAAAGAACTAAATTGTACTAAAGAAATGAAAACTTATAGTTGCAAATACAACTAGCAAAACACCCCTTTAAACTTTAAATAGCACCCTATAGACAACCACTACTCATCTGGTGATGATTGACGTAATTTCGCCTTCTCGAGCAGTTCAAAGTGTTATTGTTCACTTTCCTTCTTTGTTTACTATAGGGATTAACCCTGGTGACTAAACGCGAGATCCTACTTTCCAACTTTGTTTGAATATACGCAAAAAACTGATACTGATTTTTAAAGAAAAGTGATCAGCGCTCACTTTCCAAATTAGTTAACAGATGACATTAAGGCGCAATATGCGCCTTTTTTTGTACCTGCAATTCTGTTAGCTTAAAAAATTACCAATATTTCTTAAGGATAAGTCGTGCGACTATTTAAGTTACTCTGTATTAGTGGTTTTTTACTCTGTACTAGTCATGTAATGGCTCAACCAGCTGCAGATGATGCGGTTACACATTACAGCCAGCATACGCATACTATCGAATCAAGTAATCTTACTGAGCAACGCACTGTCGTTGTGCAATTACCTAAAAGCTATCAAACACATCCAAACAAAAAGTATCCCGTTATTTATCGTTTGGATGGGGCTGGTAATTTACCATTGATTAATGCTGTGCTAGAGCGCTTACAAGAAAATGATCAAGCGCCAGAGGTGATTGTAGTTGCGATTGAAAGCACTAATCGACTTAGAGATTTTTATCCGACAGTGAACAAAGAACCACAAGGGCCTGTTGGCGAAGGCGGTGGTGCAGCAAAGTTTTTAGCTTTTGTAGAGCAAGAACTGATGCCTTTGGTTAATAATCAGTATCGTACTCATGATTATAGAGTTATTGCCGGAGCCTCAGCTGCGGGTGTATTTGCTCTTTATGCTATGCAGGCTGATCCTGAGTTATTTCAAGCGCACATTGCTTATAGCCCTGCGGTATGGTGGAACTATGGCGCCCCGGCTAAAAGTTTAAATACCTTTGTTACTAAAGCCAAAAGTATTAACAGCTATGTATATATGAATATCGGCGAAGAAGCCGGCATTATGCGCGAAAGATACAATAATATGCAGCAAACAGTGCAAAATAGTAAGGTGCAAAATTTGCGCTTTAAGAGCGATGCCTTTGCAGGCGTTTCACATAACCTAACCTCAGCCGCTGGGGCATTTAATGCGTACCATGGCTTATTTTTATCTAAACATATGCCTTTGAGTGCACTAGGCGATGATGTTTCATCAATTGATGCTTATTATCAACGTTTATCTCAGCAATGGGGTGAGCAAATAGCGCCACCAGACCGCGCTGTTCGGATGCTGGGTTACAGCTTAACGGATAACCAGCAATTTGAGCGGGCTATTGAGGTGTTTAAGTACAATATCAAAAACTACCCTAAATCAGCGTATGCACTGTCAGCTTTGTCATATGGCTATGAAATGCAAGGTAATGTTCGCCAAGCATTAGTTCAAATTGAGGCTGCAATCGCTGTTGCCGATGACTCTTATCCTTACCCAGATTACTTAAAAGAGACAAAAACGAGGTTACAAGGGCAGCTATAATTAAGCTGCCTTAAACAAATCAATGGTCTTGGTGATAATAGCTTAGGGTTTGTAGGGCAAGCGCAAATACATCTGCGCTGTTATCACCATTAACGTTTTTAACCACAGTCACCGTGACAGTAATGCCCGGCACAGTTTTCGCACTCACCGCAGATTGAAAGGCGGCATCAATCGCTTTTGGTAGTTCAGCTGCGCTGCTAACATGAGCTGTATCCTTTTTGAGTAACCTTGCAGTCACTCTTGTTATTATTTTTAAGGCATTTTTGATTGCTCAAATTTTCTCTAGATGACAACCCATAGGCGCTTAATTGCACATTTTTCACGTTGTGATGAACATTTAAACAGGGCGTAATTAACATCGATTGATTATTTTTTAGTTGCTTTCACTTTTTAAGGTGTTTACAATCGCCGCGATTTTAACCATTCACACACTGTAGAGGAGTAAACAATATGACTTATACAACTTGTTCCTTTGCAGGTCGTTTTCTTGCCTAGCTCGAAGCTATTTCTTTATTAGCTTTTCAAAGCTAAGCCTGATCAATTAATCAAAGACCTGCCAAATCATTTTTCGTTAGCATTTTTCTATTGCAGAGAAAGGAATTGGTATTATGGGCAAGTCCGTCCAAAAACTTACTGATAACACTAGCCTTATTGCGTCTAAAGAGTCGTGGATTGAAGGGCTAGCAATACAACAATTAATTAAAACTTCTGAATTACCTGGTATGCATGCTGTAGCGGGTATGCCCGATTTACACCCAGGTCGAGGTTACCCCATTGGGGCTGCCTTTTTTACAGAAGGTAGAATTTACCCCGCTTTAGTGGGGAATGATATTGGCTGCGGTATGTCGCTTTGGCAAACCAATACTAAGTTAGCCAAGTTAAATGTAGATAAGCTCGCAAAACGCTTAAGCGATGTTGAACAGCCGCTAGATGATAGTTGGCACACACTGATTAGCGAGCGAAAACATGAACTGGCTATCACACAAACTGGTTTTGATAGCGCCCTTGGCACCATAGGTGGTGGCAATCATTTCGCTGAATTTCAGGCGATTGAAGAGGTGTTTGATCAACAAGCGTTACTTGCTTTAGGCCTACAACCTAAACAATTGCAGCTATTGGTGCATTCTGGCTCTAGAGGGTTAGGGCAAGCTATTTTAGTTAAGCATATTGCAGAGCATAACCATGATGGCCTTGAGGTAGAAAGTGATGCCTTTACAGATTATATGGCTAAACATGACGAAGCACTGCGTTGGGCTCAGTTAAACCGAGAACTGATCACACGGCGTTTTTTACAAGCTATTCGCGCTGGTGGCGAACAGGTTTTAGATGTAAATCATAACCTTGTAAGTCAATCACAGATTGCAGGACAAGCAGGCTGGTTACATCGAAAAGGCGCTACACCTAGCGATCAAGGGGCTGTGATGATCCCGGGCTCTCGCGGTGATTACAGTTACTTAGTTAAGCCAACGGCTGAGCAAAACGTAAACTTGCGCTCCCTTGCACATGGCGCTGGTCGCAAATGGAAGCGTGGAGAATGCCAAGGCCGTTTGAGTCACAAGTTTAAAAAGGAAGATTTATATCGCACTGCGTTTGGTAGCAGGGTGATCTGTAATGATAAAACGCTGCTTTATGATGAAGCACCACAAGCTTACAAAGACTGCCAAACAGTTATTGATGACCTTGTTGATGCTGGGCTGGTTACTGTAATTGCCAAATTAAAGCCTGTGCTTACCTTTAAAACACAAGGAGCGTGCGGATGATCTTAGTGCAATTATCGTCAGGGGCGGGTCCTTTAGAATGCTGTAAAGCGGTGGCTATGGCTGTTAAGCGCCTTGAGTGTGATGCTAAAACATTAGCTATTAAGGTGAATCCTCTTGCTGTAGAGCAAGCTGAACTTTCAGGCTGCTACAAATCGGTATTGCTTGAATTAACCGATGCTGAGCCGCGAATTTTAAAACAGTTTGCTCAGCAATGGCATGGCTCGATGTTGTGGGTTTGTCAAAGCCCATTCAGAGCGAGGCATAAGCGTAAAAACTGGTACTTTGGCGGTCAACTATTTGAAATAGCAGAGCAAAAATTTGATAGCGAGATCCGCTTTCAGCAATGCCGCGCAAGTGGCGCGGGAGGCCAACATGTAAACACCACTGATTCGGCTGTTCGTGCTACCCATGTTGCGACAGGAATTGCTGTTCGCGTAGAGAGTGAACGAAGTCAGCATGCGAATAAGCGTTTAGCCCGAGTTTTGCTAATGCAAAAACTGGCAGAGCAAGCTCAGCAGGCTGCAAGCCAGCAGCAAAAGTCGCGGTGGCAACAACACAATGAGCTGCAACGGGGTAACCCCATTCGTACGTTTAAGGGCCCTGAATTTAGCCAGACTCACAAAGGAAAAGGTTAGCAAACAACATGGAAAACTGTTGATACCCAAACCGCCTCAAGATGCGAGTTTCAGTTGGAATTAAAAGCGATTTAGGCAAGGCATTGATTGCAAGTAATAGTGGTTCTATTGTTAAGATCAATAACGCAGTATAAATCGCTTTTAAACCAACCCTTTGGGCGCTTCACAGCCACTTACTCTCATCGTTGTTACTTCTTAAAAGGGACTGCCATTCTTGCAAAGTAACGCCTTGATGTTAAGCGCCTGTGAAACGCTGAATTCTGTATTTTGAGGTGGCTTGGGTATCTATGTAGCCGTAACCAGTGGCGTAGCCCAACGGCAGAAAAGGTATTCAACCAATACAATGGCATTAAAGCCCGCTCTGCAGGCACAAGCCCACGAGCAAGGCACACGGTAACAACTGCTGATATTAATTGGGCAGATATAATTTTTGTGATGGAACATAAGCATAAACAACGTCTTAAAGCGCAGTTTAGCCGTTTATTGCAGCACAAGCCGGTTCATGTACTCGATATACCCGACGAGTACCAATATATGGATGAGGCACTCATTGAAACTTTAGTTGATGTTGTAAATCAATACTTGTAGAAAAACAGATACAGTGAGTTTTAGGACTCACTGTATCTTGCTAATGTTTCTTTAAATAACTGATTTAAAGCATCAAAATCGACGACTTTCTTCTTTACGTTAGCTGTGTAGTTTTCATGCCGTGTTAACTCTGCTTCGATAAACTCATTAATTACAGGCACAGCTGGCGCGTATTCTTTTTCTAAGCTTACCCGTTTTCGGGCGAGCAAATCTGAAATCGCAGCATCCAATGCAAGGTTCTCTTTGACAAGCTCCCTTAGTTTATCAAACTCAATCGGAGCTGGTTCATCGTATTTTTCGAGCCACATAATCGCCAGTAGTGGCCGTAATACGTAAAAGTATTTTTTCAGCGGAACACGCTCTTTTTTTAGATACTCTCTAAAGTTACCTTTAGCCATATGCAAGTAATGATAAATGCCTTTATGAGATGACACTATCTGTGGCATTAGTCGCTTTGCATGTGCAGCAAAAAAGCCATCATCAACATACACTATGGGTGATTGTATCCACTCAATAAACGCGGGATTTGATTTGCTGAATAGCTTGAGTGCTTTACGAATATCCCAACCATTTATATCGATTTCATCGACGATTGGGTATTCAATTATATCTCTTTGCTCTTCAACATCAATTGCTACATACCAATCTTTAGCATGCGCATAAATAAAGCGTACATCATAATCACTGTTAGGACTTGCAAATCCCCATGCTCGGCTACCCGACTCAATAGCAAATAACACTTTAACGTTATGTTCTGCTTCTGCCGCTTTTATGCGTCGCATTATTTCAGCTCTTACACTGTCATCGATTGCTGAGTGTGCTGTTGTGTTATTCATTTTGTTTCCTTACTAATTTGCTCCGTGAAGTAATCACGTAGTTGCTTTATTTCTGCTTCGCGAACTGCTTTTCCGATGGCTATGCCGCTTTTACCTTGCTGTATTGCTTGTTGCACAAGTGCTTTTTTATTTAGTTTGTTTAGTTGTTTTACTAAATCCAGTGCAAGTGTTCGTTGCGCATAAGGCCGATGTATAAAACTTGGTCCCCGTCCTTGCGCATCACACTGACACGCATCCAAAAACTGCAAAAACCGCGCAGGCTTATTTTGCGCATTTAGCTTGTCGACAAGTAATTTATGTAATGTTTTTGGTGTTAGCTGTGCGATTTTGTGACAACGCGTATGATTGTCACTGGTTAATGCTGCCAGCTCATAAAATCGTTTAGGTACTTTTAAACGCTGACAAAACGCCTTGATAATTGCCACGCCGCGTTGTTCATGGCCATGTAAATTGCCGTTTAGCTCAAAGCTCGTCGCCTTGCCAAAATCATGCGTTAATGCGGCAAAGCGAGTTTCTGCATCAAAATTTAGCTGAGCCGCTCTTTGCAAAACTAACAGTGTATGAGTGTAAACATCGCCCTCTGGGTGGTGTTCTTTTGGTTGGGGAACACCACTCATTGCATCTATTTCTGGAAACACACCTAAACCATACAACGTCTTGAAGTAAAGCTCAGGGTGGGGCTCAGCAAGTGCTTTTTCGGTTTCTTTCCAAACCCGTTCTGGCGTTAAATAAGCTAATTCACCTTGTTGGTGTATTTGCATCATTAATGCCTTGGTTTCCGGATGTATACTAAAGCTTTCACCAAAACGAGCTAAAAATCGAGCCACTCTCAATACACGTAATGGATCTTCAGCAAATGCTGCTGATGTATGTCTAAGTACCTTGTTATTTAAATCTTGTTGGCCGTTAAATGGGTCTACAAGCTCGCCATCGGCACTCATCGCCATTGCATTAATAGTTAAGTCTCGTCGCGCAAGGTCATCTTCTAAAGTTACGCTGGTACTAGCATTCACCGTGAACCCTTTGTAGCCACGACCTTGCTTTCGTTCAGTGCGAGCTAAGGCATATTCTTGCTTGGTGGTTGGATGTAAAAATACTGGAAAATCTCTACCAACAGTTTCAAAGCCTAGGGCTAACATGGTTTCAGGTGTTTCACCCACAACAACAAAGTCTTGTTCAGCTGGCGCTCTGTTTAGCAATTTGTCGCGAACTGCACCGCCTACTAAATAAACATGTTTTAATGTGTTTTCCATTGCCGATCATCCTAATTAGGTATCAGTTAATGATACCTGCCAAAGGTTATCATCAAGCTGAGTAAACGTTATCTCTACATGCAAAAGCGTTTTTATAACCTCTGCATTGGTTAAGCTGTGCAAGCTTGGTTCATTGGTTTTGAACTCGCCTTTACCGGCTAAAGCTAATGGCAAGAGCAACTGATCTGCCAGATGTTCTTCTACTGCCGCTGCTGATTGGGTAAATTGTTTAACCTGCTTTACCGCTTTGAGAGCCACCTTTTGTGCTGCAACGCCATGTTGACCAATAACTTCAAAAATACTGTTATGAGTGTCTGATGTTATATGTAGCTGCAAGCTGTTTCCTGCTCCAATACTTTCTACACGAGTTATCGTGGTTTCAGCGCTTGTCCAATCAAGATATTGTTTTACTGTGCTAATTTCACGCTTCGCAACATGTCCCGGTAACTTGTTAACAAGTACTTTAATTGACTTTATGGCATCCTTAGTTGGCGGTGCAAAATGCGCAAAGGGCTTTAATGTTTTACACGGGTAAATGGTTAACTGCCATTTGCCACCACCGGCAGGGTAAAAGCCATACTTGGTAACTGTAAGCTCGCAATGTACCCCCATTTTTGCTAAAGCTGGCAAATAACAGTGCTCAAAAAAGCACAGTGAAGGTGACATGCCATTATGTGTGCCACCCTCAAAGGTTATGGTAGAGGGCTGCTTTGCTGTCGCTAATGCCAGTAATACAGTTTGGCATACAAGCGTTGTACTGCCTGCTGTGCCAATCGCAAAGTGATAATCCCCCGCTTTTATTTGTTTAGGTGCAAAGCGAATATGGTTTGAGCCCAGTTCAACTCCTGCTGTTTCGGCATCACACACTTGTTGTGCTGCTAACACACAGGTTAGGTGCTGGCGTAACAGGCCTGGCTTTTTTCGCTTGGCCCGAATATTAACAACTTCAATGGCTTGCTTGGTTAACATGGATAAGGTGAGGGCGGTGCGAAGTACTTGCCCTCCGCCTTCACCTTGTGCTCCATCTATTATTAAATAGTTCATTATCATCCTTTTACGCAGACTATTTGCTTTAGTGTATGTACAACCTCAACCAAGTCTTGCTGTGCTGCCATAACCTTTTCAATATCCTTGTACGCATGCGGGATTTCATCAATCACCGCGGCATCTTTACGGCATTCTACCCCTTGGGTTGCCGCTATTTGATCTTGAATATTAAAGACCTTTTTAGCTTTTGTACGTGACATGACTCGGCCAGCTCCATGACTACAGCTATTAAAGCTATCTGGGTTTCCTAAGCCGCGAACAATAAAAGAGCGCGCTCCCATACTTCCGGGAATGATCCCCATTTCACCTTTTTGTGCACGTACCGCTCCTTTGCGTGTTACAAAACAATCTTTGCCAAAATGATGCTCACGCGAGATATAGTTATGATGACAGTTAACAGCAAGCTCCGCGGTTTCAAAAGCGATAGGTATTTGCTTTTTAAGCGCTTTGATTGCGTTAAACATCATGATCTCTCTGTTTTTAGCTGCAAAATCTTGCGCCCATTCTACAGCCTCAACATAGTCATCAAAGTATTCGCTTCCTTCTTTCAGATACGCAAGATCCATATCAGGTAAGTTGATTTGATGACGCTCCATCTCTTTTTTAGCCAACTCGATAAAGTAAGTGCCTATGCGGTTACCAACTCCTCGGCTACCTGAGTGCAGCATGATCCAAACTGCATTATTTTCATCTAGGCAAAGCTCTAAAAAATGATTGCCTGTGCCCATCGTACCTAGGTGATTTACATGATTACTATTTTTAATTGCAGGGTGCTTAACGCAGATTTTTTCAAACCGCTTCTCAAGCTTTTGCCACTCACCAGCAACAACATCAGGAATATTATGCCAAGCACCTCGGTCGCGAGCCCCTCTACCACGGCCCGTTCGACCATGTGGTACCGCAGCTTCAAACGCATGACGAATTGCCGCCAGATTATCGGGCAGTTGCGAAGCCGTTAACGTTGTTTTAGTTGCAACCATGCCGCAACCAATATCAACGCCTACCGCTGCGGGGATCACCGCATCTACAGAGGGAATGACGCTACCTATTGTGGCGCCTTTGCCCATGTGAACATCTGGCATGACCGCGATATGAGAATGAACTAGCGACATTTGCGCAATATTATTTAATTGAGCAATAGCTGCATCTTCAAACGGTACGCCTTTTGTCCATGCCTTTATAGGTACCTGTCCTTGTTGTTCGATTGTGTTGTAGTTATTACACATAATTTGATTCCTTACTCGTCCTAGCCTGTTAGGCTATTTTTACGACCCCGTTCATTAGCCCTTCAAGGCCGCCATAAACGGTTAAGTTATTTATTTTTTCTGCGACTTTCTCTAATGCCTCTAACTCTTTAAGGCGCATTAGCGTCGGGTTGTTCTCAATTACTTTCGCGGTGTTGTGTAAGCTGCGTGTTGCTGATGTTTCTTCACGTCGCTTTATTACATTTGCCTCAGCTGCTTTTTGCGCTTCGACTACTTGATTTAAAATGGCTTTCATCTCGCCCGGTAAAATAATGTCTTTTACACCAACGCCAGATAGAGCAATACCAATCTCCTTAAGTTGTTCAATCACCAGCTCTTTCACTGTTTCATTGATATACAACTTATCTAATAAGATATCATCGAGCGTTTTTGTACCAACCGCTTCTCTGAGTGCTAGTTGTAGAGTTTTGTAGATGAATTCATCCAATTTATCTACGCTCTTAGCTGCAAGCTCAGCATCCATCAGCTTGATATTGGCAGTTAAATTAATGCGCAGGCTAACTCGGTCTTTGCTGAGAATTTCTTGCCCAGATACTTCTACGCTTTGTGTTCTACAGTCATAACATTTCACTTCAATATCATGGTTAAATTGCCAATATGCATGAATACCAGGCTGCAACTTCCCAATAAAATGGCCGTTAATGTAAAGTAAGCCTACATGCTCTTTCGCGACTTTAAACTCGGCGATCGGTTTGATTGCGACTGTTTTTTCGCTTCTAATTAAGCGAGTTGCGCTATTTGCACCAGCTCGATTAACTAAATTTAATAATTGCTCAGGCACCGCTTGAGTGCTGTTGAGAGTAATTCGTTCAAGTTTTATAGCCCCTGCATCTTGCCAAATATATAAGTGCTCACCAGGAGCGACGACCCCTTGTAGTAAATCATCAACGTACAACATACCTAGCTCGTTGTTCTCAAGTTTCCAATGACTTATATGCTGTTGCAAGATTGGGTTATTACGGTACAAACGTTCAGTATTTCGCTCTGAGAAATACAGCGAGTTAATATCAAAGGTGACAAACTCAAGCTGATTCTGAAAATCCCAATAACGGTGCTTTCCTGGCATTAACACGTCTGTTAGTTGCTGGTCTTTAAAAACGAGCACTCTTTGGTTCTCTGCTACTAATTGTGTTTTTCTTAACATGTTCTATTTCCTTATTGATTGTTAGCAAGTGTGTATTTGTTAACTGAAAAAGGCTTTGGGCGTCGCAATAACAGGGAGCATCCGGCTTGCTGTTATCGTTCATGCTTAAGCGTTTATCAGTCAGCGCAAACAACGACTTACTAACATTTAAAGTTACGATTTTGACTAAGGCGGGATTTGAACCCGCAACATCCAAATTGGTTTTGGTGCTCTACCTGTTTGAGCTACTTATAGTATTAAGATGGGAATCGAACCCATGACCGACGAAATCATTTCGCTGCTCTACCTCTGAGCTACATTAATAGTTTTGTGATTAGGCATACGTGTTCACAGTGTGTAACGCACCAGGGTGATATTTGAATCACTCCTAATTAATCACATTTCTCTATTCCAAGAGCTGTGCCACAACTAAAAAAGAGTGTTTTTTAGTTTGTAAGATGCTGATTTTTATGTTTTTTATTCTGTTTTTGTAGTTTGTGTTGGGTGATGAGGTACTTGACGATAGTGTTATTTGGTATTTAAATGGATACGGTTTCTATCTATAAGGATATATTTTGAAAAGTACGATTGTGGTGAGTATTCTCGGAACTCAATTAGACTATGTGGGTAAGCGCGTAGACCGTTGGGCAAGATGGCGACCCAATGTCAGCTTATGTAGTCAAGAAGAGTTCATCGTTAATAAGCTGTATATGATGCATGATACTCATAGCTCGCGTTTAGCGAATAATGTTGCAGTAGATATTGAGTCGATTTCCCCAGAAACCACGGTATGCCTTGAAAATATTAACTTTATAGACCCTTGGGATTTTGAAGAGGTTTACGCCAAGCTCTATGATTGGTGTCATCAACAGCGTTTTGATACTGATCAGCACGATTACTTTTTTCATATCACGACTGGCACCCATGTTGTGCAGATATGTATTTTCTTATTAACCGAGAGTGGTCATTTTCCTGGGCGTTTAATTCAAACATCACCCGATAAGCATAATCAAAATAAAGCGACAGGTAAGATTCAAATTATTGATTTGGACTTATCTAAGTATGATCAACTTGCCACTCGTTTTGATAAAGAGCATTTAGAAGGTAATGCATTTTTAAAAGGCGGTATTCAAACTAAAAACAGTGCATTCAATAAGTTGATTGCGCAGATTGAAGTTGTGGCAATTCGTTCAGATGATCCTATGCTTCTGACGGGCCCTACGGGAGCTGGTAAAAGCCAGTTGGCAACGCGAATTTATAAACTGAAAAAGAAGCGCGCCATTTTAAAAGGTGAGCTTGTGTCGGTTAACTGCGCCACGTTACGTGGTGAAAATGCCATGGCTGCTTTGTTTGGCCACACAAAAGGAGCTTTTACAGGTGCTCAAAAAGAGCGAAGCGGTTACTTACTCACTGCAAATAATGGTGTGCTGTTTTTAGATGAAATTGGCGAGCTTGGTTTAGAAGAGCAAGCAATGCTGTTACACGCCATTGAAAATAAGACCTTTCATCCAGTTGGCAGTGATCAAACTGTTGCGAGTGATTTTCAACTCATAGCTGGCACTAACAAAGATTTAAAAGCCGAAGTTGAAAAAGGACTGTTTCGTGAAGATTTATTAGCACGTATCAATTTGTGGAGCTATCAGTTACCGGCATTAAAAGACAGAAAAGAAGATATACCTGCCAATATTGACTATGAAATGGGTTTATTTGAGCAAAAAACTGGGCAGCGAATTCAATTCAATAAAGAAGCAAAGCAGCTCTTTGAGCAGTTTGCTATGTCGAAGCAAGCGGTATGGCGTGGAAACTTTCGTGATTTAAGCTCTGCTATTACTCGTTTATGTACTTTGGCGAGCTCTTCGCGTATCACTGTGACGGATGTCAGTGACGAAATCGCACGGTTACAAGACTCATGGCAATCTAATGTGCAACCTAAAGCGTCTAATCGCCTTGCTCACTATTTGTCAGAAGAGCAAATAGCGAATTTAGATCAGTTTGATATTGCTCAGTTAAATTATGTACTTAGTATTTGTGAGCAGCATTCAAGCATGGCTTCAGCTGGGCGTGAGTTATTTGATGTGAGTCGTACCAAAAAAGCACAAGCCAATGACTCTACTCGATTACAAAAATACTTACGTAAATTCAATTTAGCATGGTCTGACTTAGCTTAAATTATACCAATCAGCAATAATACTTAATCATTTTGAGGGATTAAACCTGTCGCTACCTGCGTTAAAAATTTCTGATTTAGAACAACTAAATAACGAAATTTTTGCCTTGTTATCAACGAGGTTTTATTGCCTCAAAATAGACCACTTAATTAAGCTAATTGGTATTATTTGTATATACAAGTAAAAAGGTAGTTCTTTTAATTAAAAATAAACCCCGCATTGCTGCGGGGTTTTTTGCTTTTTAACAACCAGTTAAAAATTAAAAGTCAGTCGGTGCTGGTGGCACGCTGAGTGGCTTTTTCGGGTTGTCTTTTAGCTCTTTTAATAGCTCTTCTACGGCACGTTCAATCGATGGATCTTTACCTTGGTAGATTAACTCTGGGCGGTCAACAACCTTGATATCTGGGGTGACACCTTCGTTTTCGATGATCCAGTTGCCATCGTTATCTAAAATGCGGAATGTTGCCGCGATAACTTGGCCGCCATCGACAAGGCTTGGGTTACCCGAAATACCAATTAATCCACCCCAAGTGCGGGTACCAATGAGCTTACCTAACCCTGCTTGACGGAAGTAGTAAGGAATAGCATCACCGCCTGAACTTGAGTAACCATTGATCAGCATGGCTTTTGGACCATCATGAGCAAATTGTGGTGTTTTCGTAGGCTCAACACCGCGGCGCTTCCAATAGTTAAGTGGTTTACGAGCAAGCCAAGTGATCATGTGCTCAGGAATAAAGCCGCCGCCATTGTATCGGTCATCAATAATCATGGCGTCTTTGGTAGTTTGCGGCATGTAGTTTTTGAACATGGCGCGGTTACCTTCGTAGGCTGTATTTGGTAAGTGAACATAACCAATTCGGCCATTTGATAGCTTATCAACGTAGGCTGCACGAGAGTTAACCCAGTCTAAATAACGCAAACCTTGCTCGCTGGCGACAGGCTTAACGGTAACTTGCCATGCACCTTTGCTGCGCGGCTTACTGTTAAGGACTAGCTCAACTTGCTCACCTTGAGTGTTCTCTAGTAATTCGTAGAAGTTAGCGACGTCTTTTACTGAGCGGCCATTTACGGCAATGATGTAGTCGCCGTTATGTGCTTTTACCCCTGTTGTGCCAAGCGGTGAGCGGAAGTCTTCATGCCAGTTTTCACCTTGGAAGATTTGCTCAATTTTTACGTATCCAGATGGATCGCTGGCAAGTTTTGCACCCAATAAGCCGTGCTTTTTACGCTCTGCTTTTGGCATATCGCCCGACTGCACATAAATGTGGCCTGAGTTAATTTCACCTGCGATTTCACTGAGAATGTAATCTAGGTCACTACGGTGTGAGATTGCATCAGCCATAGGTTGATACTTAGCTAAAATTGCATCCCAATCTTGGCCGTGATGGTTTTCGTCGTAGAACCAATCACGTAATGTACGCCAGCCTTCAACATACATTTGCTGCCATTCAATTTGTGGCTCAATTTTTAAGGTCATGTTACTAAGATCAAGCTTATTCGCTGCTAGGTCTTGTTTTGCTTTAGGCTCAATTAAGCTGTAATCGTTACCCGCATGTACTAACAGGTGTTCACCGTTGCTCGAAATAGTATAACTATGAACCCCTTTAGCCACGGTTTCAAGCTCGCTGTCGTGAGCTGTGCCTATCAATTGTAGGCCACCATTAGCCAGTGTTAGCACGCCACCTTTTACTGCCGTTAAACCACGATAATCTCCAGCTGGCGCATTTAAAGCGGTTACACGCTGCATAAAGTCACTGCTTTGCAGGGTATTTTTCGCTTTCTTGTCGTCATCTTTTTGTTTATCGCTGACGATCGCTGTTTCATCACTTTGTAATGCGATAAGTGGTTTGATGCTGTCATTTACGGCTGCGGCATAAATACGCGTTGCACGATTAAACATGTAGTCAAACTCGTAGCTGCTAAAGGCTAAGTTAAAGTCGCGCTCAGAACTAAAATACAGGTATTGACCATCAGGAGAGAAAGTTGGGTTTTGCTCATTGGTCATTTCATCCGTTAAGCGAGTCACTTTCTTTTTATCAACATTGTAGTGCCACAGTGAGGCATAGCGGTTTTCATTGTTTTTCACATACACAATGTCTTCGCTATTTGGCGACCAAGTATATTGGCGAATGCCTTCTTCATCGTAGATGCTGGTATCAATTTTGTGTTGTTTTCCTGACTTTGCATCTATCCACCAGAGTGTGTGGTTTTTATCTGCAAATAACAGTTTTGAGCTATCTGGTGACCAAATAGGTGTAAAACGCCAAATAGTGCCGTTGCTGGTTAGCTGCTTGGTGGCATTATTTTTACTGCGGTCTTTTAAGTAAATTTCGTATTCGCCACTTTCATCGCTCATATAAGCAATATAACGGCCATTTGGCGACCAACTTGCGTCAATTTCGCGGCCTTTTGCTGTGTAAGAAAGGTTACGTGTTGGGCCTTGTTTAACCGGTACGCTAAATAGCTCACCGCGGGCAGTAAAGAGTGCACGCTTACCATCATGAGAAATCGACATTGAGTCGATAAAGTCACTCACATTTTTTGTGTACGGCATTGCGTATTGACGCACACCAGCAATGTTAATGCTCAGCTTGCTGCTTTTTTGAGTTTTTGGATCAAAGCGGTAAAGGTAACCACCGTTTTCATAAACAACGGCATTTGGGCCAGCTGATGGCCACAGTACGTCAAAGTCTTTATGGTTGGTCAGCTTCTTAGGCTCAGCGCCTTTTTGGTATTGATACAAGTTAAGGGTGTAATCACGGTCAGATACAAAGTAAATGTTGTCGCCAACCCAAGTTGGTTGCTGATCGGTAGCGCGGTTACTGGTTAGCTGCTCTGAGGTATTGTTTTTTAGATCGTAAACCCAGACATCTTGTGCACGACCGCCACGGGTGCGCTTCCAAGTACGAAATTCACGGTCAATTGGCGTGTAAACATATTTACTACCATCTGGCGAAAGCATGCCGCCACCGGTTTCTGGAATAGCCAGAGGTTGCTCAAGGCCACCGTCAGCAGGCACCATGTATGGACGACCCATACGTTTACCCCACGGTGTACGGTTAGCACGAAATACCACATTTTTGCCATCAGGTGTCCAATCGAGAACACGATAATCAAAACCGCCGCGTGGTGGCATTGGGCCAACATCGTTGTAGTAAGTCAGTTGTTTTAAGCCAGAACCATCGCTGTTAATGACATAAATTTGGCGGCTGCCATTGTACTCGGCTGCAAAGGCAATGCGTTTACCGTCAGGTGAAAACTTAGGGAAGGTTTCAAAGCCAATATGGTCAGTTAAGCGTTTGCTCTCGCCAGTTTGCGTATTAGCAATGTAAATATCGCCACCGTACACAAAGGTAACGTTTTGGTTATGAATATCTGGAAAGCGCAGTAAGCGCGTGTCTTTAGTTTCGTAAGCTGATGCCCAAGGTGCTAGTGTCGCAGCCATGGCCAGTGCCAACGTTGTTAGTTTTTTCATGGGATTACATCCTATTTTGGGAACTGTTACATCATAACTATTCAGTTTTAAATAGCGATGCTGATGCGATGAAAGTCTGTTACAAAATATGAATAAAAAAAGGTTGGCAGTAAATGCCAACCTTTGCGAGCTATGTCATACCATAAAACATAACTTCTTAGTGGTCGTGATCGTCACTTTCTTCTGCAATGCCTAACCAAGTGATGGCGCTAGGTGCAAAAGTCAGTTCAAGATCACCTTCAATTTCAAGATCTTCGATATGTACTTTTAGTACGTGCTGAGCGATAGGGTCAGCAACGTAAGCAAACTCACTATTTTGTGACACAGTCATGCTGAAGTTCATGCCTTCTGGCATCGTTGTTACGTCTTCTTCAGTGATATCTACTTTACCGGCAAGTTCCCAGTGCATGTGGCCGTCGTGCTCATGGGCTTCAAGCACGTTTAAAAAGCCTAAGCTATCAAGTACTAAAAAGTGCTCACCGCTTGCTGAGAATGAGTAAGATACAGCACTTGCGCCTTCATCAAGTTGCCACTCAAGTACTTCCATTTCAGCTTCACTTGGGTTGATACTTACAAATACACCCGATGCAATTGCAATAAAGCTTTCACTACCTTCATGGCCATATAATGTGCCAATACGTGTATCACCTAGCGCATCTATATTGGCGATTTTTTCTGCATGATATTCATCATCATGCTGGTGGGCTACCAGTACACCGTCACCACAACCAAATGCTACATAATCATGGTTTTGCGCTGCACCGTGTAAATCTGGGCAAGTAACTTCAAATGTTTGTTCAAGCTCATATTCACCGTCATGAAGGTGGAAAACACCCACTTGATCCGGCAGGATTTTAGCGTTTGAAGTGCTTTCGCTATCAGCACGACGCAATGTTGCAACTAGGTGCTCGCCACGAGGCTCTGCAACACCGTGCATATTGATGTCGTACTGAATACCTGCAAGCGTCTCTGTTTCGTTTGTAATATCGTTATCAGTTAACACTTCTACTGAGGCAACTGTACCTGCGTCGGCATTACCATCGTAAAACACGGCCATTTGGCCATCATGTTTAACGATGTGAGTAGGGCGGCTGCCCGTTGTTAGCTCGTAGTCACTAAATGCTGGGCCTTGTTTATAATCATGTAAATGTTCGCCATGATCTTCACGCCATAAACCGCCATCGATAAAACCTAAGTAATCTTGGTTACGGTTAGCAATAACCGCATAACGGTAGCTTGGTGAAACATTTAGTGAGCTTGATTCATGAGTAAGCGAAAACGTTTCTAGTAACGAGTCGTCATCTAAATCAAAGATATTCGCTTCGTTGCTATCTGCTGATAAAACCGCTAAACGGCCCATTGAGTCAATGGTATAGCCATCGTCATGATCATGGTCATCACCACCGTCGTCTGGAACCTCAATAGGATCTTTCTCAACAATATTTGTTTCTGCATCACCACATGCGGTGATCAGGGTGCTACTAATTGCCAGTGCCAATAGTTTTAATCTAAATAAGTGTGTCATGTAGGTTTCCTTTATTTGTAATTTTGTTTTAGAAGTAGCCGCGAACACCAAGCGCAAAACTGCGCCCAGGACGTGGTGCAATATCTTTTAAGAATGAGCTATGAACGCGGGCTTCTGTGTCCGTTAAATTTGTGCCTTTTAAATAAAGCGATAGGTCTTGGTTCAATACCGATAAGTCATAAGAAATACTGGCATCAACAAGGGTGTAGCCGTCTGTTGTGGTTTCTTGTTGTGCTATGCGGTCTTGCTCTTGGTAGCGCGTAACGTGAATATTTGCCGTTAGATTCTCTGTTTGATAGCTAAACTCAGTACCAAAACGCAGTGGTGGAGTACGCGGTAAATCTCCGCCGTCTTTTAGGCGAGCGCGTACATAATCTGAGAATAAGTCGACTTTAAATTCGTCGGTTAGCTGCCAAGCAACTTGCGCTTCAAAACCATGTAAAACCACGTCATCTGTTTTAAATAAATAAACAGGTAGCTCAGATGAATGATCGTGCTCATCTTCGTGAGCATGTTCATCGCCATGGTCGTGATCATGACCGCTTTCAGCGTATAGGCCAGTGTTGACCTGGTAATAATAGTTATCTACTTGGTTGTAAAACGCATTGAAGATAAAGCCAATATCACCCTCGGTTTTACGGAATGTCAGGTCGATATTATTTGCTGTTTCTAAGTCGATAGCCTCTTCTGATAGCTCAAAATGACCATCATGAGTGTCGAATAGCGCACCAACTTCATAAGTTGCAGTACCAATGTGTGGGCCAAAAGATAACAGCTCAGAAGCAGATGGAGCACGTTCAGAACGCGATACCGATAAACCTAGGTTATAACCCGGTGTAAAATCCCATACCACACCTGTTGATAAGCTTACCGGTGTAAACTCTTGGGCAACATCAAATACACGTGTGTAGTTTGATTCTTCGTGTCCATGATCATGACCGTGGTCGTGCTCATCACCGTCTTCATCATGTGCATGGGCGCCAATGTCTGGTAAAAGTACATTGTTAGCATCAATAGTAACTCGCTCAACACGGCCACCTAATTGCACTAAAAAATCGCCAAAATGCTTTTCTTCCATAATTGCAAAAGCAATACTTTCAGTAACCGACGGAGGAGTGAAGGCTTCAGAGCCTTGTGCTTCTACATCACTTTTTTTGTAATGAAAGCTAACGCCACCATTCCACTCATCAAATTGGCTATGCAGAATGTCAACGCGCAGCTCATTGGTTTCGTTTTTGAAGGTTGTGCCTACTGCACCGTGTTCGATTTCAGCGTGTTCGTAGTCAGTGTGGCCCGCACGTAAGTTAATTTTGCTTAGCCATTCACTGTCGATATTGTATTCACCAAGTAGCTGGACTTTGGTTTGTTCAAGGTCAGCAAAAACAGCTTCTTCTTCGCTGTGCTCTTCTTCGTGATCATGCTCTTCTTCTTCACCATGAGTATGGCCAGGAATACCGTATTGGCGGTTAAACTGCTCAACCGCAACACCAAGGTAACCTTGCTCAAATAAATAGCTAGTGCCTAAAGTAAAGCCATCTGAGTCTTCATTACTGTTTTCTACTACGTACTTTGAGCTGTGCTCTGTGTCGTCAATATCGGCGGCAACAGGTACTTCGTAATCGTCTGATTCACGCCAGAATGCATCAGCATAAAAGGCAAATGACTCTGTTCCTGTGGTGGCATTAAACGAAGCAACTTTTTGCTCATCTACAGAGTTATGTTCTAGGTTCCATTCACCACGTGTTGTGCTGTCTGTTGGTACTCGACTATCAACTACGTTGACGACACCACCAATTGCACCGCTGCCATAAAAAAGAGTTGCTGGGCCACGTAATACTTCAATTTGCTGCGCTGTTGATGCTTCCGATGCCACTGAGTGATCAGGGCCAACACGTGACACATCACTTACATCTAAGCCATTTTGCGTAATTAAAACACGTGGGCCGCTCAAACCACGGATCACAGGCGTACTGGCAACCTTGGCATGAAAGTTTGTGTTAACGCCCGGTAGTTTTTCGAGGCTATCGCCAAGCGTTGATGCTTGTTGGCGTCTTAATTGTTCGCCAGATAACACACTAACAGGTGAGGCTGATTCCATTGCCGACATATGAATCGGCGTTGCTTCAACATCAATCACTTCAATCGGTGAGCGCTTTAGATTAAAGGTTGCGCTGTGGTCTTGGTCATTGGCAAGTGTGATATCTCGATGTAAGTGAGCATAACCTGGCGCTGAAATATGCAGCTCTTTTAAGCCGTTATTTAAGCCGCTGATTTCAAACTCACCTTTGTCGTTAGTTGTTACTTTTTGATCAGAGCCTTCAAGGTCAACTATGGCATTTGCAACCGCTTTACCTTGGTTATTTAACACAACGCCTTTGATTGATTGCGCCAAGACACTGGCTGGTAATAACGTCGCTATGACGACAGCTATTTTTGATATGTTATTCATTAGTTACCACTCTTTTAGTACGTTATAATGTATCAATTGTGCTTTAATTGTTATAATGTATCAAGTGTGAATCGATGAATGAGTTTTATTCTTTTTTGTAACAGCATATTTATAGTGAGGTAAATGGAGTGGTTCGGGTTATGAAAGCAGCAAAGTTGGCAGTGATATGCTTTATGGTTGGATGTATTTTTTCAGCTCAAGGGCATCAACACCATCATCATTCACATGGTGAGGGAGTGCTTTTTGTGGTTCATGATCAAGACAAATGGCAGGTTAAGTTCATTTTACCGGCTGGAGATATTTTTGGCTTTGAGCATCAGCCCGAAACAGCTGAGCAAAAGCAAGCTATTAAACAAACGTTAGCCCAATTAGCAAATTCACAGCAGTTAGTGATATTTAACGGCGAATGTAAGCTTACTCAAGCAAATTTTGAAAACCCATTTGAGCATCACACTCATCATGCACATCAAGACTTAGAAGTTGAATACTCGTTTAACTGTGATAAGCCCGTCTCTAAAGTCACAGTTACTTTATTTGCATGGGCTGAAGCAATATCTGTTATCGAAGCACAGTGGATCACAGAGCAAGCGCAAGGGATAGCAGAGCTGACAGCAACAAAACCTTATATTGAGTGGCCGCTATGAATAAACAGCGATTAACCAACACACTTAATAAAGCAAAGCAGGTTTGCCTTGAGCATGGCAGAAAATTCACCATTCAGCGCAAGCAAATACTGCAAATTTTACTAACCACAGACGTGCCGCTATCAGCATACGAGTTGGCCAGTTGCTACAAGCTGCGCACAAGCTCTAGTGTATCTGTTATGTCTGTTTATCGAATCTTGAGCTTTTTGGAGTCGATAAACCTTGTTCGCAGGCTTAATAGTGCTAACAAATATATTGCTTACGGTACCGACAGTGAGGTTTTTAAGCGTGAGATTTCTTTGTTTTTGATTTGCCGTCATTGCCAAAAAGTTGAGACTTTAGCGGTTTCACAAAGTGATGTTGCAAAGCTTTTCCCTCACTTTGCTGATGTGGGCTTTACCTCACAAACAAAGCAATTTGAAATGATGGGAGTATGCAGTGAGTGCCAAGCTAAACTTGCTTGATGCACTTTTTATAATTCATGTGTTCTATTTTTTAGGAATTTTTCAGTGAAATTACAATTAATGATGGATAAGTTTGCCATAGGGTTATCAGCTATGTGTGCGATTCACTGCTTAGCTGTGCCAGTATTATTAGTTTTATTACCAAGTGCCGCTGCACTGGGTTTAGGTAACGAGCAATTTCATTTTTGGATGTTGGCAGCAGTGTTGCCAAGTAGCTTATTAGCGCTATTTTTAGGGTGTAAAAAACATAAACGATATCAATTATTAATACTGGGGATTGTGGGTCTTGCTCTATTATTGTCGGCTGTAGTATTAGGCGAAAATATCATTGGTGAAGCTGGTGAGAAAGTGCTGACCTTATTAGGGTCGTTATTTGTAATTGCAGGGCATTGGCTTAACTTTCGCTTATGTAATACAAAAGTAGATGAACACTGCCCTTGTCCTAGCGAACAGCGATAGGTTGCAGAATAAAATTGAGTAATGAGTGTTTAACTGATGACTTTAATTAGAGAGCTTTTTAATCGGCAGATACTTGAATTAGTGCTGATGATAACGATTGTAGCGGTGATCACCGCCTTTATTCCCGCAATAGAAGCTTATAAGCAGGCCCTACATACAAGCTTGTCGGCCAATAAGTGATTGACCAACACGCTTGTTCAGTAAAACTGATTTACTTGTAGAATACTTCTACAGTCCCTTTTACTTTTAATAGTAAAGGTTGGCCGCGGCGATCAAGCGCTTTTGGTGAAGCGATTTTGATCCAGCCTTCGCTGATATTGTATTCTTCAACGTCAAAACGCTCTTTGCCGTTAAGTTTTACACCAATTTCATGCTCGAAAACTTCTTCCACATAAAATTTACTACGTGGGTTGATAGAAAGTTGGTTTGGTAATTCTGGTTTTTGTGTATCAGTCATAGTCGCGATCTGCATTGAATAAATTGTGCGCCATTGTAGGCAATAGCTGGCATTGGCTCAAGTATCTACATGGCAATTTTATTGTTTACTCGCAGGCTTGTTCTGAATGCTCTTCACGCATGGCTATGGCTTCACTCTTTTGTCGAAGTCGTGTGTTAAGCAGTAGTCAAAATGACGGGTTAAAAATTAGCAATAAAATGCATTGTTATACTATAACCTATTTTTTATTTATGTTATTTTATAACAAATCATTTTGCTTAATTTCTACAATCAGACCTTATGAAGTACTCAACACTAAGTTTAGCTTTAGCTGCGACGTTTGCAGCGAATACCCATGCAGCTGATAACAGCGATATCGAAACAATCACCATTGAACACAAACAGGCGTTTCGTGGTGATATTCCAACAAAAGATTTACCGCAGTCGATCACCACATTAAGTAAAGACATGATGACTGATAACGGTATTACTAAGTTTCGTGATGCACTGGATTTTTCTGCCAGCATTACTCGCAAGAATAATGGTGGCGCGCTGTGGGATAGCTATTCAATTCGTGGTTTGTCGGGTAACGAAAATATGCCGTCTGGGTATTTAGTTAACGGCTTTAGTGGTGGACGCGGCTTTGCAGGCCCGCGTGATGTGTCAAACATTGAATATATCGAAGTATTAAAAGGGCCGGGCTCAGCACTCTATGGCCGTTCAGAGCCGGGTGGTACCGTAAACATTATTACTAAAAAGCCCCAGTTTTATCAGCAAGGGCAACTTCAAGCTGAGTTCGGTAGCGATGATCACAAGCGTATTCAAGGTGATTTCACTAACGGTCTAAGCGATGATTTAGCGTTTCGTATTAATGGTGCATGGCAAGATAGCGACAGCTTCAGAGACTATGTACACCACGACAAATTCGTGATTACGCCTTCGCTTTATTATCAAATCAACGATAACTCATCGCTGACTTATGAGTTTGAGTATGTTGACCAACAGCAAATGTATGACCGCGGTATTGTGGTGTTAAATGGTGATTTTGATACCGTGCCTGAGTCACGCTTTTTAGGTAACCCAAATGATGCACCAACCAAAGTGCACTCACGCGGCCATCAATTAAATTACAGCAACGATCTAAACCAAGATTGGAGCGTGTTATTAGGTGCTAGTTACCGTACTGCAACGTTAACGGGTTATTCGTCAGATGCTGAGCTTTCACCATCGCGTCAGTCATTATTTGATGATGGCAAAACTTTAACTCGCCAACACAGATACCGTGACTATGAATCTGATGATTTATCGTTGCGCTTTGAATTAAGCGGTCACTTTGATGTTGCCGGTATTACTAACCATGTACTGATTGGTGTTGATGGTTACGACTATGAGCTGCGCACTGGGCTTTATCGCTACCGTGGTGGTAATGGCACTTACACCATTGATATTTATGAGCCAGAGTACAGCACTACTGAAGGCCCAGAAGTGGGCATGCAGTACGAAAATAACGAACAGCAAAATGCGTACGGTATTTATCTGCAAGATCAGCTCGATCTAACCGATAACTTAAAAGTGATGTTAGGCCTGCGTTTTGATGAAATTGAACAAGATATTTTTGAAACTAAGTCTGGTGTTGCATCAAACAGCAAAGAAAACCGCATTAGTCCACGTTTTGGTGTGGTTTACGCATTTAATGACGACGTTAACCTTTACTCAAGCTATTCAGAAGGCTTTTTACCACTGAGCGGTACCGATGCCGAAGGTAATCCATTCGGTTTTGAAGAAAGTGACTCGTTTGAAGTGGGTATTAAATTTAGCTACGCCAATATCAGCGGTACGCTTGCTTATTTTGATGCGAGCAAGAGCAACATGCTGGTGGCAGATCCAGTAAATGTGGGTTATTCAACACCTGTAGGTAAAGCAAATAGCACAGGTTTTGAGTTAGATTTAACAGGTTCATTGGGTGACAATACCGAGTACACCCTATCTTATGCCTATGTGGATGCTGAGACTGCAACAGACAGCCTAAATGTTGATTGGTTAGTGCCAATTCCTAAGGGCAGTCCACTTGTGAACGTACCAAAGAATAACCTTTCGATTGGCTTAAACCATGATCTGAGTGTATTCGCACAAGAAATAAAGATTGGTGGTCATTATCAATATGTGTCTGACCGTTTAGGCGACCCAGCTGATCTCACCTTCCGATTACCGAGTTACCAAACGGTTGGTTTATTTGCTAAATGGCGAGCGACAGAACGTACGACAGTATCACTGAATGTCGATAACGTGTTTGATGAGCAGTATATTGCCAGTTCTTACAATACATTGTGGGCCTACCCGGGTGCGCCGACGCAATTTAAACTTGGCGTAAGTTATGACTTCTGAGCAAGTTAAAAGCCGTATTCATAGTATCGACATCATGCGTGGTGTCGTTATTCTGCTGATGTTACTTGATCATGTGCGAGAGCGGTTTTTCTTGCACATGCAGGTGGCCGATCCCATGGTGGTTGATACCACTTCGCCGGGGCTTTTTTGGAGCCGCTTTGCTGCACACTTTTGTGCGCCAACCTTTATCTTCTTAACTGGTTTGTCGGCGTGGCTTTATAGTCATCCCGCAAGTGGCGTAGCGCGTTCAGCACGCAGCTTTTTAATCAAGCGAGGGCTTTTTTTAATCGCCCTTGAAGTGACCCTAATTTGTTTTTCGTGGATGGGTTACTACCACACCATTTGGCTACAAGTGATGTGGGCGATTGGTCTTTGTATGCTGGTGTTAGCAGCATTGATTAAGCTGCCACGCAACCTATTACTGGTGCTTGGTTTAGTTATTGTATTTGGCCATAACTTACTGACGCCAATCAGCTTTACGCCCGATGAGTTTGGTTACTCGCTATGGACGATTTTGCATGATCGAGGCTATCTATCACGAGGTGGTTTAATCGACGTCAAAATTAGCTACCCAGTGCTGCCTTGGATTGGCGTAATTTTGTTGGGTTACTGTGCAGGTCCTTTATATGCGCATACTCAATCGGCGGATTCACGTAAACGAGCATTGCTGCTGTTAGCGCTGTTATGTGTGGGGTTATTTGCGCTGCTGCGTGGGTTTAATATCTATGGTGAAACTTTGCCATGGCAAACGTTTAGCACCACAACCGAAACCGTGATGTCGGTGTTTAATGTGACTAAGTACCCACCGTCACTGAGCTTTTTGTTGATCACGTTAGCAGGCATGTTTGTAGGCTTGTGGTTATTTGAAAGACCACTCAACCACTTTACTAATGCGCTACGTGTATATGGCTCTGTGCCTATGTTCTTTTATATTTTCCACCTCTATGTACTGCTATTTATGTATCAAATAGGCATGCTGATCTGGGGGGCAAATCAAGGACAATATTTAGGAGTCAGTGATATATCAGGTATTTGGTTTATTACTTTGTTGTTGGCAATAGGGCTTTATTGGCCAACCAAGAAGTTTAGTGAATACAAGCGTAAGGCTAACAAGCCTTGGTTAAAGTATTTATAACGAAAAATGCCGATATGTTAAACATATCGGCATTACTTAACTATCCTAATTAACTTGTCCTTAGTTAATCTGAGATCTTTTACGACGAAGTGCCATCAGTGGTGCAACTGCTAGTAGTAACCAGCCGAATGAACCGCTTGATGATTTCTTGTCTTTTTCAATTTCTGTCTCTGGGATTACTGCCTCAGGGAAAGTACAGCTACCATTGTCAGTATTGGCGTTTTCATCATAGTTAGTTGCTGAGCTGTCAGTACAGCCAAGCTCTTCACCATCAGACATCACTGATAATACAAATGAGCTCATTGCTGCATCAGTTGGGTTAACGTTGTCGCTAACCTTTACTGTTACATCAATATCACCATGGAAGTGCGCCGCTGGCGTGATAGTCACAATGCTACCTGATGTGTGACCAGATACTTCATACGTGAAGTTTTCGCCTAACACTTCGATTTGGTTGCTCACTTGGTTTTCGTCAGCATAAAGCACGTCAAAACTAATCGTTTCGTTCTCTGCCACCGACATATCAGTTAAGGCTGCCATTTCTAGGTTACCGATAACTTCAAGATCAAGGGTGATGGTTTCATCATCTGCACCTTCTAAGCCGTTCACTAAGGTTAGTTGGTGAGTTTGGTTTGCTGCTTGTTCACCAATATAAGCTTGGAATTTTACGTCAAACTTAGAGATTTCAGGGCCTGTGTAGTCAAGACACACAACTAGGTCGTCGTGTAAGACTTCATCCATATTATTAAAGCCTAGCTTGTTACCGATATTTAAATCGATGGGTATGTCACCACTTATGAAGGCTCTGCCATCAGCGGCTTTTAGGCCAATAGAGCCCTGAGCATCGGCTAGATTAATATTGTCATACGCAAATAGTAGCTCATACTCACCTGGTTCATAATCAATCCCCATTCGCATAAACATCTCTACATCAATAAGTTGACCTTCGGTGTTGCTGCGTTGAATGTTATCCCATTCAAGTACTAACCACTCACGTGAAACTGTGTAAGTAGGGGTAATACCTGCATTGGCATCATAGTTACCATAACCACCGTCCACACGCTCTGGGATCATGTTGTCACCAACCCAGAAAGGAGCGATAAGGTATGGCGGCGGAGGCGGCTGAGTGTAACCTTCTGGTAGGTCAACATGAAATGGTGATGTGCGACCTTGCGAACCAAATGTGACTAAGCCTGCGGGGTTGAGCTTTATAGCATCAAAGTGATATTTATTAAAAAATGGAAATGACACATCTAGATCTGTGTTCATGAGTTCTTTAAACGAGTACTCAAACTCATTGTAATATTGACCTTCAACTCCCTCAAGTGTTCGCCAGCCAAGTTCTCTTAGCTCTAAATAGTGAGGATCAGGCGAATGAGCCGCGGTTAATGAGCACATTTCATCGGTGATATTGGTAGTAATATTATAATTTCGGCCTACATCTTTTGTGGTTTCTTGTATGCCTACTAACGAAAGCATATTGTTATCTAACACTGGTTCAACAGGCGTTGAGTGTGTTGCAACAAGGCTATCAGGTATAATATTGATCCCATTAGGGAATTCTGTATTGAGCGCAAATTGACGTGCTTCATCCTCATTATTGGCAATGACACTAATTTCAAAGTCGACTAAATCACCGACAAATGTTTTTTCTTTGCTCGCCGTAAAAGTAACGTCCTTATCAACTTGTTCGATAATCACAGGTACAAAACCAAGATTGCCAATATCTTCTGGATTACTACCGATATCAAAGCCACCGAAGTAGATATCTCCTACTTCCATGTCAGGTAAATTGTATGCAAGGTCAAGCTCAAAGCTATCGTAACCTGCTACGCTACTTGGCCCTGTCACAGTAAGTGAGCCATTGTCAGAGGTTGTAATTGCGGTTGCAAATGAAACTTCTATTCCTTCATCTACTTCATTGTAATCGTAGTTTTGCAAGTTCATATACAGAGTAAAATATTCACCTGCTTCAGGGTCTACAATGTTACAGAAGTTTGTAAGTGTATAGCTGGTTGACATACATAGCGTTTCTTCAAAAGACGCAATGCCATCACCATTACTATCTTTACCCATAAATACCAATACGCGAGATTGTTCATTCATAACACTGGCGCTCAGCATTTTTGCGTCTTCTGGTACAGTGGTCCACTGAATGTGGTTGTTGTTTACAGCTTCACCGTCGACATCAACACTATCAAATGGGTCGCCTGGTGTGGTGTCGTTGAATAGGTGTACTGTTTCAACCTGACCTTTTACTAAGCCGTATGACTGTGTTGTTAAGTTGCTTATTTCACCCGTATTGAAAGGTCCTACTTTCATTGTTGCAGAGCGTCGGTGTGCGTCAATTTGAATAAATTCAGGTAAACCGGTGTCACCGGCAAATGTCCACACTGGCATCTCTAGAATCGGTGACTCATGGTTATTAGAAGTCATGACGACTTGACCTTGATTGCCCGTGTAATCAATTAACTCTTGCGGCGTTGCTTGTTGGCTTGCTTCCACAGTAACAATGATACTTTGTGTTTCGCCAGCCCTGATATCAAAGCTGCTTGGCTCCACCGTTATTTTGCTGTTACCAATCCAATTTTCGGTATGTAGAGTCCAGCTTGCGTCTTCAGTTGCTGTAAAGGTTCTGATAAATGTACATTTAAAGCCGCAGTCATTATCAACCATGTAAGCCGTGTTTAATGCTTTTTCGCGGCCACCAAGACTTGGGTTTGCAGCAGCCATGTTAGCAATGCTTTCATCAAGCAATAAGCCTGTTTTATCTGCTCGCTCAACTTGCATTTTACCCGCACCCATTTCAGCAAGTGCCGCATCAAAGCCATCGTCTGCATAGTTGTTTAAGTATTGAGCAACTCCTAGCTGATTATTTGCAGTTAACATCAATGCAGATTGAATTTGCATTGGCGACCAGTCAGGATGAGATTGTTTTAACAATGCTGCCGCGCCTGCAACGTGTGGGCTCGCCATTGATGTACCAGACATAGATTGCCAATCTGAAGTTGCAGGATTATTTGTAAACGGTTGATCGTCTGATGATGGTGCGTAAATATCGACCCCAGGGGCTGCTACATCAACGAGTAAAGTATCAAAGCCAAAGTATGATGGACCACGACCAGAGAAATAAGCAATGCGGTCTTTATCCACAGCGTCTACGGTGCCCTCGGTTGCTTCAATGGTGCCTACGTGGCTGTCGCCTACGCTCAACCATTCTAGTAAGCTTGTACCATCAACATTTTTTATATGTATTGTAGGGATTGGGTAGGAAATAGAAGGAATAGTATAGCGATCATAAAAGGCACTTTGGTTATACACGATGAGGCCTTCAGCACCGCCCGCTTGTACATTTAATGATTTAGAATATAACGGATAAGAGCTGCGCTTACATACCACAATGACATCTTGTGCGCTTTCGTCAATAGCGGTTGCAGGATCATCAACTAAATCAAATGTACCTTCAGGGAATGGTTTGTCACAGTTAGCAAGTGCATAGCTAGAACTTTCATTCGGATTTTCAAAATCAGTCGCAGCAACAATTAAACCTGTTAACTCGTTAAAGTTGACACCAGCACCTTCAAAAGGACCAGGCGCTGAATTATCACCACCATTTAAGTTTTTAAGTTGTTTATTGCCAAAGTTAACTTTGCTTGCAGGACTATATGCTGCAACAGTGGTAACCCAAGGAGAAGAGTGATCGGCTGTTGAATACTCAGGGCCGCTGTTACCTGCCGCTACAGCGACAAATACACCACTTTCGGCTGCATTCATGAACGCTTGCTCAATTGGATCGCTCCATGGATCTTCTTCAAGACCGCCTAATGAAGCATTAAGTACATCAACATTATCAATGGCAGCTTGTTCAACGGCGGCTAAAATAGCGCTTGTTGGACAACCTGCATAAGGGTCGCCAGAATTACCCGGCCAACATACTTGATATGAAATGATATTGGCATGGGGTGCCATACCTGATACTTGCGGGAAAGTTACATTGGTTTCTAAACCTGATGATTGGCTTTCATACTCAGTCAGTTTGTAAGGAATATCGTATAGGATATTACCCGCTGCTGTACCAGCAACGTGTGAGCCATGGCTATGATAGTCTTCACCATTTTCTGGGCGAGTCTCTTCAAATACCGAATCCACATAAGCTGCGGTGATCTCGGGATAAGAATAAACACCAATTAGCTTGTCGTTACACAGATCAGCAAATTCAGCGGTTGCACAGTCACCCAGGTACTTGTCGCCTAGTGGGTTGGTGTGAGTGTAGCCATCGCCGCCTACTGCTGCGAATGATGGGTGATCGGTATTGATACCTGTATCTATGATACCTACAACCGTGCCTTCACCTTTGTTGCTGCTAGGATTGCTAGCACTTGCGCTCCAAAGTGCAGAAGCACCTGTTTGCTCAATGGTATTAAAGGTATTTAGGCTGTAGATTTTTGAGCGAGTGATTTTCTTCACGCCAGCCACTTTAGCTAGGCGCTTCGCTTCATCTTGTGTCATTTTGGTGGTGAAACCGTTTAATGTCACATTAAATGTGCGCTCAACATTTAGTTGTAAGCCTTGTTGGCTCATTGCTGTATTAACAACTGATTGGCGCTTACTTGCTAGGTGGTTAGCGTAAGTTGCAATAGCAGGCTGCGCCATATTAAGCGTTGAGCGCGTTGTTGCTTGTTGCGTTTGCATTACCACATCTTTAGTGCTCGCAAGCCCTTTAACACCACCTTGGTAAGTCGAAATTGGTGCGTCGTCTAGTTGCACGATATAAGTTTGAATACCACTAACATCTTTCTCTGGTGTGAAAACGCGGCTTTGTTTTTTAACTGTGTTGTTAACCTTGTCTTCCCACACAAATTCATTGCTAACGGTTTGCTTTGGCGCATAGCCTGCCGGCTGTTCTGGCCATACTTGGTCATTTAGCGCAGCAGCAGACGTACCTACACCTAAGTAAAGTGCAGATGCGACCATCACTGATACTTTTTTCATATTGAACATGTGATCTAACTTCCCATGGATTTTATTTTTTTGGGGCAATTCCTAGCGGAATAGCAAGTTGGCTTGTAGTTATATGAATTGAAACACAAACTAAATGTTATGGTATAACAAATCTTTTTTGACCAACAAACGAGCGGTTTTGGCGAAAAGCTATAAACATTGGGTTTTTCGCTTAAAAACCTTGCTGAATGGTTAAATATGTATGTGTTTTCATCAATAAAACGTGAATAAATGGTTCACTTTGATACAGATTGATACATTTCTATAAAGGAGAGGCGGGCCTAAATAGGATACTTGCTCTTGCTCCGCTTAAGGTTTGTGCGTTATCTAAGCTAAATTTTGCGTTATTCCATAGGCACAGTTGCTTAACGATTGATAAGCCTAGGCCAACACCTTGGTAGCCTGTTTGGTGCACCGAAGCGGTTTTTGAAAATGGCTGCATAAGGCTGACGCGCTTGTGTTCTGGGATCCCCGGACCATCATCTTCAATCACTAACAAAGTGCCGTTTTTGCATTGTGAAAGCTTGATAAGAATTTGCGTTTTAGCAAAGCGAACCGCATTCCCGAGTAAGTTTTGCAATAAGCGTTGAAAGCTTTGTTTATCAACGCAAATTGCTGTTAATTCGCAGTCAAGACGAATAGCCAAAGGACAATAGCTTTGGAACTTAGTAATGCAGGGCTGTAATAGTTCGTCTGGGCAGTAGTCTTTAACTAGCAAGGCGGGTTCACATTGTTCAAGCTCGGCATAGGTTAAAAACTCTTCGACTAAAAGCTCAAGTTCAATAATGTCTTGCAACACACTGTGTCGGTAAGCGTTGTTATCAACGACTGCTTCGAGGGCGAATTTAGCCCGTGATATAGGCGTTAAAAAGTCATGGGAAACAGCATTGATCAATTCGCGTTGGCTTTGATTCCGGTTATGAAGTGCTAATGCCATGTTATCAAAGGTATCGCCAATGCTCTTTAGCAGGCTAAAACGTGTGAAGTGCACTTGTGCTGTAAAGTCGGCGTTAGATATTTTACTACTGGCTTTGCGTAGCTTATTTAAGTCAAACAGCAGTGGACCTGTAAAAATCACCACAGCTAAGGCAAGGCTAGAGTAAAACAGTAGGCTCACTAAAGACTGATAACCCTGATCAGCAGGCTGGCTGTAGGGGCCAATGCTTAATAAGGTGTGCCTGTCATCAGCTAACTTATGAAAGTAAAGGTTGCTATTGGCATCGTTAACACTAATTACCTGACCTGCTAAAAGTGATGCCTGTAGTTGTTCACCAAGGTAAAAGTTTGCAAGAGGTGTGTGTTTAATAGCAGGATTATTGGGCGTAAGGCTTAAGATGCTTTCTGCTAATTGCTGTTCTGTACTGTAGCTCGGTGGGTTTGGAAAATAGGTTTCTAGTAACCAAGCGGCACTCCCTAGACAAACTGCTAGCGTTAAATACAAATAGCAAAATAGGCGTAGCAAACTGCATTAGCCCCATGCTTGTGGAGAAAAAATATATCCTTTGCCCCAAACGGTTACAATTTTTTGTGCTGGCACCGCTTCGTCACCGAGCTTTTTGCGTAAGCGGCTAATGCGGCCATCGATAGTGCGGCTTTGACCATCGTATTTACGGCCAATGGTGCCATCAAATAATTGGTCTCGACTGACCAACTGACCCGCTGATTGAGCTAGTTGGATCAGTATTTCGAACTCTGCACTGGTTAGTTCAAGTGGTTGGCTATACAAGTAAGCCTCGCGCTGAATGGTATTAATGCTTAAAGAACCAAAGCGAATGTTATGGGCGTTGTGAGTGGTACTTGTTGGCTTTACAGCTAGGCTGCGGCGAATGGTATTGTTAATTCGCGCTAATAAAATTGACGGGGAAACGGGTTTGGTTAGGTAATCATCGGCGCCTAGTTCAAGGCCCGTGATATGATCGACTTGGCTCTGCCTTGCAGTCATAAAAATAATGGGTGTATCTTGGACTTGTTTTAGCTCTTTAAATACCTCAAAACCATCTTCTGAACCTAATCCGATATCTAGCAAAATTAAATCGTATTTCTTACTACTTGCTTGGTAACAAGCATGGCAACCACTGTCAAAATGTTCAATGATATAACCATGATTACTTAAATAATTAGAAACTAGCTGGGCAAGTTTTAAATCATCTTCAATGTATAAAATAGTATGCTGGCTCATCAAAAAATACTCCATGCGATATCACGACGACGTTTTTTTACGTGCTGGTGGAATAAACTAATTTCAGTGCTTTCTAAGGGTTCGAGCTGTTCGCTGAGTAGCTCTAACACAATGTTGCGATTGTTTTGCACTGTGATTGCAAAGTTCTGTCCTTGGCTTGGTTTATGGCAGAATAGTCTAATTTGTTGATCAGTAACGCGAATGCACACTGTTTTGCTGACTTCGGTGTACCAATTAATCGAGACATCCATCACACAGTCTTGCTCTACCGTCACACAGTTTTCTGGTGATACTTCAATGTAGCCTGCTTTTGCGAATGTGCTGTCGATATATACGAGGCTACAGATGAGTAAAAATGAGAGAAGCTTGCTAAGTAACATCATTAGAAATTCCATGCAAAGCCAGCATAAAAAGACAGTAAGTTGCTGTCATTGATAAGGGGGCTATCGGCGATACCTGATGATAAGCGTTGGTATTTTATATCGCTTATAAATTGCCATTGTTGATTAAACTGATATTGGTAACTGGCTTTTAGATTGTATTTTTGACTAGAGTGACCTAAAAAAGGGCTAAATCCAGCGCCCATTTCTTGCAAAGCACTACCATAGTAGTAATCCACTAAACCAGCACTTAAATGCTGTAACTCTACGCCGAGCAATACCAGATGTTTATCAAATAAAAACAAGCGCTGTGCAGACAATGCGCCTTGTAATCCTTTGTGATAGTTGGTGAGTTCCATTGACCAATACGCGCTAAAACGCCAGTTTTGCCAGTCAACGATTGCTTCAATACCGCTCATGGCAGACAGTTTACGTTTTGATATTTTAGTAATATCACCGCGGCGTTTTATCACCACTGGTGTTTCGACACCTGAACCGGGTGGTGGTGGCGTCATTGAGGGGCGACCGCTAGCTGTTCTAACCGCGGCTAATATAGCTGAATGCTTAGTAAAATATAGGCCATCCTCATTAAGTTGGGTGAATAACGACACTTGATAGTTATTGCCCCACACGGGGGTCCAAGCAAACTGAGTATTTGCAAATGAAAAGTCACCGGCGAATACCTCAATACGCGGTAGGGCATAAAGAGGAATGTCGTCTTTTTTATAAACCGGGTTGGCGAGCTGACCATAGCCTAAGCTTACACCAAGGCTTACTCCTTCATCTGCTAAATACGCAGAATCAGTGCTACTTGCCGTTGGTGAAAGGAAAAATGCACTAATTAGAAATAAAACTCGTAGCCCAAGCGAGCAACTACCTAGAACAGTCACAAATAAACAACCTAAATGAGAAATCTCGTTAACATTAAGTTGTTATTAATGGCTTGAACAATGAAATAATGTACCAAATTGTAGCAAGGTCTGGCTCTTGTAATCTAAATTAGTTAAGGGAATTGCTTGATAAAAAAGCATATTTCACTACTTTTGCTTGGTTATTTTGAGCGGTGTTTTCATTTCTTTAGTTAGAAAAAGTTATTAACAATAAAATGGTGTTAAAACCTGCGCTTAGCGGTACAAAATGGGTCTAAATACACGTCATTACTGGCATAGCGCTTTATTAAGTTGCTATTTGGGTGAGTTTTTGCGATATTATTTATATTATAATATTAACAGGAAGCTAATAAGATGACTCTGCCTAGTTCTCAATCTGCAAATGCTATTCGCATACTTGCTGTCGATGCCGTTCAACAAGCTAACTCTGGCCACCCTGGTGCGCCGATGGGTATGGCTGATATTGCAGCTGTATTGTGGCAAAACTTTCACCGTCATAACCCATTAAACCCAGACTGGTCTAACCGTGACCGCTTTGTGTTATCGAATGGCCATGGTTCAATGCTGCAATATGCATTGTTACACCTTAGCGGTTACGACGTAAGTATTGAAGATATTAAGCAATTCCGTCAGCTTCACTCTAAAACACCGGGTCACCCAGAATATGGTTACACACCGGGTGTTGAAACAACGACAGGCCCATTAGGTTCTGGTATTGCTAACGCAGTTGGTATGGCAATCGCTGAAAAAACCTTAGCGGCACAATTCAATAAGCCACAATTTGATATTGTTGATCACTTCACTTACTGCTTTATGGGTGATGGCTGTCTAATGGAAGGTATCTCGCACGAAGCATGTTCGCTGGCGGGTACGTTAGGTCTAGGCAAGCTAATCGCATTTTGGGATGACAATGGCATCTCTATCGATGGTGAAGTAGAAGGTTGGTTCACCGACGATACGCCTGCACGTTTTGAAGCTTACGGCTGGCAAGTTATTCGTGATGTTGATGGTCACGATATGAATGCAATTGCGGGTGCAATCGAAGCGGCACAAAGCAACACTACGCAACCAACACTAATCTGTTGTAAAACAGTGATTGGTTTTGGCTCGCCAAATAAATCAGGTAGCCACGACTGTCACGGTGCACCACTGGGTCACGACGAAATCGCTGCAGTACGTGAGCAGCTAAATTGGCCACACCCAGCATTTGAAGTTCCACAAGAGGTTTATAACGAGTGGAATAATCAAGCGAAAGGCCAAGAGCTTGAAGGTGCATGGCAGCAAAAGTTTGCAGCTTATAGCAAAGCACACCCTGAACTAGCAAAAGAATACACACGTCGTGTTCTTGAAAAAGCATTACCAGCTAACTTCGCTGAATTAGCTGATGAGTACATTGCTAAATGCCAAGCCGACATGCAAAACATTGCGACACGTAAAGCATCACAAAATGCGATCACTTTCTTTGCTAACCAGCTTCCAGAATTAATGGGTGGCTCTGCTGACCTTGCCGGTTCTAACTTAACCTTATGGCCAGAAGCAAAAGGTTTACAAGATGCAGCTGATGGTAACTACGTATTCTATGGCGTACGTGAGTTTGGTATGAGCGCAATCATGAATGGTATTGCATTACATGGTGGCTTTATCCCATTTGGCGCAACCTTCTTAATGTTTATGGAATACGCACGTAATGCCGTACGTATGGCTGCATTAATGAAAGCGCAGAGCATTTTTGTGTATACCCATGACTCTATCGGTCAAGGTGAAGATGGTCCTACTCACCAACCAATCGAGCAAATCGCTAATCTTCGCATGACACCAAACATGACTGCATGGCGTCCGTGTGATGAAACTGAAACAGCGGTAGCTTGGCGCCAAGCGTTATTAAAAGAAACAGGCCCAAGTTCACTGATCTTCAGCCGTCAGGGTACCAAAGCAATGGCACGTGATGCACAGCAAGTTGCTGATATTGCAAAAGGGGGTTATGTACTTGTTGATAGCGAACAAGCTGCAGAGCTTATCCTTATTGCAACAGGTTCTGAGGTAGAGTTAGCTGTGAATGCTGCTGCTGAGCTAAAAGCACAAGGCAAACAAGTTCGCGTGGTATCTATGCCATCAACGAATCAGTTTGATAGCCAAGATAAAGCATACCGTCAAAGCGTGTTACCAGCGGGTACACCTAAGATTGCTGTTGAAGCTGCACACCGTGACTTCTGGTTCAAGTATGTTGGCCAAGATGGTGATGTACTAGGCATGGAGACATTTGGTGAATCAGCGCCTGGCGCAGTATTGCTTGAGCACTTTGGTTTCACAGTGGCAAATCTAGTTGCAAAAGCAAACGCATTACTTGCTGAATAAAATGACTGGTAAAAAATTATCGTAATCGCAACACGATAAGCCTGCTTTTACTAAAAGGCAGACAATAAAAAAGCCCGCAAACTTTGGTTTGCGGGCTTTTTGCTGCTTAAACAATCGGTTTAAACTAATTCGCTTAAGATTGACTCTAGTTTCTCTTGGTCAATTGCGAACTGACGAATACCTTGGCTTAGCTTTTCAGTTGCCATAGCATCTTCATTCATTTCCCAGCGGAAAGCTTGCTCAGTCATAGCAGCTGGCGCTTCTGCTTTTTCTGTTGCTGGTAATAGCTTTTGAGTTAACGGTGCCTCAGTTGCGGCTAGTTCAGCAAGTAACTTAGGGCTGATAGTTAAGCGGTCACAACCTGCTAATTCTTGGATTTCACCGATGTTACGGAAGCTTGCGCCCATTACAATCGTGTCGTAGCCGTGCTTTTTGAAGTAGTTGTAGATATACGTTACTGACTTAACGCCCGGATCGTTAGCACCGTCGAAATCAGCGCTTGCATCTTGTGCTTTGTACCAGTCAAGAATACGACCAACGAATGGTGAAATTAGGTAAGCACCTACCTCGGCACAAGCACGTGCTTGAGCAAATGCAAATACCAGTGTTAGGTTGCAACGGATACCTTGTGCTTCAAGTACCTTAGCTGCTTGAATACCTTCCCATGTTGAAGCAATTTTGATTAACACGCGCGATGTGTCGATACCTTGCTCTTTATATAAAGCAACAAGCTCAAGTGCTTTATCAACCGTTGCTTGAGTATCAAATGATAAACGCGCATCAACTTCTGTTGAAACTAAACCTGGCACTTGCTCCATTAATTTAGAGCCAATTAATACCGCTAGCTTATCAGCTGCTTTTGTTACAACTTCAGCTGCGTCACTGCTTTGTGCTTTTGCCCATGATACGGCTTCTGCAGCAAGTGGGCGATATTTCTCAATTTGAATCGCGTTTAAGATTAGTGATGGGTTTGTTGTTGCATCTTGCGGTTTATATTCGTTGATTGCTTCAAAATCACCCGTGTCAGCAACAACGGTTGTTACTGCTTTAAGTTGTTCTAATTGACTAGACATAGTTATCCCATTCTTATCATACAAAAGTTAATGTAGTGGCTTTAACTTATTATTTGTGCTGAAAAAACAATCTAATCTTCCAGAGATACTGCGCAATAAATCGCCCGCCAGCAGCAAATAATCCTGTTAATAATATTTTTATAATACCTTTACAATCTGGTATTGTTGATATTATCATACAAATAAAGATAATGACTAACAATGTTAGTAAGCAATTAGTGAAAGGTAATTATGTCTCGTTATACGTTGGGATTAGACTACGGGTCAGACTCGGTAAGAGCATTACTCGTTGATGTTGCGACTGGTGAAGAACTTGCCAGCCATTTAGTAAACTACCCGCGCTGGGCACAAGGCTTATATTGTGACCCAAGTAAGGATCAGTTTCGTCAGCATCCACAAGACTATATTGATAGCCTTGTAGAAGTAGTTAATGGTCTATGGTCACAAGTTCCAGCGGGTACTGCAGACAAAGTAGTGGGTATGAGCTTTGATACAACTGGCTCAACGCCTGTGGCAATTAATAGCCAAGGTACACCACTGGCATTAACTGAAGAATTTGCAGAAAACCCAAATGCAATGTTCATTTTGTGGAAAGACCATACGTCTATTAAAGAAGCAAATGAAATTACTGCAGCTGCCACTAACAACGATGTGAACTACCTTTCACACATGGGCGGTATCTACTCTTCTGAGTGGTACTGGGCCAAAGCATTACATATTTTCCGCGTTGATAGCAGTGTAAAAGCAGCCACTTATTCATGGGTTGAGCACTGCGATTGGATGACCGCGCTAATGTGCGGCACAACGCACCCTGAAGTATTAAAGCTAGGGCGTTGTGCAACGGGCCACAAACAAATGTGGAACGAGCAGTGGGGCGGCTTCCCACCAAACAGCTTCTTCAGCAATATCGATCCACTATTAGATGGTGTTGTTGATACGTTAAATGCAACCACAGAGCCAAGCGACCAAGTTGCTGGCAACTTAACTGCTGAGTGGGCCGAGAAGCTTGGTTTACCACAAGGTATTGTTGTTGGTTACGGTGCATTTGACTGTCACATGGGCGCAGTAGCAGCCAATGTTCGCCCTGGTGTTCTAACCAAAGTAATGGGTACTTCAACGTGTGACATCACAGTAACGTCTAAAGAACAACTAGGTGATACTTGCGTTAAAGGTATTTGTGGTCAAGTTGATGGCTCAGTGATCCCTGGAATGGTTGGCTTAGAAGCCGGTCAATCTGCGTTTGGTGATTTATACGCATGGTTCAAAAACCTAGTACTTTGGCCAACTCGCCAACTTACAAATCTATCTGACGCTGAACAAGCGTTAGTTAACAAGCTAGAAGATTCAATCTTAGTTGATATATCAAAAGCGGCGGCAGCACTGCCTGTAACAAGCAACGATGTAACTGCGCTTGATTGGGTAAATGGTCGTCGTACGCCAGATGCTGACCAAAGCGTTGCCATGGCACTAACAGGCTTAAAAATGGGCACTGATGCACCTAAGTTCTTCAAAGCGCTTGTTGAAGCAACAGCCTTTGGCGCACGTGCTATCACTGAGCGTTTCCGTAGCGAAGGCGTGCCAATCGAGTCAGTGGTCGTTATCGGCGGTATTTCTAAAAAATCAGACTACGTAATGCAAACTTGTGCTGATGTTTGGAACTGTCCAATCGACGTTTTAGAAAGTGAGCAAAGCTGCGCATTGGGTGCGGCAATTATGGCTGCGGTTGCTGCGGGTGAGCACGCAACAGTAGCAGATGCTCAAAAAGTAATGGCGTCGTCAGTATGTCATCAGTACTTACCAAACCCAGAGCGCGTTGCTGTGTATGACGAGCTTTATGCTAACTACCAAGCACTTGCAAGCTATGTAAACGGAGACAAAGCATGAGTTTTACTGAACTAAAACGTGAAGTCTATGAAGCGAACATGGAGCTTAAGCGTCGTGGCTTAGTGATTTATACCTTTGGTAACGTATCGCAAATCGACCGCGACAAAGGCGTAATTGCGATTAAACCAAGTGGTGTATCGTACGACCAAATGAAAGCCGACGACATGGTGATCGTCGACCTTGAAAACAACATTGTTGAAGGGTCTATGCGTCCGTCTTCTGACACTAAAACGCATGTTCATTTATATCGCCACTTCGATGCAATTGGCGGTGTAACACACACGCATTCGACCTATGCAACTGCATGGGCGCAAGCAAAACAAAGCATTCCTTGCCTTGGCACAACTCACGCTGACTATGTACACGGTGACATCACCTGTACTCGTGAGCTAACCGATGAGCAAGTGAATGGCGATTATGAATTAGAAACCGGTATTCAAATTACTGATGCGTATCAAGACCGCGATCCGAAAGCTGCACCTATGGTGATTGTTGCGGGTCATGCGCCTTTCACGTGGGGTAAAGATGCCGCTCAGTCTGTATACCATGCCGCGCTACTCGAAGAGATTGCACGCATGGCGTATTTAACACGCACTTTAGATCCACACGCAGCCGAACTTAAAAAAGCAGTGATGGATAAACATTATCTACGTAAGCACGGTAAAAACGCGTATTACGGTCAGAGCAAATAGCAAGAATTTAGAGGATTATTAACATGACGACGATGACGAAAGAAGTCTGGTTTGTTACCGGCTCACAACATCTTTATGGTCCTAAGGTGTTAGAAACGGTTGCCAAAGACAGCGAAGCAATTGTAGCGGGCTTAAACAGCGAAGCGAACCTACCAGTAAACTTGGTATGTAAGCCTACCGTTAAGTCACCTGAAGAAATTCACGCTGTTTGCCAAGCGGCAAATACGGATCCTAACTGTGTTGGTTTAGTATTATGGATGCACACTTTCTCACCTGCGAAAATGTGGATTGCTGGCCTAAGCGAATTACGTAAGCCTTGGTTACACCTTCATACTCAGTTCAATGCAGCCCTTCCTTGGTCTGACATCAACATGAACTACATGAATACGCACCAAAGTGCACACGGTGACCGTGAGTTCGGTTTCATCGGTACTGTAATGCGTAAAGAGCGTAAAGTGGTTGCAGGTCACTGGCAACGTGCTGACGTACAACAGCAGTTAGATGACTGGTGTCGTGCGGCAAAAGGTTGGGCAGAAAGCCAAACACTTAAAGTTGCGCGTTTTGGCGACAACATGCGTCAAGTTGCAGTTACTGAAGGTAACAAGGTTTCAGCGCAAATTACTTTTGGTTATGAAGTACACGCGTTTGGTGTCGCTGAGCTTGTAAAAGTGGTTGATACAATCACAGAAGACGAAATCGATGCACAGTTAGAGCTATATAAGCAAGACTACGTAATTGCTGACGAAACTCTACAAGACGATTACGCAGTGAAAATGCTACGTAACGAAGCACGTTTAGAGCTTGGTATGGAGCGTTTCTTAGAGAAAGGCGGCTTTAAAGCATTCACTAACTGTTTTGAAGACTTATCAGGTCTTTCTGGTCTTCCGGGTCTTGCTACACAACGCCTAATGTCGAAAGGCTATGGTTACGGTGGTGAGGGTGACTGGAAAACAGCTGCTATGGTTCGCATCATGAAAGTAATGGGTGAAGGCCGTGACGGTGGTTGTTCATTCATGGAAGATTACACTTACAACATGGGTGAGACTGACCAAGTACTTGGCGCGCACATGTTAGAAGTGTGTCCTTCAATTGCAGCACAAAAACCACGCCTTGAAGTTCACCAGCACACTATTGGTGTTAAATGTGATGTAGGTCGTTTATTGTTTACTGCAAAACCGGGTGCTGCAATCAACGTATCACCAATTGATATGGGTAACCGTTTCCGTATCTTAATCAACGAAGTAGACACAGTGGCTCCGCCAGCTGATTTACCTCACTTACCTGTTGCTTCAGCGCTTTGGGAACCAAAACCAAATCTATCTGTAGCATCAGCTGCATGGATCCACGCCGGTGGTGCACACCACACTGCATACAGCCAAGCAGTAACAACCGATATGATTATCGATTTTGCTGAAATGGCTGGCGTTGAAACGATGATCATCGATAACGATACGACGATCCGTGGTTTCAAAACAGAGCTTCGTCATAACGCAGCTTACTACATGCTAAAACGTGGCCTGTAAGAATTAGTACTCTATGTACTAGAACGTGCTGTGTGTGAGCACGTTCACCCCAAATTTTGTTGTCGATTAAGCCAGTGATGAGCCACGCTCTTCGCTGGCTTATGCTATTGTGAAGCGAAACATTTTAGGAGTAGATATGATCGATTTAAGCGCCTACCAAGGCATTATTTTTGATATGGATGGCACCTTAATTGACTCAATGGGCAGTCACTTACAGGCATGGCAAAAAGCTTGCGAAGCCTATGGCTATCCATTCGATTACGACTACATGTATAGCTTAGGTGGCATTCCGACCGTTAAAACAATTGAAATGCTTAACGAAAAATTTGGTTTAGATCATGACCCCTTGGTTGTGGCAAAAGATAAACACCAGTTTTGGATTGATTTACAACATCATCCACTAGTGATTGACGAAACCGTCGCAGTACTTGAAAAGTACCATGGTGTATTGCCAATGGGCGTGGGCACGGGGGCTGATCGCGAACATGCAATTGATCATCTAACAGATACGAATTTAATTAATAAAATTGGTGCCTTAGTGACTGCCAGTGATGTTAGTAAAGGTAAGCCGAACCCAGAAACATTCTTAAAAGTGGCAGCGCTTTTAGGTGTTGAACCAAGTCAATGTGTGGTGTTTGAAGACACGCAAATTGGCTACCAAGCCGCCAAAAGTGCGGGGATGGATTGCATCATGGTGAAAGACGGCAAAATCCAACTTTAGCGATTAAATTTGCAATGACACCTGCATTTGTATTATAAAACTATAAATACAATTACAAAAAGGTTATTCATATGTCATTGCAATGTGTTTTCCAAGGTTTAAAAACAACTCATCAAACAGCCAGTTCGAACACGAAAAAGTCGCGCGGGCTTTATGCATTGTTGGTGACATGTGGGATTGCCCTTACACCAGCGTGTGCTCATCAAGGAGACAATATGACGACTTCCCCTTCAGCATCAATGACGGCCTATGGCGTACTTGCTGATCAGACCCCAGTTAATCAAGTAACGTTGACTAACAGCAATGGTATTAGCGTTGATGTAATTAACTACGGCGGCATTATCACGCGTATTGAAACGCCAGATGCAAAAGGCGAAATGGGTAATATTGTACTGGGTTTAGATAACCTAGAAGCATACACAAAGGCGACAACTTACTACGGTGCAATCATCGGTCGTTTTGGTAACCGTATCGCAAACGGTAAATTTACGTTAAATGGCACTGAATACCAATTAGCAACCAACGACGGTGACAACCACTTACATGGTGGTGTGCAAGGCTTTGATAAGAAAGTATGGAACATGACACCATTCACGACGCAAAACAGCGCAGGTGTTACCTTAAGTTTAGTGAGCCCTGATGGTGACCAAGGTTACCCGGGTGAAGTGACGACAGAAGTGACTTACACGCTAACGAATAACAACACGTTAGATATGCAGTTTATTGCTACGACAAGCAAGCCTACCATCATCAATATGACGCAACACAGCTACTTTAACCTAGCGGGTAAAGGCGACATTCTTGATCACCAAATGCAAATTAACGCAAAAGCAATTACGCCTGTGGATGGCGGCTTGATCCCAACGGGTGAGTTGATGGATGTGGCTGGCACACCGTTTGACTTCCGTACTGCTAAAGCAATTGGTCAAGATATCAAAGCAAGCAACGAACAACTGAAACTTGGTAAAGGTTATGATCATAACTTTGTGCTTAAAGACACGCCAAGCAATGAGCTTGTAGAAGCTGCGACGGTTTACGAAGCAAACTCAGGCCGTACGTTAACAGTTTACACAGAAGAGCCTGCAGTACAGTTTTATTCAGGTAACTTCTTAGATGGTAGTACTCAGCAAGCGTCTGGCTTAGTGCATAATTTCAGAAGTGGTTTTTGTTTAGAGCCACAGCATTTCCCTGATGCACCTAATCAGCCAACGTTCCCAAGTACAACATTACTGCCAGGTGACGTGTATTCAACACGCATCGTGTACGAATTTGGTACAAAATAAAGGAACACAAACGTGAAAACAACAAAGCTTAAAAACGCAATGCAAAAGGCTGGTTTAGCTAGCCTATTTGCCTTGTCGTTTAGCGCTCTGACGGGCTGTCAGACTACAGCTGAAGACAACACAGCTAAAAAAACTGACGTGGCAGCCACAGAAAAAGCGCCAATCCAAGATAATGGTATTTTTACCAATCCACTTTTTCCTAATGGCGCCGATCCATGGCTTGAGTATTGGGATGGTAACTATTACCTAACCACAACAACATGGACATCTGAGTTAGTGATGCGTAAATCACCAACACTAGCAGGCCTTGCTGATGCAACACCTGTCAATGTTTGGTCTGATTCAAACCCTGAGCGCTGTTGTAACTTTTGGGCGTTTGAGTTCCACCGCCTAAAAGGACCAAACGGCTACCGTTGGTACATGATGTATACAGCTGGTACTGATGGCACTTTAGATAACCAACACTTAAACGTATTAGAAAGTGCCGGTGATGACCCTATGGGTCCATATGAATACAAGGGCGCATTAATGCCTAACGTATGGAACATCGACGGAAACTACTTAACATACAAAGACAAGCTATATGTGATCTACTCACAATGGCAGGGTGATCAGCAATTAAACATTATTGCTGAAATGGAAGATCCGTGGACACTGAAAGAGAACTCACCGCATACGGTGATTACCCGCCCTGAGCTAGATTGGGAAATCAGTGGTCGTAAAGTAACTGAAGGTGCTGAAATTTTACAGCACAATGGTCGTACGTTTATGACGTACTCAGCAAGCTTCTGTAATACCCCAGATTACAAACTAGGTATGCTTGAGCTTGTTGGTGACGATCCGCTTAAAGCGAGCAGCTGGAAAAAATACGACAAGCCAGTATTTGAGCGTACAGAAGAAGTGTTTGGCCCAGGTCACAACGGCTTTTTCACATCGCCAGACGGTACAGAAGACTGGTTAGTTTATCACGGTAATGATTCGGTAGAGCACGGTTGTAGTGCGACTCGTTCATTACGTGCGCAAAAATTTACTTGGAACGACGATGGCACGCCAAGCTTTGGTAAACCATTAACACCAGGCGTTGAAGTAGCTCCGCCATCAGGTGAATACGGTCCACTGGTAACGCGAGTACAAGGTCAGCGCTATCAATTAGTGAATGCAACAAGTGGCTTATGTTTAGACATCGCAGCTGATCCACAAGATGCACGTGCTGTGCAACGTCAGTGTGCAAGCACCAATGGTCAATGGGTTATTGATGCAACAACAGATGGTTTTGTTCGTTTAGCTAACCGTGAAGACAGCAAGTTCTTAGAGCTTGAAAGCTGTAATGACGCAGATAACGCTAAAGTACAATCTGCAGCATGGCGTAATAACTTCTGCCAGCAATGGAAAGTAGCACCAAGTACAGATGGTAATGTCTCTATTACCAACCGTTACACAGGCAAGCCATTAGCGGTTGCTGGTTGTTCTGCCGCACAAAACCAAGCGGTTTTACAGCAAAGCGACGCAACAGCGTGTGGCGACTGGCAATTACGCCCTATGGGCAGTGTTGTCGTATTAAGCCAACAAAGTGGTAAAGCACTTAGTGTGGCTGGTACGGTTAAAGCGGGTACCAATGTTGAGCAACAAGCTTACACGCATAAAGATGCACAGCAATGGTTCTTCACACCAACAGATACAGGCTATGTAAGCCTTAAACAAAGCGCTGACAGCGATTTCTGTGCTGCGGTGGCTGATAACGCCTTAGTACCCGGTGCCAACGTAGAGATGGCTTCTTGTGCGGCGAAAACAGCACAGTGGCGCATTGCTCCAGTAGAAGGTGGTGGTGTGATGCTTATCAACCGCTACACAAAACAAGCGCTTGGCTTAAGTAACTGTGGTTTAGCTGAAAACACTAACTTCGCACAACAACCTGATTTAGGTAATAAGTGCCAAGTGTTCCATTTGCGTGAACCAAATTAAGTTATAAGTAAAAAATCGACTCAACCAAAGCCACTTCATTTATGAGTGGCTTTTTTGTGGCTGTCAGCCTTCAGCTGTCAGTTTTTAGCTGAGCGGTGGGGTATGTTGGTGATATGTTTGTCTGCTCGTAGGGTATTGCTTTCATGACGTGCCAAGCAAGCGTGACGCCTACCATATTACTCGCCCTACTCATTCTTCGGGTAGGTTGGTTTGAGCGAAGCGAAACCCAACATAATCCATCTCAACCTTTACAAACTCCTAATTAATAAAATAACCTAAAGGTTGCCACTGGCCATTATTTTTACTCAAACTGATTGTTTCCATGGCACTGTCTTGATTAATGAATTCGGTTTTAAATTTAATAACTAAATACTCGCCATCAGGTAATCCCGAAAGTGATGAATACTCTGAAGTGGAAAAGTAAGTTCTAGACATCACTCTACCAAGAGGAACTCGCGCGTAATCTAATGCTTTAAGCCATTTTGTTTGTGGAGTCTTTGCTTTAAATTGTGGATCAGTTTGTTCCCAGCTTTTTATATATTCAGCATTGTCCACTAAAGTTAACCATGATCTTGCGGTAAGAATTGGGTTTGTTTCATCGGCTGTGGCAAAAAAGCACATCCAAAGACATGTCATTAATAAAAACCTTTGTAGCGTAAATCCATTTACAGAAAGTAATAAAATTTGACGCATAACACGCCCTCACTTCGTTGATAGGGGGAGTCCATAGTACGATTGAGTTGGCTAATTTCTATACTAATAAAGTATTGCTCAGCGGGGTTTTGATAAGGTTAAGCTTTGATTTAATTCTAGGAGAGCTTTAATTTCGAACTTATTAGAAGGTTAAATCTTTTGTTTTCTTAATGTTATGGCTTTGATTTTAAAGTTAAATGTTTAACTTTTCTCTATTGTGGTAGTGTGCCTGGATGACAGATGAGATAACTGATTTTAGCCGCAAAGGAAGTTTCGTATTTCCGCACTCGATATTTCAGAGCCCGCATATTCACTGGGTTTTGACTCACTTTTGGGTGTTATATGAGGAGTGAGCAAGGGGAAAGTTGCAAGAGCAAATCTTGAGACTTAAAGCTCAAAGCCTTCATCAAACTAACACACTCATTAGCACTCCGGGATCGCTAATACCAGCTTCTTTTAGCGCATCGCTAATTGATTGGCTAAGAGACATTATTTGCGTTTGGATTTCCATAACCATCTTGGTCTGTGTTTCAACTTGCACTTTTACAGTTTCATCTTCTTGGTTTTTGAGTGCTTGCAGTTTGGCTAATTGCTCTTTGGCAAGTTCGAGTTGTTCTTTGAGCTTTTCAAGTTGTTCAACCATTTTGCGAATATGTGCGGGGAGTTCGCTAGATATTTCTTCTTTTTGAGCGGGCTCTACTTCACGACCAGAGAGCTTATTCATTGCTTGGTTGCTGAGTTTGTAGCCTACTTTTGAGTTGGTATTACTGCTTGCTGTATCTGCGTTTGAGTTAGTTAACGCACTTGCTAATGAGTTAATAGCCATAATGAGAGCGATGAAAGTGAATGATATGTATGTATCGGCAAAAGGTACTAAAGCTTTAGAAAAAAGCCGGGTTTTCACCCGGCCTTTCCAGACAACAAATAGTTGAGGTGAGGCAGCTCACCTCACTTTGTTACTCTTGTGCAGCAGCTGCATCAAAGAGTGCTTTTATTTCTTCAGCGCTAATCGCACCGTTGAAAATTTTCAGTTCATCGATAGCACCGTGGTATGGCGTATCCCAGTAGTTAACACCTAGAGCAAACTCATTTGTTTCACCAGGAACCGTGAATACACGTGGGAAGCCATCGGTTTCTAGCTGTAGTTCACCATTAACATACATCTTCAGTACATCACCGTTCGTACCATCAACAGTGAATGCAACATGTGTCCATTCTTTTGCTGGAATACGGCTATCTAGTTCTGCATTATCGAAGAAGGCACCGTTATTTGCCCATAAACGCGTTAGCGCTGAGCCTGCCATCGATGGTACATAACTTAACCATGCGTTTGCACTTGCGCCGGCAAAGAACGCTGTTGTGTAATCTGTGAAGCTTTCTGGTTTAAGCCACATAGATACAGAGTAGTCATTAGTCGTGATTAGGTTATCCGGTAAACGAACACCTGAACCTTCTAGGAATATTGCTTGACCAATTACACCGTCAACATAGCTTACGCTACCGCCTGTATTATTGATGAAACCACCCGTTGATTTACCCGCTGCATACGCACCGTTTAATGCACTTAGGTCACCTTCGAAGCTGTATTCAGCAGGTGCAAGTGATTTTAAGGTTACATCGAATGACTTAGTATCCGTAAAGTCTTTGTACTTAATGGTTGCAGTTAATGTTACAACTTGGTCGCCAGCAGATGCGCTAGGTTGTGTAACAACAGCTGTGCCATTAACCGGTTTTAAGTACTCTTCGTTGTTTGACGTCCAGCTAATACCAGATACAAATGGACCTACTCGTGGTAATTCAAAGCTATCACGTACTGCAGAAACATCACCTAAATCAAGCGCATCAGTAATGAAGCTCTCGAATTTAGTTGGATCTGTCAGGTTATTGATAGCCGCACCATTAATATCTAGGCCGTTTAGCGCGTAGTCATAGACGATAAACTCATCAATTTGACCTTGGAAAGGTAAGTCCCAACCGTAGTTCACACCCAGCGCAAAGTTACCTGTTTGTGTGCTAAAAAAATCAGGGCGAGGCATAGTACCAGAAAGGACACCATCACGATAAAGTGTTGCTGTGCCATTAGCATAAGTGATGGCAATATGATTCCAATCCATTACCGCTGGTGAGTCAGAGATGATTTGGTTCCACATATCTGTGCCATCATCAGCTAAATAGCGGCTCCAAAGCATTGGTGTTGTTGTAAAGTGTGTACTACCTGGGATCAAGCTCATCCAACGTGCATCAGACGTTGATGCGAAGAATGTAGGCGTGAAGTTAGTCAGTACTGTTGGCTTAAACCAGTACGAAATAGTGTACTCATCACCTGTTACTAACTCATCAGGTAAACGTACGCCCGTTGCACCGTCAAAGTTAAATGCTTTACCTGTTTTACCTTCTGCGTATGCAGCTGTACCAGCACCCACATTTAATAGGTTGTTATCTGTTACACCCGCATCATCAAGGTTTCCTAAACCATCACTGAGTGAATCTTCAAATGCATAGTGTGCAATCGCATTTTTAAATTCTGGGCGCGCTTCTAGGTTTACATTAAATGTTTTGGTTGTGCTCTCGCCGTTTAAAGAGATATTAGCCGTTAAAGTAACCGCTTTATCACCGCGATCTGGGGTTGGAATGAATACTGAGCCTTCACTGGTGATGTAGTATTCATCACTACTTTCCCAGTTAATTGCAGCACCGTCTTTACCTTTGGTTGGTAATGAGTAGCCTTCGTCAGCGATTGATAATTCAGTTTTGATATCAAGTGCTTCTTGAACAGTGCCCAGAACGTTTGCTGTATCTGTGATTTCATCTCGTTTACTTGCCCAAATGGTAGCGCCTTCGCTTGATGTAGCTGATACAGTAACAGCCATTGCTTTAGTTGCATCATCCCATTGCCATTTAGCCACGCCAAAGTAAGTACCTGAATCTAACTCAAGTTTAATATTTGAGTCATCAATCATGTACCAGATGCCTGGATCATCACCGGTTACTGAGTGATCTTCGTTTAAAGCAATATGCATTGAACGAATAGCATCTGTATTTACATCGTTACCATGGTTGATAAATTTGTAATAACCATAAAGTTCATCCGCCACAACCATGTTGTCGCCTTCAAGCGGCACATAGCGCTGCGGTGAAGCCATAGGCCAACCTAATGAGTTTATAAACATTTCATGTACGCGAACTTGGTGCGCTTCTGAAATGGTTGGGAACTCAGTCGATGTTTGCGGGAAGCGCGTATGCGTAACTAAGATATGACGACCTGTCGCTTCATCGTAGTAAGCTGAGTTATGACCTGGTGATTGGTAGCCCCATGCTGGTGCTGTTTCGCCAAGTTCTTGCGTGTACTCAAAGCCGCCCATTAGTTTTTCACCAACTTCTAAGCCGCCCAATGTTGAAATATCGTTGCCTGCGTTATCTAGGTAAGGACCATCTGGTGTTTTAGAACGAGCAACACGAATGTTGTAACCATCATTTAGCGCAAAACCAGCTACTGAGTAGAATAAGTAGTAGTATTCACTTTCTGGGCTGTACATAACAAATGCACCTTCCATTGCACGGAAGTCGCCGCCTACTAGCTTTTTACCATAGCCTTGGCCAGCTTCTGGCATACCCGTTTCTTCGTCCATTGCTAGCACGAAAATACCGCCAGAGTATGAACCGTAAACCATCCAAAGTTTGCCGTCAGCATCATAGAATGCCGCTGGATCGATTGCGTTAGGATCAACGGCACCATTCCATGTTGTTTGGCCGTTATCAAGTGGGTAAGCTGTAAATTCAGCTTCTGAGCGATAACCACTGCGTAAGAAAATACCTTTGTTTTTATATGGGCCTTCAATATTGTCAGCTTCAGCTAAACCAAGGTAAGAGCGGTTCCAGCATACTTCATCAACCACATCTGCGGTATCTGGGTTGTCTTGTGCACAATGGTTATAGTAGAACCAAAATTTACCATTTGGTGCTTTGATTACATCGGCAGCCCAGTTTCCTGTGAAGCCGTCTGTCCACTCAATACCTTCGGCAATTTCACCTGTGTAGTTGTAATCGAATAATGGGCTTTCATTAACGGCTGCGTTAGCTGAAAGGCTCGAAATCATTTCCCAGTTCAAGAGATCAGTTGATTTAGCGGCAGCAAGGTGTGAACCAAAAATATAATAAGTGTCGTCAACTTTAACGACAGAAGGATCGTGCACGCTTACATTGGTAACCATTACGCTACCTGATTCAGTGTATTCAACACTGCTGCTTACTGTCGGTTTTGCACTTTGCGGGTCGGCAACCGCTGGTGCTGTGTCAAGCTTAGTACCATCTTCTTTGCCACAACCTGTAACAGCCAAAGAGCAGGCTATGACCATGGCTAATTTATTTAATTTCATTTTATGTGTCCTCTTGAAACTGGGATTCATTTTTTATTCGATTGTTGTCAATAAAATTGCCGCGTGCCTATATCAAACTAATAAGAACGTAGTATTGTAATTTTATAGTATGATTTAAAATGTGCAAATACTTTTGCAAAGGTAATTGGTATGTAAACATGAAGTATCAGTGTTTACAATATGTACAGTGTGATTTTAATTTTCTCAAGTTGTCATTTTTGGCGTTTTTTTCGGTATTTTTGCGCTATTAGGGAAGTTTTTTACTTATCTGAAAGAGAGGATTTTCCGTTAAATTTGTTTATTTGTATTACATTTGAACATTGAAAAGGGCTCTTAAAGAGCCCTTTTTGATATTACTTGTCTTGTTTACTTAGACCTTCAGTGGTCATGATAATACGTTTAAGTGTGCCATCTTCGTTGTAGTAAAGTGGCTCAATCGCCACTGAGCGACGAAAACGCCCGCCACTTGGTTTGCCATCAATCGGTGGTACAGCACCAGTATGGTAAATAAAGTAGTCTTTACCTTTGTACTCGATGATTGATTGGTGGTTGGTTTCGCTGTTACCTGCGATTTCATTCAAAATACCTTTATATTCCCACGGCCCATGAATGCTTTTACTCATGGCATAACAGATCTTCTCAGGGAACTCACATGCGTACGATACATAGTAGTTGTCGTTTTTCTTATGAACCCATAACGCTTCGGTAAAGTTTGGTAAATCTAGCGTTTTAATTTCACCATCAAGAGACAGTAAGTCGTCGCTTAGCTTTACGTATTTTGGCATTAGGTTACCAAAGAACATGTAAGTATCGCCGTTTTCTTCTGTATAAATAGCAGGGTCGATGTCGTCCCAATCATTTGGCGTATGCTTGGTCATGTCATCGGTAACCAATGCATGGCCAATCGCGTCTTTAAATGGACCTGTTGGTGATTTAGACGTCGCAACACCAATTGCAAAACCTGGTTTTGTGTCGTTGTGACGAACGGTTGTAAAGAAATAAAAAGTGCCATCACGCTCAATCATGTGTGAAGCCCATGCTTCGCCCTTAGCCCATTTAAAGTCGGTTGCTTTCATGATTGGGCCGTGTTTTTTCCAGTTCACCATGTCTGTTGATGAAAAGACTAACCAGTCGTGCATTTCAAAAAACACATCATTATTAGGTGCTTCATCATGACCTGTATAAAGGTATACGGTGTCATTGTGAACAAGTGCTGCTGGATCTGCAGTAAATACATCGGTGAATAATGGGTTTTGTGCAACGGCTAAGCTGCTCGAAAAAAGCAATGGCAGCGCTAACGCTTTCAATTTCTTCATGAGTGTCCTCTGTTACTAATAATTGTTGTTCGAACTGCAGCTTTTGTACTTAGAGCTCGCTCTGAATGACCAGATAATACACAGTGTATGCCTGATTATACTGAGTAACTGATTGTTTACATCGAAACAAACCAGTAAAAGTGCAGCAAAAAATAACTCTATATTGTATTATTGTATTTTTATCATAGTAGCACCAAAAAACGCCAGGTAAATAACTTGTTAGCCCTTTTTTGTTGCTCTGGATGAACAAAAGACAAATAAAACAAGCAAACAAATAAACGCTAAGTGACTGATAATAATGGGTCTACATAAATTCCCAAGATAAAAACGCAGCCCTTTTTTAGTTTGTAACGTGTTATAATTACAACGTTTTTTGTAAACACTATGGCACTAATTTTAATTTGGCTTTTTGAGTTGACTGTTAAATAATCATACAATATGATTAAAGTTCAGGCAGCAATGTATTAACATAATAAATGTAGACACACTCGCGCACCGTTTTGACAACACACGATGCACAATGCAGTGGTCACTCTTCGGTAACTGAATGGGGAAAGTTCAGCGGACCGATATAACTATAATTTGGAGAACACCGCTTATGTTTAAAAGAACACACATAGCCAGTGCTGTAGTTATGGCATTTACCTGTCAATTTGCTTTTGCACAGGAGGAAGCACCAAACACTCCTGAGAATAACGTCGATGAGATGGAAGTTATTCAAGTATCAGGTATTCGCGGCAGTTTAAACAAAGCGCTAGATGAAAAACGTGCAAGCGTTCAAATCGTGGATGCAATTGTTGCTGAAGATATTGGTAAATTCCCTGATAACAACGTAGTTGAAGCACTACAACGTGTGACAGGTGTACAAACAACAGGCCGTGGTGCTGGTGAAGTAAGTGCGGTTTCAATCCGTGGTCTTACTGATGTTAATACCACAGTGAATGGCCGTGCTATCTTTACAGGTGCGGGTCGTGATGTGGCGCTGCAAGACATACCTGCAAGTTTACTTTCGGGTGTAACAGTTTATAAAACCCGTTCGGCGGATCAAATTGAACGTGGTATCGCAGGTGCGATCGATATCAAAACCCACCGTCCTTTCAACTTCGAAGGTGAAAAAGTTGTTTTAGCGGCACGTGCGATTTACTCAGATCAACCAGATGAAGTTGATCCAAATATCAGTGCGTTACTTTCTAACCGTTGGGAAATCGACGGCGCTGGTGAGTTTGGCGCACTTTTCAATATTTCTTATGCTGAAACACATTACCGCGATGACACCATCACAGCAGGTGCAGCGTTCCCATTCTTTACTGATAAACCACAGTACAACTACTCACCGTACTCACGTGTACCAAATGAATTTTGGACTCAAGGTACTGAGTTAGGTCTACCGACTGCGGCAGGTTCTACTTTAGACGTAAATGGTGAGCCAACTGAATACTTACTTGCACGTGATGCTATTTTTGGTACTTCATTCACTGGTCTTCGTAAGCGTCCAGCTGCGTCTGTCTCTTTACAGTGGGCACCTAATGAAACACTCGAAATCACAGCTGAAGGTTTCTACACAGGTTACGAAAACGAATCGCAAAACGCGATGTGGTTCTCAAATACATTCGAAAACGGTAACGGCTTCATCGAAACACCAACGGTGTTTGATGGCACTAACGTAGTTAAAGAAAAGCAAGCGATTGGTGCTGGCGGTTTCCAAAGTGGTGACTTTTCATATGGTAAAACAGATAGCTACTTATATGCATTAGGTGCCGAGTGGCAAGCAAGCGATTACCTAACCATCAACACAGAAGTTGTTTACCAAGACAGTGAGTACGAAACAGATTTCTTCGCAATGCGTTTTGACCGCACTGCATATGGCTTAGATGTAGACTTTAACGATAAAGACGGCGTACCAGGTATTGCGTTTTGGGATGATCCAAACACAGGGGTAAACGAAGCAGATATGGCTGCTATCGAAAACTGGAATGCAGGTACTGTTTATGACAATGGCGGCGGTAACGCGGGTGACGCATTAACTTTCACATTTGATGCTGAATACCTAATTGGTGGTACTTATTTTGATAAAGTGAAGTTCGGCGGTCGTTACGAAAAGCGAACTGCGCAAGAGTACACGCGTGGTCAAGAGGCTGGTATTGCTAACACCTCTGTGGCTAGCTTAATTGAACAGCTAGCAGCGGCGGGTGCATCTGGCGATGGTACAGGCATTGTGTTCCAAGTTGATGACTATTTCGATGGCCGTGCTGATGTATTCAATAGCTTTGTAACTGCTGACGGTGGCTACATGCTAGATAACGGCGATGCTGTCCGTAGCGTATATGGCCTTGAAGCTGAAGACGTATACAAAACATTTGATATCGAAGAAAACTCGTACGCGCTATATGCAACAACTAACTTTTTCTTAACGGAAGATATCAGCGGTGAGTTTGGTTTACGTTATGTAAGCTATGAGCAAGACATGGACTTTGTTGCTGAGTCTGGCGGTATGAACTCAAATGTATTTGAAGAAAGCTCAGCAAGTGCTGATAGCAGCGCATTACTACCAAGCTTAGTACTAAACTGGAACATCACTGATGATGTAGTGGGCCGTGTCGCGTACACAGAAACACTACGTATGCCTAACTTTGCTGACTTAAACGCGTTGCAATACTGGTATGATCCTTTAACAGAAGGTGCTACCTACGGTACAGGTAATGGTGGTAACCCAGATCTTAAACCAACAGAATCAAAGAACTATGATGTATCACTTGAATGGTACTTCGCAGATACAAGCTCACTTTACGCAGCTTACTTTTACCGTGAAATTGAAGGCTTAGTTGTTGCGGGTCGTAAGCAAGTTGTGCGCGAAGGCGATGATGGCGTAACACGCCCATATGTATTAAGTGCACCAGTGAATGCTTCAAACGGTGAACTGTCTGGTTTAGAAGTTGGTTTAGTTTACTTCCCAGAAAACTTACCAGAGTACTTAAATGGTTTTGGTGTGCAAGCAAGCTACACGATGCTTGACTCAGAGCAAGATACACCTGAATTCAATGAGCTAGGTGAAATCTCTGGGTATGTTGATTCGCAAATGGCCGGTGTTTCTGATGAATCGTACAGCATCGTAGGTATCTACGAGCGTGATTCATTCGACATGCGTTTATCTTATGTATGGCGTTCTGAGTTCTACACAGGTAACGAAGCGGCAATCTTTGCTAACCCGATTCAATTCTGGAATCGCCCTGAGCAAAGCTTAGATTTCCAATTTAGCTACAATGTGAATGATGACTTTGTCGTAACCTTTGATGCAACGAACATCCTAGATGACGTATATCAAAGCTACTACGGTGAAGGTAACGACAACCTATTTAACTTTGGTAACGGTATCTACTCACGTACATTCGCACTAGGCGCACGTTACTCTTTCTAAATTTCTTTTATAGACCTAAAAACCCCGGCTTTGCTGGGGTTTTTTATTGGTTTTTATAAACCAAACCATCGGTCGAAAAGAGTTGCGATTTAATAAGTATGATAATACTATTAATTAGATTAGCATTAAATTTACAAAAATAACGAACGCAATGGCCAAGCTGTGTAATATCTAAGGCTGTAAATTTATTTGATACGCAGTGTTGAAAACTTTTTAGCATTGCTTGAAATAGTGAGCGGCGGCTCATTATTGACCAATTAGGGTGTTGTTGTATGGAATCTCAAAAGTTATCCGTTGTAGAAAAGGTCGGCTTTGGTGCCGGCGACATGGCAGTAAATGTCATGGTTGCAGCGTTATTCTATTTTATGTCTTTCTTTTACACCGATATCTACGGGCTTGATCCGGTTGATATGGGTGTGTTGTTTTTAGTGGCGCGTTTTGTTGATGCCTTTACCGACCCTTTAATGGGGGTGATCACCGATAAAGTGAAAACCCGTTGGGGTCAGTTCCGTCACTGGTTCTTATTTTTATCTGTGCCATATGGTTTGTCGGTCGTACTGTTATTTACCACGCCTGATTTCGACTACAACATGAAGTTAGCTTGGGCTTATGCCACATACTTGTTTGCGACCTTGATGTTTACCGGTGTTGCTATCCCTTATATCTCTTACATTGGTGTATTAACTGCCGATCCTAAAGAGCGTTTGTCAGCTAATGGCTACCGTATGTTCTTCGCTAAGATTGCCAATGTGGTGATCGTATTTTCAGTACCGCTGCTTGCCTCATATTGGGGAGATGGCAGCTTGTCGTATGGTTATAAACTGGCAATGGCATTAGTATCGGCTTGTGCCGTAGCACTATTTTTGTTTTGCTTTTTTACTACTCGCGAACGTATTACCCATGAGCCACAAACCGAAGGTGTACTTACACAATTAAAAGTACTTATTAAAAACGACCAATGGTTACTCCTGTGTGCAGCATGTGTGCTTGGTACGCTTGGCTATGCGATTCGTGGCAGTGTTGCTATGTATTACGCAACCTATTACTTAGGTGTACCAGATTTAGCGGGTGCCTTTACCAGTGCGGGTATTGCAGCATCTATTGTCTCTATGGTGGCAAGTACGTGGATCACCCAGCGTTACTGTAAAATGAAGCTATTCCGTCAATCACAAATCGCCGTGCTATTCATCTCATTGCTAATGTATTTTGTGGTGCAACCGGGTGATGTAATGATGGCGTTTGTGCTTTATATCATCTTGTCATTTGTTGTTGATTTACATGCACCAGTGTTCTGGTCTGCCATTGCTGAAGCTGTAGATTACGGTGAAATTAAAGACGGCGTTCGTGCATCGGGCCTATCATTTGGTGGTATTTCATTCTGCCAAAAAGCAGGGGGTGGCTTAGCTGGCTTAGCAGGTGGTTTATTACTGGCATTCTTTGAGTACAAGCCTAACGTTGAGCAAACTGAATTTACCCTTATGGGCTTAGCACTGATGCTAACTATCATTCCGGGTGTATTCCACGCCTTACTTGGTTTGATTTTGAAAAAATACAAAATTACCGATGAGTACTATACGGATATGGTTATTCATAAACGCCTACCAAAATAACCATCCTTTAAACGCACACACTAAATAAGTGTGTGCGCTTTGCTCTTTAAAATAACAATTCGCTGGGAGACAACAGTATGAACACATTCAAGGTTAGCTATTTAGCAAGCGTTTGCGCTGCAATTTTAACTGTGACCGGTTGCAGTGAGCAGCCTACAGACAGTAAACAAACTGCTGCTGTGGAGCATGCTGAACATACCAGCGAACAACATTTATTTGCCCTAAACCAAGTAAGTTTAAACGCCAGCCCGTTTTTACATGCGCAGCAAACGAATGTGCGTTATTTATTAGCACTTCATCCAGATCAGCTGCTTGCTCCTTATCTGCGTGAAGCTGGCCTTAAGCCAAAAGCGCCTAACTATGGCAACTGGGAAAGCACAGGCCTTGATGGGCATATTGGCGGTCATTATCTTTCAGCCTTGAGCCTTGCATGGGCAGCCACAGGTGACGAAGAATTAAAGCAGCGTTTAGATTATATGCTAAGCGAGTTGGATCGCGCCCAGCAAGTCACTGGTGGTTACTTAGGCGGAATCCCAAATGGCGATGAAATGTGGCAGCAGATTGAAAAGGGTGAAATCAAAGCCGATTTATTCAGCTTAAATGACCGCTGGGTACCGCTTTATAACATAGATAAAATCTTCCATGGCTTGCGTGATGCATACGATGTAGCCGGTAGTGATAAAGCCAAACAAATGCTATTTAAGTTAGGTGAATGGTTCTTAGCGACCACTGCTAAGCTAACTGATGAACAAGTTCAACAAATGTTGTATTCAGAGCATGGTGGCTTAAATGATGTGTTTGCTGATATGTACTTTATTAGTGACGATGAGCGTTACTTAAAACTAGCGCGTCAGTTCTCTCATAACATCATTATTGAACCCTTATTACACAAAGAAGATAAGTTAACGGGCCTGCATGCCAATACGCAAATTCCAAAAATTATTGGTATGTTGAAGGTCGCAAATGCCAGCGATGATAAAGCATGGCAGCAAGGTGCTGACTTTTTCTGGAAAATAGTCAGCCAAGAGCGCTCAGTATCAATTGGCGGTAACTCGGTACGTGAGCATTTTCATGATAAAAGTGACTTTACGCCGATGGTTGAAGATGTTGAAGGCCCAGAAACCTGCAACACTTACAACATGATGAAACTGAGTAAGTTATTGTTCTTAAAAACCGGTGATACGCGCTATTTAGACTATTATGAGCGCGCCACATATAACCATATTTTATCGTCACAACACCCAGAGCATGGTGGTCTTGTTTACTTTACCTCAATGCGCCCTGGGCATTACCGCATGTATTCGTCAGTGCAAGATTCAATGTGGTGTTGTGTAGGCTCAGGTATTGAGAATCACAGCAAATATGGTGAGCTGATTTATAGCAATACCGGTAAAGAGCTATGGGTGAACTTGTTTATTCCAAGCACGTTAAATTGGCAACAGCAGGGTTTGCAGATCACGCAAGACAGCCAATTCCCAGATGATAACAAGGTCTCACTGACCGTGAATCGTTTGTCTGAGGGGCAAAGCACTGAGTCGGTAATTCATATTCGTAAACCGTCTTGGCAGCAAGGTGAGCTGAGCTTTACTTTAAATGGACAAGCTGTAAGCGCAACCGAAAAAGATGGTTACTACAGTATCAGCCATGCTTGGCAAAGCGGTGACAAGCTTGCTTTTGAACTTAGTCCTAAGCTTTATACTGAGCAGCTACCTGATGGTCAGCATTATTACTCTGTGATGTATGGGCCTGTTGTAATGGCCACTAAAGTACAAGCATTTGCAAATGAGCAGCTTAACTTTGTTGCTGACAATAGCCGCATGGGCCACATTGCCGCAGGGCCGACTTGTCCGCCAGAAGCTCTGCCAATCATGCTGAGTGAGCCAGAAAAGTTTATTGCCGATCTCACTCGTAAACCGGGCCAAGAGCTCGCATTTATCGCCGATAAAAATGTGGCGATTGCCAAGCAAGGTATCGATAACACAAAGAGCACAGAGCTAATTCCGTTCTTCCGCTTACACGATAGTCGCTATCAAGTGTATTGGCCGCAGCAAAGCGAAGCTGAGTTCACGCAATTTGTTGCCGATGCAAAAGCGGCTGAGCAAGCGAAAGAACAGCTTCGTTTATTAACCGTTGATCAAATTACACCGGGTGAGCAACAACCTGAAGTCGAACACGACTTTAAAGGTGAGGGAACCCGCGCAGGTGTTAATAATGGTCATCATTGGCGCGATGCGACAGGTTGGTTTGAGTATCAGCTTAGTAACCCAGAACAAAAAGCGGTTGCTTTGCGTATTCGCTATTTTATTGGCGATGTGAACCGTCATTTCTCAATTAATTTAAATGGTGAGCAATTAGCTGGAGTTAGTTTGCCTGTAGGTAAACCAACGGATGAGTTCTACACCATTGATTACCCATTAACAGAAGCAATGAAAAAGTCGAAAACGCTTACTTTACGTTTTGCTGCCGACAAAGACTCTGTTGCCGGTGGTATCTATGGTATTCGTTTAATCAACGCACAATAAAGAGTTGGCTATGTTAAGCAACAATGTGTTTGCGACGGCTAAAGAGCATGTTTTACCGTCGCTTTTAGATAACAGCGCTGAGCAACACAGTTTTTACCAAACACCCACAGGGCTTGGTTATCGAGTGATTGAGCAAGGTCAGGGGGATAAACCTAGTTGGGATGCTACTGTGACTGTGCATCAACGCGTTACCCTTACAAATGGTCGGGTGTTATTTGATACTCGCAAGCAAGGCGCTGCTGTAGAGTACGAAATTGCAGAGGCGATAGTGGGCTTGCAAGAAGCATTGCAATTAATGAATAAAGGCAGTCGCTTTGAAGTGCTAATACCTGCGCATCTGGCGCGTGATGTGTAGAGCGTATTTATTGAAGAAAAACATCAACAAGGCTGCCATAGCCCCATGCTTGTTGATATTACCTTGGTTGATTTTAGTTGATAACACCTACTTTCAACCTCAAACGAGGTCATTAAAGCAAATAAAAAACCTGCAATTTTGCAGGTTTTTTGTGTGTTGAATAATTACTTCTTAAGCTTGGTTTTGAGCTTATTTAGGTCGGCTGGGTTAACAACCGGCCAATCATTTTTCCAGCTCATGGGTAAAATACGTAGCTTTTGCACGCCGTTATCGGCTGTTTCGTAGGCGTGTAATACTAAATAGTCTTTGCCATCAAAGGTGTACGCAGCATTATGACCAAGGGCTGCCCAATCTTTATTACCTTCAATAACTAAACTGCCACCGCCATCAACCATAGAGCGACCTTGTTGATCTAAATATGGGCCTTCGATGTTTTTACTGCGGCCTACGCGTACGTTGTAAGTACTCTCTACGCCACGGCAGCATTTATCAAACGAAACAAACAGGTAGTAATAGCCATTCTTTTTAAAGATATAAGGTGCTTCAATTGGGCCATGTTCCGTGTTTGGGCGACTCGCAATGTGATGCCATTTTTCAGGTTTTGCTAAGCGCACCATGTCATCATCAAGTTGTACTAGTTTAAGGCCGCCCCAGAACGAACCAAAGCTCATCCACGGTGTACCATTGTCATCTTCGATAATGGCAGGGTCGATAGCGTTCCAATCGTCACGCTCAGGCACAGATTCAACCACAATGCCGTAATCAATCCACTTGTAATCAGGTGATGATGGGTCAAGGGTTTCGTTAACCGTTACACCAATTGCTGAGGTGTTTTTGCCAAATGCAGAGACTGAGTAATAAAGATAAAACTTACCGTTTTTCTCGTACACATCGGGTGCCCATAAGTGGCCATCAAAACTTGGTGAAATACGCTTTGCCCAACTTGGCTCATCTTTAAAAACGCGGCCGGTAAGTTTCCAGTTGGTTAAATCTTTCGATTCATAATAGGTAATGCCTGGGCCTGTGCTAAATACATAGTACGTGTCGCCCTCTTTGGTCATTACCGGGTCGTGAACTTCAACTTGCTTTGCAGATACGGCTGCGGCAGAAAAAAGTAGCCCTGTTGAAAGCCACTTCATTGCGTGTGTCACCTTACTTACGGGTCTCATGCTTGAATACCTTTTGTTGTTTTAACTCTTGTGTTCATTCAGCTACTATATAATATGTAATACAATATTAACAATAAAATCAAGACGAAATACAGGACACATTATGCTCAAAAAATTATCTCGGCTAACGCTTCTTAGTGCGTTAAGCGCCTCGCCATTGTCAGCCTTTGCTGATGCTAATAGTAGCAAGACTTTAGCGCCAATTGATAACCCCATTGTACTCAAACGTGCTGATCCTTGGTTAGTTCGCGATGATAAAAGTGGCTGTTACACGTTTATAGGTAGTTCGCCGAAATTTGATGAAATTGAACTACGCCAAGCTTGTCGTTTAAACGATTTAAAATTAGCTGAGCCGAAGGTTATTTGGCAAAAGCGCGATAAAGGCCCAATGAGTGTCAACATTTGGGCCCCTGAGCTACATCAGATTGATGGCAGTTGGTATATCTATTTCGCCGCAGGTGATATCGAAAAACCGTTTAGTATTCGTATGTATGCACTTAAAAACGACAGTGCCAATCCGATGCAAGGTGAGTGGCAAGAAATGGGGCAAGTAACTAGCCACCTTGATAGTTTTTCGCTTGATGCCACAAGTTTTACGCACAAGGGGAAGCGTTACATGATTTGGGCGCAGCAGAACCAGCCTGCAACTTATAACTCAGCTTTATGGTTAGCTGAAATGGACTCACCAACATCAATTAAAGAACCCATTATCGCGATTACTGAGCCAACCCTTGATTGGGAAGTGCAAGGCTACAAGGTGAACGAAGGTGCTGCAGTCATTACCCATGGCGATAAAATATTTGTCACTTATTCAGCCAGTGCCACCGATCATCGATATGCGATGGGCTTGCTATGGGCAGATGTGAATGCTGATTTACTTGATCCTGCTAGTTGGCATAAAAAGGCTGAGCCGGTGTTCACCACCAATGTTGAGCTAGGTCGTTTTGGCCCTGGGCATAACAGTTTTGTAAAAGCTGAAGATGGTGTAACCGATTTAATGATTTATCACAGTCGTGACTATAAAGAGTTGAAAGGCACACCGCTTACAGACCCAAATCGCCATGCGCGAGCACGCATTATTACGTGGGATAAAAACGGTTTTCCAGTGTTCTCACCAGAACTCGCTGATTAAAAAAGGGCGCCAATTGGCGCCCTACAACTTTGGGAACGAACGATTACCAGAAGCGGTAGTAAATAAAGGCAGTAATACCAATAATACCCGCAGTATGAATGTAGTCCCACTTATCTAAGCCGGCAGCTACTTCTTTCATAGTTGCTTTATCTAGGCTTGAGAAAGTAAGACCTTTCAATTGTTCTTCGTCTGCTTGTTTGGTGAAAATACTTACCACAATCATAATCGCAACGACCACGACAAATAGCAGAATACAGTAATATAACCAGTTCATTGTGGTGATCCACGCAAATGATGAACCTGTTAAATCATCTTTAAATGGCAGTAATACTAAGCGGATCATACCAAGCACAAAACCTGATACTAAGCCCACAAAACCCGCTGTTGGAGTGATGCGTTTACTACATAAACCTAGTAAAAATACCGCAGCAATACCTGGTGCAATAAGAGACTGCACACTTTGCAGATATTCATAAAGCACATCGGCAATTAAGCTCATGACGGGTATCCATAAAAGACCTAATACAACAATCACGATAGTGGCAATACGGCCTACTTTCAGAAGGTGCTTCTCAGATGATTCTGGTTTGAATTTCTTATAGAAATCAATGGTAAATAAGGTTGCTGATGAGTTAAATAATGATGCTAAAGAGCTCATAAGAGCCGCTACTAAACCACCGATTACAATCCCCTTAACACCTGCTGGCAATAGTTCAGCAACTAACGTTGGGAAGGCTTGGTCAGCACTTTCATAGCTAATAATACCTTTAGCATTTAATGCATAGGCAATCATACCCGGCACTAAGAAGATAAATACAGGAAGTAATTTTAAGTAACCGGCGAACATGGTACCGCGACGCGCTTCTTTAATACCCTTTGCAGATAGAACACGTTGTACGATGTATTGGTCTGTACACCAATACCAAAAACCAATAATGAATGAGCCAAAAATAATGCCTGGCCATGGGAATTCAGCATCTGAAGCACTACGAATAAGGTGCATATTGGCCGCATTAATACGCTCAACTTCTTCCCAGCCACCTACTTTATCTAAACCAACAACTAATATGACTAAGGAGCCAATAATGAGCACCGGAGTTTGCAACACGGAGGTCCACATAATGGCTTTCATACCACCAAGTACCGTATAAATACCGGTGATCACGACAAGGCCAATCGCTGAAATCCAGAAGAAGTCGATACCCCAAATGCTCTCAATACCCAAGATTGTTTTAAATGCGATACCGCCGGCATAAACCGTTACCGCAACCTTGGTTAATACATAACTAATCAATGAGATAACAGACAAGAAGGTACGTGATTTAGAGTTAAAGCGGCGCTCTAAGAATTCAGGCATGGTGTAGACTTTACTACTCCAATAGAAAGGCACGAAAATCCAACCGAGTAGTAGAATGATCCACGATTGCATTTCCCAGTGAGCCAGTGCCATACCCGATTGTGCGCCTGAACCTGAAAGGCCCACTAAATGTTCCGAGCCAATGTTCGATGCGAAAATAGAGGCACCAATCACTAACCAACTTGCATTACGACCCGCTAAAAAGTAATCAGCGGTGTCTTCTTCTTTTTGTCGCATAGACATCACGACAACGCCTAGTAACAGGACAAAAAATCCTGCTAGCACTGCCCAGTCTAAGGTACTTAGTTCGACCATCGTGTGTTCCACCTAATTTTGAAAGAGAATTTTGCTTTTTTAGTTGTTGAATAAAAATATTATATTATAAATAAGGTAAGTGAAAGAGATTTGTTAAAATAAGGTGACAGTCTGTAGGTAAAATGGTGACTGTATTGTTTGAAATATAGACACTTGTATTAGGTTGTTTTTTGCTTGTTATTGATTTTAATCAATTATTTCCAGGATGACGGAATAGCTTTATAGATGTATCATATTACTCAGATCTTTTGAGGAACACACATGGCGCGTTTAGAAAATTTAAACCTATCACAACAAGTTACCAATGAGCTTGGTAAAGCAATAATTGTTGGTGATTATAACACTGAAACGGGGCTACCAACCGAAGCACAACTTTGTGAAGTGTATGGTATTAGCCGCACAGCTGTTCGTGAAGCAGTGAAAATGCTTGCTGCAAAAGGACTGATTTCTTCTCGTCCACGACAAGGTATTCGTGTTGAGTCGGCGGAGAACTGGAACTTATACGACACAAGCGTATTAAAATGGTTGTTAGAAAGCAGCCCATCACTTTACGTACTTAAAGAATTTCTACAAGTGCGCTTGGCGATTGAGCCACAAGCAGCAGCACTTGCAGCAAGAAAAGGCGACCAAGCAGCCATAGCAGAAATTAAAATGGCACTCGATAAAATGCAAGCGGCAGCAGAAGAGCCAGAAGGCGTAATGCATGAGCCAGATCTTGCCTTCCACACAGCAATTTTACATGCCAGTGGTAACCGTTTTTTCTATCAATTACGTGACTTTATTCGCACCGCATTACACGTAAGTATTCAACATACTACACCTGCTAAGGGTAATAAAAAGGCGATCGCTGAAGAGCACTTTAAAGTGTATAACGCGATTGCAAGCGGCGATCCTGAACGTGCTAAAAACATGATGACGTACATGATTGATGAAGCAATGGCGTTTATTGAAAAAGAAATCGCTGATAAAGAAGCGGCTCAATAAGTATCGCTTCTTGACGTTGTAATTACTTTAAAACAAAAGGTTATCATGCCAAATTCAAACGAGCTAAAAACAGTTTACCCAAGCCTTGCTGGTAAGAGTGTGTTTATTACTGGTGGTGCATCGGGAATTGGTGAAGTAATGGTAACGCGGTTCTGCGAGCAGGGCGCGAAAGTCACCTTTGTTGATATTGCAACCGAGCAAAGCGATGCGTTATGCGCAAAATTAGCGGGTAAATATGAGTTTGACCCGCAGTTTATCTATTGTGATATTCGTGATGTTGAAGCCTTAAAAGCGGCCATTGAGCAAACGCGTCAGCAACAGGGTGACATTGGTGTGTTAATTAATAACGCAGCCGATGACACCCGCCATGCCGCTGAGAATATGGATGTGAAATATTGGGAAGATAAGTTTGCTGTTAACTTGCGCCCGTGTTTCTTTTCATCGCAAGCTGTAGTTGAACACATGCAGCGCTTGGGCGGCGGTAGCATTATCAATATGGGGTCGGTAAGTTGGCGTATTAAGCAAACAGGCATGCCAGCCTACACAACCGCAAAAGCGGGAATTGAAGGTTTAACCCGTTCATTAGCTGCTTCATACGGTAAAGACAATATTCGTGTGAATTCACTGGTTCCGGGTTGGGTGATGACAGAGCGCCAAATGACTCATTGGCTAACCCCAGAAATGATTGAAGATGTTCGTTTAAGTCAGTGTATTAACGAAACAATACAACCAGACCATATAGTGAATGCCGCGTTATTTTTAGCTGCTGATGACAGCCGCATGATGACAGCACAATCACTGATAGTGGATGCAGGTTGGACTTAATTAAATTGTTAGTTGCTTTAAGTTAAATTAAACCAAAGAAAAAATTTTACACGATCCAAATAGTACTATAATAATAAATAATTATTTTAAACATTTGAATCTAATAGTTAGGAAGGTGGTAAGAAAGTTTGACCGACTTTGTACTTGTTTATTTAATTCTGATTATTGGCGCTTGCCTGCAAAGTGTTATTGGCTTTGGTTTAGGCATGCTATGTGTGCCTGTACTTTACTGGCTGATGCCAGAGCTGGTGCCTGGGCCAATGATTTTGAATGCGCTGTTTTTAACGTCGGTGTTAATGATTAAACACCGCGGTGCGATAGACATGAAACAGACGGGCATTTCCATTATTGGTGGTGCAGTGGGAGTTATCCTTGCTGCTGTGGTGATGTGGTATGTCAATGCGAAGCAGTATCAACTCTTGCTAGGAGTGAGTATTTTGATAGTGGTGGCATTGTCTATCATAGGTATGAAACCGAAAATTTCCACTATTACAAGCTTACTTGCGTCAATGTCGTCAGGCTTTTTAGGTACCACAACGTCAGCCGGTGGCGCGCCAATGGGGCTACTCTATCAAGCTGAAGATAAAGACAAAATTAAAGCAAACCTAAGTGCCTTTTTTGTATTTATAAACTTATTTGGCATTATTGTATTGATGCTAACAGGCTCTGCCGATATGGCCGATGTAAAGCTGTTCTTTTTTTGCTTACCCGCCATTTTAATTGGCTGGGGCTTATCGTTTGTGATCAACAATAACCTCAATGAAAAGGCCATTCGCGGCATCATCTTGCTGGTTGCGGGTTTATCTGGTCTAGCACTTATTTTCATACACAGATAGAATGAGAATAGTTCAGCTTTTTGTGTAATGAAGCCAATGCTCGATGACACCATTAAAATAATCATTTCTAGCCAATGCCAATTGGGCGAAGGTGCCTATTTTGCTAAGGCACATAACTGTTTATTTTGGGTCGATATTTTAGGGCAGCGTTTGTTTCGTTTGCAGTGTCAATCGATGCGAGTTAGCCAGTTTACTATGCCAGAACCGATTTGCTGGGTGATGGAAACCGAGCAAGCTGAATTAATCGCAGGCTTTGCCAAAGGCATTTATAAGCTCAATAGTGAAGACTTTAGCCGCGAACTTCTTTACTCAATCGATCACGAACCCTCACAAAACCGCTTAAACGATGGTAAAACGTCTCGACAAGGCTTTGGCTTTTTTGGCTCAATGGACTCTCAAGAGCAAACCAATAGTGGCAAGTTATACCGTTTTGGTCATGGTCAGGCTCCGACAGCAGTTGATCATGACTACACCATTAGCAATGGGCCTGCGGTAAGTAAAAATGGCCAGTTTCTATATTCTACAGACTCAGATAAACAAACAATCTACCGCTTCACTCTGAATGAGCATGGCGAGCTTGCAGATAAACAAGAGTTTATTCGCTTTACTGACAATATGGGTTTTCCTGATGGCATGACTGTTGATAGCGAAGATCATCTGTGGGTTGCTGCATGGAATGGTTATGGCGTGTATCGTTTTGCTCCAAACGGTGAGCAAGTACAGTTTATTCGCTTACCCGCACCGCGTGTTACGAGTGTCGCATTTGTAGGTGAAGAGCTCACGCATCTGGCGGTGACAACAGCGGCAGTAGGGCTCGAAGACTCAGTACTCGCTGATTACCCGCACAGTGGTGGCGTGTTTATTCTTGAGCCGGGCGTTAAAGGTATTGCTGAAACGCCCTTGAAGCTATAGGTTTTTCATTACTTGATAACGCAACTCGCCGATAAACGAGCGTGCTGCAGGACCCAGTTTGTCACCGTCTTTAAAGAGCAAATGTAACTTAGCGCTGCGACTGCTGTTATGAGTTAAATTAAGTGCTTTCATTTGCCCTGTCGCAAGTTGTGTTTCTATCGCGACTTTTGGTAACCACGCAAAGCCCAATCCATTACTGATCATATCAATCGAAGTGCGCATATGAGTGACGGTCCAGCGCTGATCGGCACCTAACCAGCCACCATCTTGTTTGTGCTTATTCGCTGAATCGCGAACAACAATTTGGCGGTGTGATTTTAAATCTTCGAGGGTAATTTCACGCTCTATCGCATGCAAGGGATGATCTGGGTGGGCGACGGCAATAAACTCGATATCACATAACTCTTCGTGAAAGCTTGCCGCAATTGGAAAGCCGGTAATAGCAATATCAACCTGATCGTTTTCGAGCAGTTCATTGCCCCCCATTAGTACAGACTCATGCAGCTCAATACGCAGTTGCGGGTATTGCGATGACGTGTCGTTAAGTACCTTATAAAGTAATTGTTGTGGGAAAATAGCATCAACGGCAATGCGTAACTTACTTTCGATACCTTCACCCAAAGTTTGCCCAATTGCCTCAACTTTAGCGGCTTCATCGAGTAAGTAATTGGCGCGCCGTAGCATCATCTCGCCGGCTTCAGTCAGCACGGTTTTACGGCCTTGAATGCTGAATAATTTTACATCGAGCGCAGATTCAATTTTGCCAACTGCGTTATGAATACTCGATTGGCTTTTATGAATACCTTGTGAGGCTTGGTTAAAGCCTCCAAATTCAACAACAGCACGAAACATGCGCCACTGTTCTAGCGTAATTCTTAGCATGATGTTCCTTTGCTTACTTAACTACCTAATAGTACCTGTAAATGCTGATAAAGTTTACTTTTTAGGTTAGGGCAACTCAATATACTCAAGCTCATCACCAGGAATGCTTGCAAAGCGCTGTGCTTGCCAATCTTGTTTTGCTTGCTCGATGCGCTCTTTGCTGTAAGCAACAAAATTCCAGTGTAAATACGGGACTTTATTGAATTTACTGCCACCGAGTAAAATAAAGCGGCTGTGCATTAGAGTCGTTATTTCGTGTTCGCTGTCATCAAGTAGCACAAAGTCGCCTTGGGTATAGCGAGTATCACCCACACTAATTTCACCGTAAATAACATACACGGCGGTTTCATGATGAGGGTGCGGTTTAGTAATATGACTACCTTGCTCGGCGACTGTATCGACATAAAACATCGGTGAGTAGTTTTTCACTGGGGAGCTTAAGCCATAGGCATCACCGACAATGAGTCGCATCAGCACGCCTTTTTCGATTTTCTCAGGCAATTGCTGTTTTTTGATATGTTCAAAACGCGGTGCTATTTCGGTCATACTCTCAGGTAAAGCAACCCAGCATTGCAGACCATTAATGTCGTGCTCGCTCGCCCGCACTTCAAGGCTTTCTCTTTCTGAGTGCACTATACCGCGACCTGCGGTCATCCAGTTAACATCGCCGGGTTCTATTTGCAGGCTATTACCTAGCGAATCGCGATGGTAAATACTGCCAGTAAATAAATAAGTGAGCGTTGATAGGCCAATATGAGGGTGAGGCCTCACATTTATGCCTTCACCGCGAGGAAAGTGGTTTGGCCCCATGTGGTCAAAAAAGATAAATGGGCCAACCATTTTTTTGTCAAAATGCGGCAAGATGCGTTTTACATCGAGCCCACCAATATCGTGGCTGGTTGCTGTTAATAACGTTGCCATTTTCGCGCTCCCTTAAAAACAAATTCAGCCAACAACTTAGGTCATTGGCTGGTAGAAATATTACGCCTGACTACGTTTTAACACTAGTTGATCTAGGCTGATTTTGCCTGCACCAACACTGGCTAATGCTAAAAAGCCGCCTGCCATCGCAATGTTTTTGTAGAACATTAAAAATTGCATTTGATCATCAAGTTGAAAGTGGAATAGCAAAGCGCTGACTAAGCTGAAACCAGCAAAAGCGATAGCGGTTAGTTGTGTTAAAAACCCTAGTAAAATAAATAACCCGCCAACAATTTCAAAAGCAATCACAAACGGCAGTAAGAACTCTGGTAAACCTACTGATGCCATGTACTGTGCAGTTGCATCAAAGAATTCTATTTTGCTAAAGCCAGTTAGTAAAAAGATGGCCGATAAACCAATACGCGCCAATAAAGTGCTAATATTTTGTAAGTGTGGTTGAGCTGAGATTAAAGTAAAAAGTTTCATAGTAGGTATCCTGTTTAGTTGAGCAGTGTGTCTGCGATGGAGTAACTATAGATTCACTTTAAAAGAATTAAAAATTGTAAAAATAGCGTTTATCATTCTTTAAAAGAGAATTTAAAAGGAGGTAAAATATGAAGTTGTTGTTATTAATAGGGTTTTGTTTTTCGGTGGCTAAAAGTAGTTTGGTGTTTGCTGAACAAAATTTACCAAATAGTCGTCATTATGAGTTGCTAGCTTCAGATATTGCTTTGCAGCAAAGCTGGCAAGTTAAAGACGCAATCAAAGGTTATGAGTTGCTGGAATATCAAATTAACCTTAATAAAGGCACTACTTTAAAGGTTGATTTTGCTCCATCAAATTCAAGCAGCTACTTTAATATTTTACCAAAAGGCAACCCAACAGCTTTGTTTGTTGGCCCGGCAAAAGGTGATCATGCCGAGATTAAAATTCCTGATAATGGCGATTATGTGATTCGAGTGTTTTTGATGCGCAATGCTGCGCGCCGTGATGAGCAAAGTGAATTTACAGCAGATATTAGCGTCGTAAAAAGTACATTAAAAGGCATGCACCCAAGCTGGGATGTCGATGGTGATGGGGTAAATGATTGCGAGAAAGACGGTAGCTGCGATCACACGGTTGACTACAGTCTTCCTCGAAAGTTGAATTAGGCCTTTATTGAGGCCTAATCAGCTTATTATTCAGGCGCTACTTCAAGTGTTGTGAATAATGAGTAGCGTACGTTATCGATATCGGCCTCTGTTGGTTTTTGATCAACTGATGCTTCAATTAGATACATATCGGCGTGAGCGAATGTCACCGTAAAGAAGCCTTTTTTATCGGTTGTTACTTTCACTTCGTCACGCTCGTTGCGGTAGCGTGCACTACCACGAACAATCGCAAGCTCAACGTCGGCAGCTGGTTTGCCATCCATTAATAATTGGAACTTAGCTTCTTCACCAGCAAATAGATCGTTCGGGTGAGTAGGTCCTGAAATTTCTAAGCCTTGACCAAGCAATGTTGGCTTAGAAGTACCATTACGGCTTACAAAAGTATCAACAGTTGCGATTGATTTTACAGTGCGCACGTCGGTTGCGCCTGCTGGTAGGTCTGCTTCTTTTTTACCTGCGAACACACGGCCACGGTTGCCATCTTTGTCTTTATAGAAAGTCATTAGCATTGGCTTTTGCTGCATAGCAATGTGGTAAGTACCGTCTTGCGTTAAGCTCACTGCCGCTGAGTTTTTGCGTTTTAAATAGTATGCGCGAATCGTTTCTTCGACCGGCTTACCATTTGGTGCAAGGGCAACTAATAAGCTGTCGTCATACTCTGCGCCTTTTTGTTTTGGGCGGTATGCTTTATCTGGGCTAAATAACTCATTAGAAATACTGGCATCGATCATCACGTAGTGAGTTTTCTCACCAGATAAAGAAGTGTGAGATGGCATTAACCAACGGGCATGTGCTTGTGCGTAGCCAGATGCAAGTGCTGTGAAGGTCACAGCGCCGATCAGCGCTGTTTTTAATAATTTTAATTTCATTGTTTGTCCTTAATTACTGGTAATGGTAACAAAGCTAGTTGCGAACTCTTTTTCGCCTTTAATTGTGACTTTGCCGTCTTTTGTTAAGTCGATTTCAACGCGGGTGTAATCTCGGCCACCTTCTTCACGTACAACTTCAACATTAAGTAGGTAGCTGCCAGGTTTAACTGGATTACCTTTTAAATCTTTACCTTGCCATTCAATCGTATAAGTACCTGGGCGTTTTGTTGCACCTGTCACACCATCAAAGTTGTCGTTGCTACGACCGGCTTTTCGCCACCACTGACGTAAGTCTTTAAACCATTCAGCTTTTTCGACCCAAAGTGCAATCGTGGTAACGTGTTTACGTTCAGGTGTTTCTAGCCATAACGCCACGTAAGGGCGATGATATGGAGAAACATCTAGCTCAGGTAAGGTAAATTCAACGGTGAGGTTGGGATCTTTTGCAAAGCTCAGTGGGCTGAATAAACAGCCAATTAGTAGAGCAACGAGTAAGTGGGCTTGTTTCATTAAGATACTCCTTTAAGTTGAGGCACCCAAACTAGATAAATAACCAAAGGCGTGGCAACACCAAGAAGCGTTAACCAAAGACCTGCGGCACGTTTTTTACGGTTTTGAAAGAGAATAAATAATCCGGTGACAGCAAACAGAATCATCAAAACAGCTGAAATATCAATCACCCAGCTCCATGCTTCACCTGTATGGCGGCCTTTGTGTAAGTCGCCGATCAGACTCATAAAGCCACCGGTTTGATAATCAATATTAAGTTCACCGGTTTGAAAATCGATTTCGGCGTAGGCAAAGCCAGCCGGAAGCGGGTAGTCGAGCATCACCAAGGCATCTTCTTTTTCCCACTCAATACTTTTTACATTGCTGAGTGAAAACTGCTGTTGCATGTATTGTTCTATTTCAGGGTAAAGGCTTGGCAATGTGTCGAGGTTTGTTTGCGCTTTTTCAAATAACTCAGCAGAAACAAGTAGTTGGTTCTGACCATTATGTTTATCATTTTCGAGCCAACTAACGTGGTTAAGGATGATGCCGCTGACACAAAATAAAATAAGTAAAAAGAATAAGGCCGTTGAAAGGTATATATGCAAGGCACGGCTAACGCTATAAAAGTTGCGTTTGTTAAATGAGAACATAATGCGGTTTATTCGTTAAAGATACAAATATGATAATGATTTGTATTACTGATAACAAGCAGGTTTACGTTCTTTACATTTCTTTGTGCTAGAAATGAATAGCGAGATAAGCCATAACTGCTAGCTGCGAGCTGAGAAAACAGGCAAGCAACATCAAGCGCATCTGTGTGGTTATATTAACTTGAATTAGGGTTGGTTTATTGGGCGCAGATGGGCGGTTAATTAAATAGGCTAATACGCTCAATTCAATCACTGCCACAAGATACATCACCCAAATTGGCGCGGTACTTTGTAGTAAAAAAGCATATCCGATAGCCATACCAAAACCTGCTAATAACTTAGCGCGGGTAGGGACAACCTTATGCTCTTGCCAAAACCTTAACGGTTGGCCGTATCTTGGGTGGTTTAGCAGCCAGGCAGAAAGCTTGGGTGATGAGCGGGTAAAGCACGCCAATGCTAGTATAAAAAAGATAGTCGTAGGCATCACAGGTAATGCAATACCTATGATACCTAAACCCACCATCAATAACCCGAGTAATTGATAGCAGCCATTTTTATAGGCGTTAAACGCCGCTCTCACATTCATCAATAAAGTTGGGCCTGATAAAACTTAAATCGTTGTAGTGCTTGCTCGATACCTATGATCAAGGTGGTTTGTATTTATTGGTTTTAGCAACATAGTCTACACCATGTTGTTTATTTAACTTTAGCTCAGCTTAATATTATTAGCTAACACTATAGGTAAACTTACTTCAAACAAATGAAAAGCCCAGTTTAAACTGGGCTTGTAGGTCTTATTTTTGGCTATTTCTAGAAATAATAACCAATATTGATATTGAAGCGAGTTTCAGTGTCGTCGCTGTCGCCAGCAATTGAGCCGCCAACAAATGGTTGGTTTTTCGCTTGTACAAAATCAAAATAAGTGAATAAGCCACCTGCGGCAACAGATACCCCTGTTACATTCATCCATGTATCTTCGCTGTTATCTGACTTGTCATAAATAATGCCGTAGTCATTATAAAACTGCAGGTTTGTTACCGGACCCCACTCTACAGGCAGGCTGTAAGCGATATTGGCATTAGTCATGGTTGCTTCTGCGGCAATGCTATCGTAAAACGCATAAGCACCCACAGCCATACGGTCGACGTTGTCGATATCGTAGTTATACTCACCATGCTGGAGCTGGAAGTTCCATGGGCCAATAGTACTGTTTAAGTGCAGTGCCCAAGCGTAGTAATCGCCGGCTTTGTCTTCGCCGTCATGCAAACCACCTGATAACGCAGAAACACCTAGCTCGGTGGTGCCGCCGTCATGCTCAAAATGATAGCCATAACGGCCAGAGAAGGTATTGTACTCACCAATCGGATTGGTTGGTTCGGCATAAACACCTTCATCAGCAGAGCGGAAACCGACAACATCATATGAGTAGCGGTCGCTTCTATCGTCTACATAGCCGTCAACGCCACCTAGCTCATCATTTTTGAAAAAGCCAAGATCAATTTGCCAGTTATCAGCAATTTTGCGCTTGAATAGAACACCTAAATCATGATCATCTTCAAGACCTATATAATAAGTAGTGCCAAAGAAATAGTTGTGCGAGTTGTAAGGCCAGTTACCAAAAGGCACTTTGGTAATACCTGCCTGCACCTGCCAGTCTTCAGCAAAGTCATAGGCTGCATAGGCATATTTAACTGCAGTCATGTAATCGAAAAAACGGATCTCAGCGTTAAGCTGTACATCACCGACATCGCCTGCAAAATTTAGTCTGAAGATGTCAAAGTCGAAGTCGCCACCGCGGTTTTTATTACCATCGTCATAGGATGTATGGCTGAAGTTGGTACGTACTGCACCCCCAACCTTAATGCCAGATTCTTTTTTAGGAGCTTCAACAGCCGCTGTTTGCTGCTCAAGTTGCTTTTGTTGCTTTGCTACTTGTGCATCAATTTGCGCTTGTTTCTCGGCTTGTTGCTGTGATTTTTCTTCTGCAGCATCAAGTTTGCTTTGCAGTTGCTGCATTTGCTGTTTCAGTAACTGCAGCTGTTTTTGAAGGTCATCAATTTCAGATGCCTGACTAAGACTTGAAGTTGTGCCCAAGGCTATTGCGAGGGCTAACTTTGATAGTTTAAGCATGAATTTTCGCTAGTGTTGGAATGGGTACTACCAAGCATAGTTGATATTCATGCTGAACCCAAGACTAGCCACAGAAAATTAATATTAATCAATCAGTTTTAATTTTTACTGTGGTTCTAATGTCTTGGTGATTGCGCCAACTTCAAGTAGTGGTGAAGCATCAAGTTGATCTGCATCCATCATTGCGGCAATACGTTGCATTGATGAAAGTAATAAGCTTTGTTCCCACTCTTCGAGTGCTGAGAACTTTTCGATGAAGTGCTCTTGCAGAGGTTGAGGTGCTTGTTCTAATAGCTGTTTACCTGCTTCTGTGAGATGCAAACTAACTCGGCGTTTATCTAATTGGCTACGTACACGGGTGATCAGGTTACGGTTTTCTATACGGTCTAAGATATTGGTAACCGTCGCCGGGCTTAGATTTACATTTTGTGCAATGCGACTAGCGGTGATGCCATCGGTTTGTGCAACCTCGTTCATAATCAGTAATTGTGGGCCTGTTAAGCCTGAGGTTTTATTGAGCTGTTTTGAATGAAGGTCGATGGCTCTGATCACTTTGCGCAGCGACACTAGTAGCTCGTCATACTTTTGCATGTTTCTGTCTCTTAAATAAGGCGGCGTGGAACAACCGCAATCGCAAAATATTACACATCTAATAAATTGAGTTCAAATAAATAATAACTATGTGGCTTATAATTTGCGGCCATAAAGGTTGTTATCGTGTTTATTTATTAATTAGAGTAGAAATTAAAACATAAAAGTTGAAATTTAGATGGAGTAATTGTTGTTAACACTTAAAATGCAACTACGAGGTGACACCATCACTTTGTAGTAAAACAATTTATACAAATAACTAAATATTATTTACTAAAAGCTACTGCATTGGGTAAGGTGGATTTTTCTTTCATTAAATGGGACGAATTATGAAGTTATCGCCATCAGTTACGATTGAGCAAAGTGAAACTGGGCTTGAATTTATTAAAGTTGCTAGTGAGTTTTGTAGCGCTACTATTTTTCTGCAAGGTGCGCAGATCACTGAGTTCACGCCAACCGATAAAAAGCCACTATTATGGGTCTCAGAATTAGAAGATTACCAAGAAGGCAAAGGTGTGCGAGGCGGTATTCCGATTTGTTGGCCATGGTTCGGAGTAAGCCAACATGAAGGCTGGCCAGCTCATGGTGTTGCTCGCACAAGTTTATGGCGTGCAGAAGAAGTGAAAGAGCAAGACGATTCTATTTATATCAGCTTGTCATTACCGATGACGCAAGTTGATGAAAAGTATTGGCCTTATAAAACTAAGTTATTGGCCGAGTTTATTTTAACCTCTAGCTTAGAGCTACGTTTAACAACCACAAACTTAGATAACCAAACTGTACAGTTTACTCAAGCACTGCACACGTATTTCCCAACACCAGCAATTGAAGAAACAAAAGTAGATGGCCTGCAAGGCGCGAAATACATCGAATTTGCTGAAGGTCCATTTGAGCAAAATGAGTTAGTGTCGTTCGCGCGTGAAACAGACATGGTTTACACCGAAGCAAAAGACACTCAGCGTATCATTACACCTGATGGCATTATTGAAGTAGGCCGCGAAAATTCAACATCGTGTGTACTTTGGAACCCATGGATTGATAAATCAAAACGTCTTTCTAATTTTGCTGATGACGAATATCACGTCATGCTGTGTTTAGAAGCGGCTAATGTCCTTGATGATAGTGTTGAACTTGCACCAGGAGCAAGCCACACACTTGCAACAAAACTACGCTGGGTATAATTTATAACATATAATAACTCAGTGTTAGCACGTAAGGCCGGCACCGCTGGCCTTTACAAGGAATTACCGTGTTTAGGAATCAACAAATAGAAACCCTACCAAAGCATCAAACGATTCAATTCCAACCACTTGCAGATAATGCGATATGGCATGTACAACTAAATTGGTTGTTGTTTTATGTGCCTTTAATGGCCGTGATCATTACAGTACGGCACTTTAATCCAGCCATTAGCCAAGCTATTGCTACACCTTGGCTTTTGGTTTTGCCATTGTTGGTAATACTGTCAATGGTTTACAACCTTTACAGCGTTCGCGCCAAAGGGGTGGCAGTAAGAGAGCATGATATTGCCTTTAAGCGAGGTTTAATTTGGCAACAAATCACCTTATTGCCTATTTCTCGTGTGCAACACACCGAAATTCATCGCGGCCCAATTGAGCGAAAGTTAGGACTCGCAACACTCAGGCTTTACAGTGCCGGTGGCATGAGTGCTGATTTACATATCAGTGGGTTAACGGACGAACAATGCAATGATGTCCGCCAGTTCGTGCAAAGTTATGGTGATAATGCAGCAACTCAAGAAAATGAGCTTGCCGATGAGTGATCAACAATGGCAACGCGTGTCGCCATGGGCGCTACTGTATTTTATTGTTCACTTTGCACTGCGCTTCATAAAAGATGGGCTGCTTAATTTACTGCCTATTTTGGTGTTATTTGTTACGCAAGTTGAGCAAAAGCTGTTTTGGGGGCAAATAGCTGTTGCCGTGGCCTCTTTAGTTTTAGTGCTGTATGCCTTTGCTTATTATCGTAATTTTAAATACCGCATAACGGATGGTCACGAAATACTGCTCAATAAAGGGGTATTTAAAAAAGAGCGGCTAACCCTAAAATTTGCTCGAGTACAGAACGTAAACATTGCCGAACCTTTTTATTTTCAGCCAGTTAATTTAGTTAATTGTATTTTCGATGCCGCCGGTAGTAGTGCTCAAGAAGCTGTGATCCCGGGAGTTAAGCTTAGCTATGCCGAGCAAGTTCGTGAACAAGTTATGGAATTTAAGGCTCAGTTACAACAGCAAGAACAGCCGTCTATTGAGCAGAGCGAAGCAACAGATAAACCGAAAACCTTAACGATCAGCAATGCTGAAATTGCTAAGTTTGGTTTGATGTCGAACATGGCAATATTGGCATTGGCTGCACTTGCTCCATTTATGAATGTGATTTTTGAGTACCTCGAAAAAACCATCATAAACCGCCTAGAGGCCATACTGAATGAGCAAGCTGCGTTCGTTGGTAGTGCCGCTGCAATCGCTGTGTTAATCATGGTTGTTGCCATTGTTTTATGTGCTATTTTACTTTCTGTTGTCATGGCCTTGGTGCGCTTTTTTAACTTTCAGCTGTATTTTCAGGACGATAAGTTTAAGCGTGTGGCAGGTTTATTTGAGCGCCAGCAACTCTCGATCAGCGTGTCGAAAATTCAAAGTGTGCAAATCAAGCAAAATATTATTGCTCGGCTGCTTAATCGCTATACCTTAATTTGCCCACAAGTGAGTAGTGGTGGTATGGCTGCTGGGTTTGCGGCACATAAAAATAAACAAACGTTAGTGATGCCAGTAATCACCAAAGAGCAAGTGCAAGCCGTGTGTGGCTGGTTATTTCCATGGTTTGTTGATTTAACAGAGCTTAACTTTGTTAAGCCTGAGCGCGCTTTACTTTATAAGAATACGTTTTTATATGTGCTCCTACCTACTATATTTTCTGCTTTAATTTTCAATGCCTTATTTGATGCTGCTACGATGCTGTGGAGCATTGTCGTGGGCTTAGTTTTGATGATCGGTGTGTTTTTGAATTATCAAAAAACGGGTGTGGCTATGTATCAACATGACGGCCGCTTTTTTGCCGTATTTAAAACCGGCATGCTGGGTGTGCAGTATCGTGTTTTTGAAATCTATAAAGCACAAAGTGTCACCACAATAAGCACTTATTTAATGCGCCGATCACAGCTTAAAAGCTTGTATATACAACTTGCTTCTGGTTCAGTATCAATGCCTTATTTAAAAGCAGAGCTGGCTGAGCAGTTTGCTGATTTCGCCCTATATGAAATAGAAGGCGTCGAGCGGAATTGGTTTTAAATGAAAATAATTCTCAATATCATTGATTCATTTTAATATTGAGGTATACTAGCGCAACGTCAATAACCACGGGTGCGCAATGATTTATTTACTACCTATTTTAGCTATTTCGGGTGTTGTTGCCTTACTTTGTTATGCACGTTCGCAGCAGGAGTGTAAGGGCTTATGTGTGAGTGTTGCCGTTACAGCAATTGCTTTACTCGTAACCGCAGCTTTAGTCATTGCGGGGCTCGGTGCATTAAGAAGTAGCCTGATGTTTGCCGTGACTATTTTTATTATTTATCAATTACTCGGTCTAGTACGACCGATCAGACTGGAGTAATTTCTTACACTTTTTAACTTCAGCCTTTTAAAAAAGCATCGCATACTAATTCTTAAATTAAGCAACATGCTAATCAAGGATTGTGATGAAAAAAGCCCTGTTAACTGTGGCATTACTTGCTGCTAGCCACGCTTCAAGCCAAGAGACTTGGCAAACCATTCATACCGAGCACTTTAATGTGCATTTTAGTACTGAGAATCAGCAATGGGCCCGTTCAGCGGCAACAGAGCTTGAAATTGTTCGCGATAAGGTACTAAAACAGCAAAACCGTGCTCTTGATGAAGTGGTCGATGTTCTGGTTTTTGACCCAATTAACGCCTCCAATGGCTTTGCTTTGCCGGTGACTAACAAACCTCTAATGGCTTTGTTTACCACGCCTCCACAATCCGACACGGTGATTTCTAACACCGATGGTTGGCAGCAGTTATTAATTTTGCACGAATATATTCATTTGGTGCACCTTGCTCAGCCTACTCGAAGTGACGTGCGCCAAGCTATTCGTAATAGTTGGGATATTTACGACTTAGTTGAAGGCGAAATGCCGCGCTGGGCTGCCGAAGGGTATGCAACGCTGCTGGAGTCGAAAATGACAGGGCGGGGTCGTTTATACGATAACCTTTCAGAAGCAATACTGGTTGAATTTGCACAGCAAGGTGCATTGCCACGATATAGCCAATTGAGTAATACCGAAGGGGGCTTTTTAGCTGGCTCAATGGCGTATTTAATGGGTTCTCGTTTTCTTGCTTGGCTTGAAGAGAACTATTCAGCGCAAACCCTTGATGCAGTTTGGACACGTATGCAAGCGGTTAAAGCACGTGATTTTGATGAGGCCTTTAGCGGGGTATTTGGCGATTCACCTGAGCGCCTATATCGTCGTTTTATTGCCGAATATACTTATAAAGCAATGGCTAAAGAGGTAAGTGAGCAAACACTTACAAGCAAGCTTTGGTTAGAGCTTGATTTATACGCTTCGAACCCTGTTTTAAGTTTAGATAACAGTAAACTTGCGATTGTTGAGCGCAACAAAGATGACGAAACACGTTTAGTCATTTATAGCACTGATGACAATCAACAGGCTGCCGATGATTTTGCAAAGCAGCAACAAGCGTTACTTGATGATGATCCTGTCGATATCGCAGATAAAGCCCCCAATGTCTTTAAACGTAAGCAACAACATGTGCTTCAGCAAATTAATAGGCAGGGTATAAAAAACCCGCAGTGGTTAGACGAAAATACTCTGTTTTTCACTGCCACAACAACGGTTGCTAAAGGCTCCATTCAAGGTATTTCTGATTTATACCGCTATGATATCGACACTGGTAAAGTGAGCGCTTTGACGCATCATGCAGGGCTGCGCCGTTTTAGTATTAGTGATAACGGACAAACTGTTTATGCTGAGCAAACTCAGCATGGTTTCTCTGAGCTAGTGCGCCTTGACCTCAATACGGGTGTTTCTACCCCTTTATTTGAGAAAAGCCTAGAAACGGTTTATGACTATCCATTACTAAGCCCTAATAAAGCTCAACTTGCTTATTTAAAAGCGACATTGAATGCCAATTGGGAGTTGTATATACAAGATTTAAGCTCTCAAAAATCACTTACTGTGCCAATGCCTGAGGGCTATCAGTATCTGTCACAACCTAATTGGCAAGCAGATGGCAAAGGGCTATATTTTGTTGCCGGTAAAAAGAAAGCTCTCGATTTATATCATTATGATCTACAAAGCAGTTCACTCCGCCAATTAACGCAAGGCCAAGAAGCTGTTGCACACCCAATGGCAATGAATAATGGTGAACTTTTGTATTTATCGATCACTGCTGAAGGGCCGAATATCAAGCATTTTGCTGAGCAACCACAAGGATTAGAGGTTGTTGAATTTGCTAAAAGTGCAGCGCCACCACGAGGGCAAGTAACGAGCGAAGTATTACCTGAGGCGAAAATCTACCCGCAAAGCCCAACTGAGCCAGCTGATTATGATATTTGGCAGCAAAAACCCACCTTTTCGCTGGCATCTCAGTATTATTCGGCATCATCTTCGCTGCTTACTCTTGGAGTAAAAAGTAACGACTTTTTAAAGCAGCTCGATTTACAAGCAGGCTACAGTGCTGATTTACATGACAAAGCACTGGAAGGGGTGTTCGCGGCCGCTAAGTACTCAGCGTTTGATTTAAAATTTAAAGCGCTGTTATTTGATTACGACCTTGAATCGGCAAAACAGTACCATTCACAAATACCGGTGAAAATAAGTAACACTGGGGCGCATTTAGCCATGAGCTACCCGTTGCAGTTTCAGCAGCTTAGTATTACACCGAGTTTGAGCTATAACTACAGTGATTTTAGTAAGGGGGATGATCAATGGTTAACCCTTGGACTTGAACAAAAATGGCAACATGATAGACAGCGATACGGTTTTGCTCAGTCTGTGAGTGCTCAGTGGCTATCCGGTGATGCCAACTCGAATAATTGGCAGGGCTATAACTTTGCCACCGTATTGAGCGGTTATGCTTTTGATATTCCTGTTTATGTTAATTTTGCACAGCAATATCGCGATGACAGTACCCTTGCGCTTGGTGGTTATGAGTCAAACTTAATTAATAATGACACGCAAAGCGGCTTTGTTGTTGCTCCTGAGCTGCCGTTTATTAGTCAATTAGGTAACCGCTATAAAGGCTATGGCGGGGGCATTAGTTACAAAGATTCATTACCTTGGCTTTACTACCAACAGCATCAGGTCGATAACCGAGTTTATGCACAAAGTTACGGTCTCAAGTGGCAAGGAGACTTTAGCTTTGGCATGGGGCCTGCAGGTTTAAATGATGTAAACCTTGATTTTGGCGTCGCCCGAGTAGAAGGCGACGACTTTGAAAATGATTTACGCGCTTGGCTAAGCTTTTATTACTCGTTATAAACTAGTGTTGACCTTTTAAGGCGAAAAGCTTGGCGTGATAAAGTGCTAGTTTTTCGTCTTTATTTTCTATCTCAATGGCTTTTTCTAGCCATTCTTTGCTGCTTTGTTCATTACCTTGCTGATAACTTACAATCGCTAACTCAATATATGGTTCAGATAAATACGGAGCTAATGCGATAGCCTCCTCGAGTTGTTGTTTTGCTTTGTAAAATTGGCCATTGTTACGAGCGTTAATCGCTGTAGCGAGTAACTCGAACGGGTCTTGTCTAAGCATAGCAAGTTGTGAATTGAGCTGCTCTGCCAAAACCTGATCATTCAGTTGCTCGGCCAGCACTGCGTAATTATGTAGTAAATTCGTATCTTTAAAGCCATGCTGCATCGCTGTTTGATAAATATGTTTTGCTCCAGCTAAATCACCCGATTGACGATGTAATACGGCAGCTAAATTGTAAAGCGCAGCAGAATTTGGTGTATATTCATTGGCTTTTAAAATATAGCTGTAGCTCAAATCAAATTGGTTAGCAATAAGTGCGTCGCTTGCTAAGTTGCTGTAATAACGGCTAATTAAATCTTTTAGTTCAGCGCGGCCGGAATAAAAACTACCACGAGCAGGAAAGTAGTCAATGACAGTACCTGGCGGTACCAAATAATTATCTTCTTCACTTAAAGGGGCATAGACTTTGGTGCGAAAATGGCCTGACACATACACTATATTATTTTGCTTACTATAAACAGGCTCACTTGAGACCGCTTGGAAACCAGTTTTGAGCCCGACTAGTTGCGCGTATGCGTGAGTTAAAATTGCTAAACTGATGCAATTGCCTTGCTCATTTTGTAATGCCTGTTGGGCATTTAAGGTGGCGCTAAAATAATTAAAATTACTGAGCTTATTTTCTAAGTATTGATAAAGAACTTGATCATCTCTTAAATAGTCACCTTGGTGTCTTGTGAAATAGTTAAGGAAGCGTTTTTGTTCCTCGGCTGGTAAGGTAAAAAGTTCAGGGTCTTTTAGTTCAACTTGTTGAAAATGTTCGTTGTTTAGTAAGCTGGCAACGCTAGGAGGGGGGGCTGAATGTTGGCTTGTACTCTCGCATCCAGCCAAAAAGGAAAATAAAACAATTACATATAAAATTGGCTTCATAGCTTTTCTCTCCTGAATACTATCCGCTCAATGTACCCATATTGCAGTGACTATTCAAGTCAGTCGTTAGTGTCATCAGCTGTAAACAGCTTGTACGGATATCTTGCCAATAGTCAGTTGTATATTTTTTATTCTTTATTGCATTCTAATACTCTCTCATTACAATGCCGCGCTCTTTTAAATCGCTTTAAAAACAGTTGTTTACTGCATTTTTATGGGCGATTTATAAATTGCTAACTTATTAACTAAATTGTAACGAGAGAGGTCTGTTTTGGCGCACTTTTTGCCGATTATTTCATGCTTTATTTTAGCGTTTAGCTTTTATCCGCTTTTAAATAAGATCCGTAAAAATCGCAGTGTGTCGGGCGTTTCGCTGTTAATGATGAGCTTTGGTGTTGCGCAAAGTGTGTATTTCATCACCTTTAATCTGTTTTTTCAGCGTTTTTACATGGTTTTGCCGTTTGTTGTTACCGGCATGCTAAGTGGTGTGATTCTTTACTACTTTGTTCGTTACAATGCTGAACGAAAGCAACGCATGCAGCTAGCTGGGTTATTAGCCATCTCGGTCGTGCCTTTTGGTTTGTTGCTTAACCCTCATTATGAAACAGCAACGGTGCTTAACTGGCTAACTTATGTAGGTTTAGTCATGAGCTCTATTCGTGTTATGCCGCAGACTTATAAAACCATTAAAAGTGGTGATATTAGTAATTTAAGTGCGCGCTACTTTAGCCTACAGTTTGTTGCTGGAAGCTGTGGCCTCGCTGCCGAACTTGCTATGGCGACACCAAGTGTGTCTCACATACTAACCTTTGTGATGATATTACTGACTAATGCCGCGCAACTAGGGTGTATTCAGTATTATAAATCTCGCCCTGCAATGGCTTAAACTAAAAACAAAAGGCTGCCAAGTGGCAGCCTTTTTTGTGTTGCTAAGATTATGCTTCGAGGGCTTTACTAATTAAGCGATCGATATATTGCTTATGCGCTTTAGCTGCGGTGTCTGCACCCCATGGTACGCTCATATCAGCAATTTGATTTAACTGATAAAGGGCGGCAGCTTTGGCTAGGTTATCGTGCTTGCTCGCTTTGCCTAAACCAGCGATCGCGATTAGCTGATTCACATATTCAACTTGTAGATTGTGACTTAGGGTGTTTGCTTTTTTGCTGTCTACAAAAATGCTTGCTGTTAAGTCATTCATAAATTGGTTAAGTGAATACTCGTTGCCATACATTGCGCTGTCTGAAATACGCAGCATGACAGCCGGGTGTAATAACTGAGCAAGTACCAGCTTTTGCATGCCTAAAATCATGCCGTGTGGTTTAGGGTCTTCGTTCTTACCGTAATGATTAAAACCACGACGTTGCTGTAGCAGGTAGTTATAAAGTGGCTGCATGCTCGAAAGCACATTTGGCGAGAATACTTTGTCGGCTAACACTTGCATTGCATGTTGCTGGCGCTCAAGTGGTACTGGCGTAAATGGCGTGCCATTTTTATCATCGCCCACCAAATTACGCTCTACATAAACACCACCGATTTGACGTGACACCACGCCGGCTTGTGTTCTGTAGCTACCAAATAAAATGTTCGCTGAGGTAACCAGCTGTTGGTATGACTCACCATTAACCGTGGCTTTGTCTTTAAGTTCAGTAAACAACTTATTGATAAGCTCCATACGATCATCAGCATAAGCGGCAGGGTTAGATGACATATCGCCAATCATTACACGTGGGTCGATATGGCGGCCTGGGGCACGCATATCATCAGCATCATTACCAAACGCTAAAGCATGCTCTGATGAGCGAGCGAGAATTTTCTCAAGTCGCTGCTGCTCAGCGGCTTTATCTGCTAATGCTTGGCTGTAGCCGTATTCAATTGCCCAATCATCGTAAGGACCTGGTTTGGTTTGGAAGATATCACCTTGCTGCATACCAATAGGGGCAATGTTTGCTGGTGCATAGTCCATAACTGAACCCGTAACGATACCTTGCGTTTTACTCTTATCGTGAACTTCTTTTTCATCCCACAAGATAGATGATTTCATATTGTGGTTAAGACCAAGGGTATGGCCCACTTCGTGTAAAACTAGCTGAGTTAAGCCTTGGCGTAAAATCTCTTTGTCTTCAATGCTCGCACCTGTGCCTAAGCCTTTAGCAAGTAGCATGTTTTCTTGAATGCTGTGACCCAATGAGCAATGTAAATCGGTGCTGCTTTGGTTAGTTTCAAGCGTAGCTGCACCTTGGGTGTATAAAGTGTCATACATCCAACGGTTTTTCATGAAAACATACTCTAACATGATGTCAGAGCCTAAGATCTCACCGGTTAATGGGTTCGCAAGGGCAGGACCATAACCACCAAATGGAGGGCGTGGTGATGCAGTCCAACGTAACACGTTGTAGTTAATATCGCCTGCATCCCAATCAGCGTCATCAGGTTGTACTTTTACTTCGATGGCATTTTTAAAGCCTGCTTTTTCAAATGAGCTATTCCATGCTAGTACTGCATCACGAATAGTGTCTCGCCACTCAACTGGCGTGGTATTTTCAATCCACCAAGTAATTGGTTTAACTGGCTCAGACAGTGCCGCTGTTGGGTCTTTCTTTTGTAAGTCCCAGCGCTTGATGACATCTTCATATGGTGCCCAATCCGCTGATGTCATATTGTCGAATTCGTTAGTAAAATAACCAATACGTGCGTCATCTTGGCGAGCTTGATAATCATTTTTCGGTAGCGCGACAAATGAATGCTGTACTTTAATTGAAACGTTACGAGGATCGCTTACGGCTTTTGAACCTCGTACTGTTGGGTTAGCATTAGAAAATACATAATCCACCACAACATCTAGGTTATTTGGGTAAGGGCGCTGTTTAACGATTCGCGATTTTTTGTCGTTTAACTTACCAAGTTTAAAGCGTTTGCTGGCATTTTTATCTTTTGGGTTTGCCCACGGTGATACTTTATGCAGTGCTTCACTTAAAAAGAGTTTATCAACTTTAAAAGCAACTTTACCGTCTTCTTCTTTTTCGATTTTAATACTCGCAAGCACAGCTTCGCTGATGTTGGCATCGGCAGAGCGTGCTAGGGCTGAGTTTTCATCAAATTTATAGCGCGGTGTTTTGCTAATAATATCAATGCGGTCAAAGTATTTACGAAACTCAATTAGTTTTGTCTCGCGGTATGCCCCTCTGAAGTGGCCTGCGTCAGTAACACCATCAACGGTGTGAGCAAAGTACACAAATGGTGTATCAAGTTGAGATTGGTCGATCACCATTAAGTTATCGCCGGTTTTCGCATCTTGGTAAATGCTGAAAACACCGGCAAACTCGCTTTTATCTTTGATCATTTCAGCCAGTGTTTTTGGCTTCTTTTCTTCTTTTTTCGCTTCGGCGGCGTGGCCATTCATGGCAAACGCTAAGCTTAGTGCCAGCGCAATGTTTGTTATTTTCATTGTTAACTCGTTCCTTTAATTATTTCTCAATCAAGTTTAATGAATTAACCCTTTGATAAAAGGCTGTTTGTTAACAAGTGTGAAAGTAGTGTTGTAAGCCTCTGATATTAAGTGGTTTTTGTTTGTAACAAATTGTTCTTAGATAAGTTTTGGTTTTTGTGTTGCCAATTTATCTGTTTTTGTAACAGTTCCTTACAAATGTCACATTAATGTTTCTGTCAGCTTTGGTATGATAGGGCCAGTGAAAATATTATAGGTGTAAGTTATGCGCACAAGTTTATTAAAATGGATCTTACCGTTTGTTGCATTAATCGTTGGTGTTGCTGGTTTTATGGCAATTAACGCGATTGCTCAAGAGCCTAAAGACAAGGATGTAGTTGATGTGCGTCCTTTAGTACAGGTTGAGCCAGTAGCAAGTGATGATCATCAAGTGATTATTAATAGTTACGGCGAAGTGAAACCGCTTGAAAGTACCTTACTTGCCTCGCAAGTGGCTGGTGAAGTTACAAGCTGGCACCCAAACTTTGTTGCGGGTGGCATCGTAGCTCGCGGTGAAGTGTTATTTACCATCGAAAAAGACAACTACGAAGCGGCTGTACTACAAGCTGAAGCGTCACTTGCCAGTGCTCAAGCGGCACTGATCGAAGAGCAAGCACAGGCTAAAGTGGCAGAAGATGAAGCAAGACGTTACCCAGAGCGTGAGCGCACCGACTTATTCCTACGTAAACCTCAAGTTTTAAGTGCACAAGCAGCTGTTAAATCAGCGCAAGCGGCATTAAAACGTGCCGAGCGTGACCTTGCTCGCTGTGAGGTGAAAGCACCTTACGATGCACTGGTGATCAGCCGTGAAATTGGTGTTGGTCAATACATTAATGTAGGCAGCCAAGTTGCTGAAATTAATAATATTGAAAGTGCAGAAATCATTGTACCAATTGCTGGTTTCGATAGTGTGTTTTTACCAAAACGCTTAAAAGGCGTTAAAGCGACCATTATCAATAAAGGCTTAAACAGCTTTACTCGTGAAGCCGAAATTGACCGTGACCTAGGCGTTGTTGATAACGCGACTCGCATGAGCAACTTAGTTGTTCGTGTTGATGACCCATACGGCTTAAAGCACGACGTACAACCTATTAAATTTGGTGCTTACGTTCAAGTGAACTTTGCCGGTGCAACATTACAAAACATCTACCGTTTACCGCAGTCTTTAGTGAATAACCAAACGGTGTGGATTGTGAACGGCGAGAATAAACTTGAACCACGTAAAGTAACCGTAGTGCGTGAAGAAGGTGAGTACTTCTATATCAGTGATGGCCTTGAAGTGAATGACCAGTTGGTTCTAACGCTACCTGAGTATCCGCAAGAGGGTATGGAAGTGAAGATTGCTGGAATGAAAGAAATGACAAGCGATGCAGAAACTGCAGCGGTTGAAAAGCTTTAAGGTAGCACTATGACTGATACAAACACAGAAAAACAGTCTGGCCTTATTGCCTATTTTGCCAATAACTCGGTCGCTGCTAACTTAATGATGGTGTTTATCATCATCATGGGGATCATTAGTTATTTCACTATTCAGCGTCAGATGTTCCCGAATATTGAAATTAACTATATCGAGGTACAGGCCAATTATCCGGGTGCCTCACCACAGGAAATTGAAGAAAGTATTCTGATCAAAATTGAAGAGTCACTAAAAGATGTCACCGAAATTAAACGTGGTGTATATCGTTCGTTCCGAAATAGTGGCACTGCAAGTTTAGAGATCAACACAGATGCAGAGCTCACGGATGTACTCGATAAAGTGAAACTACGAGTAGACAGTATTGCGACTTTCCCTGCCGGCATGGAGCCGGTGACAATTAGCCAAGTTGAGTTTCGCCAAGACGTGATTGGTATGACGCTAGTGGGTGATATTCCACTGACTGAGTTAAAGCCTGTTGCAAACAAAATTGAAGATGAGTTATTGCAGTTATCTAATGTGTCGCTGGTGCAAAACGATGTACCACTTGATGAGATTGCGATTGAAATCGACCCAGATTCACTTCGTCAATACAACCTTACTTTAAGTGAGGTGGCCAGTGCTGTACGTCGTTACTCTGCAAATATTTCAGCAGGTCAATTACGTACTGACGCAGGTATTATCTCGGTACGTGTTGAAAATCAATATTACAGCGGTGATGAGTTCCGCCAGATCCCAGTAAAAATTGGTGCTAATGGCGCGAAAGTGCTTTTAAACGACATTGCTGTGATCAAAGACCAATTCACAGAAGGTGAACGCTACTTTAAATTTAATGGTGAAAATGCCGTTTATTTATCAGTAAAAGCAACCAAAGAGCAAAATATGATCCCGGTTGCTGATTCAGTCAAAGCCTTTATTGAACAAAAGAATAAAGAGCTACCAGCCGGTCTTCGTCTTGTGCCACTGATGGACATGACTTATTACCTCAATGCCCGTTTAGACATGATGAAAACCAACCTTTTCCAAGGGGCTATCTTGGTGGCCATTATGTTGTCTATTTTCTTACGCTTTAAGCTGGCACTTTGGGTAATGATTGGTTTACCTGTGTGTTTCTTAGGGGCAATGATGATGATGCCATTATTTGGTATCAGTATTAATATCGTGTCGTTATTTGCCTTTATTATGGTACTCGGGATCGTGGTAGATGATGCCATAGTTATAGGGGAGAGCGCCTACACCGAAATTGAGAAAAAAGGCGGTGGTGTTGTAAATGTGGTAAATGGCGCAAAGCGCGTTGCTACCCCAGCAACATTTGGTGTCTTAACAACGATTGCTGTATTTGCACCGTTTACATTATCAAGTGGTCCAGAGAGCGCATTCTTCTTTGGTATCGCAGTGGTGGTAATTCTGTGTTTGATATTTAGTTTGATTGAATCGAAACTTATTTTACCAGCGCACATTGCCCATACTAAGTTTCCGCCAATTAATCCTAATAGCTGGCGAGCGCGTTTTAACAAACGTTTCTTTGAGTTTGTAAATGGTCCATATAAGCGTTTTATTGAGCTGTGTGTTGAATGGCGTTGGTTTGTGCTATTTGCGTTTATCGGTTTATTAATTTTGACGTTTGGCTTAATTTCTTCAAACCAAGTGCGTGTGGTACCAACACCAAAAGTACCTCAGGACTTTCCGCAAATTCGTTTAGAAATGAATGAAAATGCCTCGGATATGCAAACAATTAATGCTATTCGTGAAATCGAAGCCATGGTTAACAAGGTAGACCAAGAGACAGAACGTGAATTTGGCCAAAAGCTTATTCGCGATATCTTAGTGTTCAACCAAGGTCGTACTGAAGCACAATTACTTGCTCCGCTGGTAGATGAAGAGCTTCGCCCTTATAACGCATTCGAACTATCTCGTCGTTGGCGTGAACAAATGCCAAGCATCCCAGGTGTGAAATCACTGCAAATTTATGATGATGTAAATGGCGGTGGTATGGATGGTGAGTTTGGTTACTTACTTTATGGCCCAGATATCGATACCTTAAATGAGGCAGGTCGTCGTTTCATCCAACTATTACAACAGCAAAAAGGCTTATTTGATATTAGTTCGACCATCGATCCGGCGAGCAAAGAAGTGCAATTAAGCTTAAAACCTGTGGCATATGATCTAGGTTTAGACCTTGCCAATATTGCTAACCAAGTTGGCGCAAGCTTTTACGGTGGTGAAGCTCAGCGTGTTATTCGTCGCGGTGAAGAAGTACGTGTTATGGTTCGTTACCCGAAACTAACACGTGAAGCGTTTGCATCATTAAAGCATGCTGTTATCACAACGCCTGCAGGCCAAGAGGTGATGCTGGGCGATGTTGTTGAACTGAACGAAAAACCAGGTATTAGCTATATTCGCCGTGAAGGTGGCTATCGTACTGTGTATATCTACGGCAGTATCGATGAAGAAGCGATTGAGCCGGGCGAAGTTGTTAAGCAAGTTGACGAGAACTTGTTGCCACAGTTAAAAGAAGAGTACCCGTCAGTTAAAACTGAGCTAGGCGGTTCAATTGAAGAGCAGCAGGCGCAAGCTAATGAGCAAATCATGTTCTTCATCGGCGGTATGATTTTAGTGTATATCTTGCTTGCTGTACCGCTTAAGAGCTATTCGCAGCCTCTAATTGTTATGTCGGTTATTCCATTTAGCTTAACCGGTGCTATTTGGGGTCACTTCTGGTTTGGTTTAGATATTAGCTTGATGTCGGGCTTTGGTTTGATTGCTGCGGCCGGTGTTGTAATTAATGACTCGTTAGTTATGACCGACTTTGTAAACCAAGCACGCCGCGAAGGTATTTCAACTCGCCAAGCGGTTATTGAAGCAGGTTGTGCGCGCTTTAGAGCAATCACCCTGACATCAATTACAACCTTTGCCGGTGTACTACCGATTATGTTCGAAACCAGCTTGCAAGCTAAGTTTGTAATTCCAATGGCGGTTGCACTTGGTTTTGCGGTTATGTTTGCAACTCTAATCACTTTAGTGCTAGTACCTTGTTTGTACATTATCATGAGTGATGTAGGTAATGGCTTTTTGAATATATTCCGTTCTGGTCACCGAGTAACGACCAGAAGAAAGCTGGTGAAAGACTAAAGCTCTTTCTGTTTTAAAGCCAACCGAGCGGTTGGCTTTTTTGTTTCTGCATCTTTTGCTAGTAACTATTTGCTATATAAGACCTTTGGTTACATTCTTTTGTTTGATTTGTGATTCGGTCGCGATTATACTCAGTCTTGTTTTTGGCAAACTAACTGAAAAGTTAGGACGCAAAGTTTCCGGTCTAAGGTTTTAAACTATGATAGCGGGACCGCTGATAAGCACATAATCTAGTGCTTTGGATCTTTTGCCTCAAACTAAAAAGTATTTATTTTGTACGGTTGTTAGATAATGCCTATTAGTTGTTCTTAGGGTGATACTTTGTTTATGCATACGTCAATGGCCTCCGGGAAGTGGTTGCCGATTGGTTGCTTGAATCATCATACCCAACTATTTGTTGGTGATAGGGTGATTGTGACCTTTTATGACATGCAAGGAGAGCTAGTCGATTTATCATTCGAATATCCAATAGTCAGTACGGATCAAGGTGAGCCTCATAATTGGCCGCGCTCCGTTGCTGAGCATATTAATGTGCATATTCCGCTAGTAAAAGCTGGAAAAATGACTGATCAAGGTTTAGTGGTAGCCTATCGCTCAAACCAAATTTATGCCCTAGAAGGCTCGGGTATTACGCATGTAAAAGTGGCATTTAATTGTATCGCCAAGTGTGAAGAGCGAGTAAAAGATAGTCTGCAAGATTATGACTATGTTTATCCTCAAGCATGCAACGATTACAGTGCAGGAATTAAGGTTTTACAACCTAAAACAGGCCATATTTATATGTGTAAACCATGGCCATTTAGCGAGTTTTGTCGTGTTAAAGATTCACACAACCCGCTATTTGAACCAGGTGTAGGAAAAAGCTGGGCTATGGCTTGGCAGCAAGTTTCACATTAAGAGTTTCCCCCTAAATGCTATTTTAGCATTGCTTAGCCCACTCAATTTGAGTGGGCTTTTTTAATACCAACCCGCAATAATACTTAATCATTTTGAGGGATTAAACCTGTCGTTAACTGCGTTAAAAATTTCTCATTTAGAACAACTAAATAACGAAATTTTTGCCTAGTTATCAACGAGGTTTTATTGCCTCAAAATAGACTACTTAATTAAGCTGATTGGTATAATTCTGTGATAAACTGCCAGCAATTCGTTTTTTATTTTGGTTTTTTCTTGTGTCGTCAAATTCGTATTCTTTGTCTTTATTAGCGCATCCTCCTGTTGCCAAAAAACAGCCTCATCCATTAACTACTCATCAACTAACTCGCACCGATAACTATTATTGGATGCGTGATGATGAGCGTGAAAATAAAGATGTATTAGCGCACTTAAACGCCGAAAACGATTATTGCGATGAGCAACTCGCCGATATAAAGCCACTGCGCGAACAATTATTTAATGAACTAAAAGACCGCATTGTAAAAGACGACAACACGGTACCCGTGAAAGATGGCCAATATTGGTATCACTCAGAAGTACGTGGCGACGATGAATATGCACGTCATTATCGCAGTAGCTCAATAGAGGCGCGCGACAAGCACTTGCTGTTAGATGTAAATCAATTAGCTGGCGATTACGAATTTTATGAATTAGGCGAAGTTGCAATTAGCCCTGACGAGCAGCTACTTGCATACTCTGAAGACACTGAAGGTCGTCGTATTTATACCGTGCGTTTTAAAAATATTGCCAGCGGTGAGATGTTTAGTGATGTGCTGGAAAACACCGAAGGCCAAGTGGTGTGGGCTAATGATAATAAAACGGTGTTTTATGTGAAAAAAGACCTGCAAACCTTATTGGGTTTTCAGGTTTACCGCCATGTTTTAGGCACCCCGCAAGCTGATGACGTACTGGTTTATGAAGAGCAAGATAAAAGCTTCTTTATGGGGCTTGGCAAAAGCCGCGATGAAAGCCTGATCATAATTGACCTTGCGACCACAGAAACAAACGATACTTGGGTGCTTGATGCCAATAATCCAGAAGGTGGATTTAGCGCCTTAATGCCACGCGAAGAAGGCCATGAGTTTGATGTCGATAAGCTAGGTGATACCTTTTACATTGTGACCAACTGGCAAGCGAAAAACTTTCGTTTAATGACCGCGACGCAAAGCACCATTGCCGATAAACATCGTTGGCAAGAGCATACAGCACATCGCGAGAACGTATTGTTAGAAGGGATCGAGATTTTCGATGACTACCTTATCCTCACCGAGCGAGAGCTTGGCCAAACACGTTTTGTAGTGGTGGATCAGCAAGCCGAGCGTCTTACTTTAGAGTTTGATGACCCTTGTTATTATGCTGCAATTGCCATGAATCCAGAGCCGAATGTGAGCTCTGCGCGTATTTACTATTCAAGCTTAACTACGCCAGGTTCTTTGTATGATGTTGATTTAAAAACAGGTAACAAAACCTTATTAAAACAACAGCAAGTATTGGGTGATTTTAACCCAGAGCATTATCGCTCAGAACGTTTAATGGTTACTGCAAGAGATGGCGAGCAAGTGCCGGTATCTTTGGTTTATCGTATCGACCAATTTAATAAAGATGGAAGTAATCCGCTGTTGCAATATGGCTATGGCGCGTATGGTATTACCATCGATCCTAGTTTTTCAAGTAGCTCACTAAGCTTGCTTGACCGCGGTTTTGTTTATGCGATTGCACATATTCGTGGTGGTGAAATGCTAGGGCGTCACTGGTATGAGCAAGGTAAAAAGCAATATAAGCAAAATAGCTTTAGCGATTTTATTGATGTTACGCATGCGCTTACTGAGCAAGGCTATGCACACCCAGAGAAAGTATTCGCGTCTGGTGGCAGTGCTGGTGGCTTATTAATGGGCGCTGTGGTTAACCAAGCACCTGAGCTTTATTTAGGTATTGGGTGTCATGTGCCATTTTTAGATGTGTTAACCACCATGCTTGATGAGAGTATTCCACTGACGACCAATGAATACGACGAATGGGGTAATCCAAATGATCCTGCGTTTTATGATGTGATTCAGGCTTACTCACCGTACGATAATATTAAGCCACAGGCTTACCCTAATATTCTTGTTACAACCGGGTTTCATGACTCTCAAGTGCAATACTGGGAGCCAATGAAGTGGGTTGCTAAGCTACGTGAGCTTAAAACCGATGACAACATTTTGGTATTTAAAACCGACATGGATGCAGGCCATGGTGGTGCATCGGGTCGTTTTAAAAGCCTTGAAGAAAAGGCATTAGAAATGGCCTTTTTTATTGCTTTATTATCGAATTAAGGCTTAGATAAATAGGTAAATAAATTTTATAAGCGTAAACTTAAGTTGTATTTCAAAGGGGTAAGCATGTTTAAAGCCCATGGTGATTGGCGTTATTTTGTTGAGCCGCCGGTGATTTATGTGGAAATGAGTGGCAGTTTTAATAAAGAAGCCGTTGCTTCATTTAGTATTGAAGTTGCTCAAGAAATCATGAAGTACCCAGAGCTTTCAATTCAGTATGCTGTGGTTAATTTGGAACAATTTGAATTAGCAACTGCCGATAGTATTGAAACTGCTAAGGTATACTTTCAGGCTGTCAAAGCACGAGGCTACAAACGCGTTGATTACATCAAAGCGAATATCATTGCCCGCAATTTATTAGAAACAGTTTGGTCTGGTGTCGAAATGGATATTAACTTTCACCAAGACGCTGAAAGCTTTTTTCAAATAAGACCCGAGTACGATAATTTAAGAAAGTGGTTAAAATAATACCTTCTGAATATAAAAAAGCCCTCAAGAGAGGGCTTTTTCGTGTCAATTCTGAATATTAACCTAGGTAAGCTTTTAACATCCAAACAAGTTTCTCTTGTTCTTTAATGTAGTCGCCCATTAATGATGCTGTACCTTCGTCATCTGCATCACCAGCTTGTGCTAAGATTTCACGCTGCATTTGAATAAGCGTGCTGTAACCTGCTAAAAGGTTTTCTACTGCAGCAGTGCCTTCAGTGATATTTTTAGCTTCACTGATCTTACTTGCTTCAATGTATTCAGAGAATGCATGTACCGGTGTACCACCTAACGTTAAAATACGCTCTGCAATCTCGTCTACTTTCTCAAGTAGTAAGTTATAAATTTCTTCAAATTTAAGGTGTAATTCAAAAAAGTTACGACCTTTGATATTCCAATGAAAGCCGCGTGCGTTCATATATTGAATTTGGTAGCAGCTTAGTAAAGAGTTTAGTGAATTTACGATATCTTCACTTTTTGCGCTGTTTAAACCAATTGCATTTACCTGTGACATAGATTGCTCCTTAAAAAAACCGTTAAGTGTTTACTTGCTAGTGCTTGGTGTTAAGTATTAGCCATCTTGGTTAATCTGTAAAATGGTTTAATTCGAACACAGTGATAGGTTTTAGTTATCAAAGGTTGGTGTTGTCCATTTATGCACTATCAATATAACTTTGAATTACTTTTAATAGACTTGGGGCAACTGAGCAAAAAATCTACCTTATTTTACGAATATTTTAAAATTAGGCAGAAAGTATGATCTAAAACAAGGTTTGCACCTGCTGAGAAACACGCTGATTTAGAACTTGATTTAGGTCAAAAAAACAACGAACCAGAAGCGCATAATGACTTTACCGCATTTAACCAGGAGAAGAAAAATGGACGGTAAAACAGTTAAAGAAAACAAAGCTGAAATAGTCGTTGTCGTGATCGCATTACTTGCATTTGTTATCGGTTTGGTAGGCCATCTAGCTGGTGCTAGCTTCGCAAACTTTGATACCTTTGGCTATATTGCTGCACCTGTACCATTGATCCTAGGGATCATTGTTTTAATCTCATATAAAGTGGCTGCAAGTGCTGAAGATTAAAGTATCACTCACTTTGATTTATAAGCTTAATAATGTAATCCATCACTTGGCGTGAGTAGATCATACTGGTGTGACTCAAATGAAACACCTTATGTTCTGCCATGCCATTGAGCTTGGTTTCATCTATCAAAACTGTACCATCAGAGACACTGCCTTTAGCAATCAGTGGCATTAGCCCTATGGGTAAGTCACCAGCAATACTATAAAGCTTGGCATTAAACGGCCAATTGCCATTCTCAGATAATAGAAACTCCACGCTATTTTTTAACAGCATTTCAAAGCCCTTCTGCTGCATTTGTTTGGCAATATGGCTGCCTTTATGCGGGGTGCCTAAGGTGATCACCTTTTCGACATGGCGGCTTTGAAGAGAATTGGCCTCTAAGTAAGCGCGAGCAACCAAGCCGCCCATTGAGTGGCAAACTAAGGCGGTAGGTTTACCACCAATAAAGCGATCAATCTTATCGAAAATCGCCGCTCTATCGGGAGAGAGCGTGTTATAGGTCAAATTGAGTATTTTTAGTCCTGACTTTTCAAGACGCGCACACAAAGGGCGCATCACAAAGCCTGACATATATAGTCCGTGTAATACTACAACTTGCCTAATTGCCATCGCGTTCCTTACATTAACTGTTGCGGTTTAATTTCGATATTTGCTGTGTCTGAGCTAACCCATACTTCACCGTCTTGAATGGTAATAGTGAGCTTAATATTACGATCAGCTAAGTCGGCTAATGCCTGAGTCGCAGCATAATCGAGACTAAAAATACTTAAGTTTTTAAAATCATACAACTTAGGTTGATGTTTTTGCCACCAAATCGCTTGGTTATTTTCACCATAGGTATATAAAACAACTTGCTTCGACTTATTGCAGGCTTTTTTCAGGCGTTTTTCATCAGGTAAACCAAGCTCAACCCATAATTCAATTTCTTCGCTATAGTTAATGTGCCAAAGCTCAGGCTCATCATCGGCGCATAAGCCTTTAGTAAACTCTAAGCCTTCACGGGCATTTAGCGCAAAAGCCAACAAGCGGATCATCAAACGTTGTTCGGTTTCTGATGGGTGTTGTGCCAGAGTTAAATTGAAATCTTGATAAATGTGGCGATCCATATCGCTTAACGATAATTGCGCTTTAATAATGGTTGATTTAAGAGCCATAACTGCTTACTTGAAAAAATTTGCGTCATTATAGCGCAATTCGTTGCCGAGCCAGTTAAAATACCGTGAAATTATCTTGTAGGAGTTAAAAATGGCCATCCAGTGGTTCCCGGGTCACATGAACAAAGCCCGAAACGAAATTAAAGAAATCATGCCACAGATGGATGTGATCATTGAGGTACTTGATGCCCGTATTCCTTACAGTAGTGAAAACCCAATGGTTACTGCGCTGCGTGGCGATAAGCCGGTGATCAAAATCATGAACAAGGCGGACTTGGCTGATCCTAAGTTAACGCAAGCTTGGAAAGACTACTTTGAGCAGCAAAGTGGTGTGAAAGCGATTGATTTTGGTAATGATAAAGCAGGTGAAGTGCACCGTATTAATGAGCTTTGTAAAAAATTAGTACCGCATAAAGTAGGCGCTGATAAACAAATTAAAGCCATGATCATGGGTATTCCAAACGTTGGTAAATCAACGCTTATTAATACTTTGGCCGGCCGTATCGTGGCAAAAACAGGTAATGAACCTGCGGTAACCAAAGCGCAGCAACGTATTAAGCTTGACGATGGCATTATGCTTTACGACACGCCGGGTATGTTATGGCCTAAAGTAGAGAACGAAAACTCTGGTTATCGTTTAGGGGCAACCGGTGCTATTCGTGATACCGCTATCGACTACGAAGAAGTGGCAAGTTACACCGCTGAATATTTACTGCATGCATACCCAGAGCTTTTAAAAAGCCGCTATAAAATTGATGAGCTACCAGAGTCTGACTGGGAGTTTGTTGAAATGGCAGGTAAAAAGCGTGGTTGTATCCGCGGTGGTAATCAAATCGACACTTACAAAATGTCTGAAATTCTTATCAACGAATTACGCGATGGCATTATTGGTCGTATTACCATGGAAACACCGGCCATGCGTGAAGAAGAAGAGCAAATGGTTGCACAGCTTCGCGCTGCTGCAGAGGCGAAAAAAGCCGCTAAAGAAGAAGAGAAAAAACAACGCCGTGCACGTGCACGTAAGAACCGTCGATAAAGTTAACGCATTAACTTTTAGACATAAAAAAAGCCCTGCAAGGGCTTTTTTAGTTTCATATCTACCGTCACCGATATGAGCAATGTAGCAAGTAAAATAAGTAGGGTCGCTTATATGTCGCCAATATCAAGGGGCGTTGCGATTAGCAACATATAAGCTAAAGCTTTAACGTGGCGACACGCGTTTCTGGGGAGAAACAAATTCAATCTCAACAAGTCATCATACTTCGCTTGGCTTGTTGAGATTAATTATCAATTAGGTTTGTGATGCTGTCAATACTTTTTTTGAAAATAATTCTCATTTAGTTTTGTGTCAGGTTTTGTACGAATTTCAGACATAAAAAAAGCCCTGTAAGGGCTTTTTGAGTTTCATATCTACCGTCACCGATATGAGCAATGTAGCAAGTAAAATAGTAGGGCGATCACCTGTTGCCAATATCAAGGGGCGTTGCGATTAGCAACAGGCGATCTTAGCTTTATCGTGGGCCACACGTGTTTCAGGGTCGAGAAACAAATCAGTTTATTCCGAACAAGTCATAACACTTTATTGTCTTGTTGATAGTGATTATCAATTAGATTTACGTATCTGTCAATACTCAATTGAAAATAATTCTCATTTCTTTGTGTTTGTTTTTTAAACTTCCGTAATACAATGCATTAGCACTAAAGTTAGGCTGTAAATTACGTGCAATAAAAACTATGCTGGGGCTATAACAATTAAAATAATCACATGCGATGTTCTCAATTTGGTCAATAAGCCTTCTTGCAATTGTGTATCTGGCAATTTTATTTGCGGTTGCAGGCTGGGCTGATAAAAGAAAAGTATTGCCTTTTAAAGGCTTAACCTATGGTTTATCACTTGGGGTGTATTGCACCTCTTGGGCGTTCTTTGGCACTACAGCACAAGCTGCATACAACGGCTGGTGGTTGGCTCCGACCTATGCTGGCACTATTTTGTTATTCATTTTTGGCTGGCAAGTCTATTGCCGCATAGCGCATATTTGTCGGCAGCAAAAAATAACCTCAATGGCAGATTTTATTGCGACTCGGTATGGTCAGTCGTCGAGTTTGTCTGGACTCATTTCATTGATTTCAGTGATTGCCATTGTGCCCTATATCTCTTTACAGCTAAGTGCAACTGCACAAAGTATCAACTTACTTACCGACCGCGCTGCCACACAAAGCCATGAAGTATGGGCCGATAGTACTTTTTACATCACGATTGTATTGGCTCTGTTTGCTATTTTATTCGGCGCGAGGCGGTTAAAGCCCAGCGAACATAATCCAGGTTTGATAGCCAGTATTGCCTTCGAGTCTGTGGTTAAGTTGTTGGCGTTTTTAGCGGTGGGTTTGTATGTATGCTTTGCTCTATTCGACAGCCCAGTGGCGCTGTTTGAAAAAGCGCATGACCTAAATATTGATCAGCAAGTGGCGGCCACACAAAGTCCAACCTATGTGTATGTTGCTCATACTTTGCTTGGTATTTTGGCGACCTTATGTTTGCCAAGACAATTCCACATGAGCTTTATCGAAAAAAATAACGATAAAGAGCTGGCCTCGGCGCGTTGGCTATTTCCGATTTACCTCTTACTTATTAACCTATTTATTTTACCTATTGCATATGCCGGATTAATTTACTTTCAAGGTCAAGAAGTCGGCTACGACACCTTTGTATTGGCTTTACCTATGGCGGCTGATGATGCCTTTGTGGCGTTATTAGCCTTTTTAGGTGGCTTTTCAGCGGCAACCAGTATGGTGATTGTGTCATCAATTGTGCTTTCAGTGATGATCACTAATGACTTTATTAACCAGTTTATTTTACGCCGCTCGCAACTTACATCGAGCAGTCGCGGGCTTGATAAAAATAACCTATTACATGCGCGAAAAATCGTTATCGTATTGATTTTATTGCTTAGTTACTTCACTCACCGAGTGCTAGGCGAAAGTACAACCCTTGCCAATGTGGGTTTGATGTCGTTCACCTTAGTCGCGCAATTTTCGCCAGCCATGATTATAGGCTTATGGTGGCGACAAGCCTCGTGTCGCGGTGCGCAATTGGGGATTTTAAGCGGCTTTATTATTTGGGGATACACACTTTTACTACCGAATATCGCTGGAGGTTTAGGAAGCGATAGCTTATGGCTTGTGAATGGACCGTGGGGAATAAGCTGGTTAGCGCCAACCGACTTATTCTCACTAGGCATGGAAAGCATTAGCCAAGCTCTATTGCTATCGTTAGGTGCGAACTGTTTAGTGTATTTCTTAGTGCCTTTATTTAGTCGAGCAACCTTAGCTGAACGCTTACAGAGTAATAAGTTTGTTTCGCAGCTGAATGATTCGAAGGTAAGCAATCATCTACAGCCTTTGAGCTACCATGACCTAGGTGCACTATTGCAACGATTTGCCGAAAAAGAAGCGGCACAGTCTTTGGTAAATCATTACTTTCCGGATGATAAAAGTAAGTGGAAACGTCCTGCCAATGTTGAGTTAGAACTATTAGTTGAGCGTGAGATGTCTGCGGTGATCGGCGGCGCATCGGCACGGCTTATTTTAGATGTGGCTAAGAATGAGCAGCGCCAGCCTCTAGAGCAGGTTGCTGAGTTTGTTGACGAAGCAAGCCAAGTGCTTAAATTTAATCGTGACTTACTGCAATCAACAATCGAAAATATTCAACAAGGGATCAGTGTAGTTGATAGTGAGCTGCGCTTGGTAGCTTGGAACCAAGGCTACAAAAACATGTTCGCCTACCCAGATGATGCGCTTTACATAGGCCGCCCGGTTGCCGACATTATTCGTTTTAATGCCGAACGCGGTTTATTTAGCGGCGAGAGCATGACCAGCGAAGTTGAAAAACGCTTAGCCTATTTACGCCAAGGCAGCGCTTATAAATACCAGCGCTCGCACAATGATGGTCGCGTGTTTGAAATGCAAGGTAACCCACTGCCAGGTGGCGGCTTTGTAACAACCTATACCGACATTACCGAGTTCGTAAAACAACAAAAAGCGTTAACCGAAGCCAATGTTAGCCTTGAAGAAAAAGTCGCAGCACGCACCTTGGCATTGACTCAAGCAAACCAAGAGTTGTCGATGGCAAAGCAAGTGGCGGAGCAAGCAACGGTCAGTAAAACGCGCTTTTTTGCCGCTGCTAGCCATGATTTACTGCAACCTTTCAATGCTGCGAGCTTGTTTTGTTCTTTAATGAATGAAAAAGCCCAAGACACCGAACTTAAAGAGTTGGCGATGAATATTAAGAATTCATTGGGCAGCGCCGAAGAGTTATTATCGAGTATTTTAGAGTTAACTAAGCTGGATTCAGGCTCATTTAAAGTACAAATGAGCGAGTTTGCTGCCAGTTCGTTGGTTGAGCCTCTGCGTAATGACTACGAAGCCCTTGCCCGTGAAAAAGGCTTAAAGTTCATTATTGAAACCTGTGATGTGCGCTTGCATACCGACAAAGCGCTGTTACGTCGAGTACTACGTAACCTTTTGAGTAATGCGATTCGTTATACCGAGCAAGGTGAAGTGCGCTTAAAAATGCAGTACGACGATGACCATGTATCCTTTATTGTTGAAGACACAGGGATTGGTATTGCATCGAGCGATCAACAAACTATTTTCCAAGAGTTTAAACAGCTTGGTGCAAAACCAAGCGCCGAGGGTTTAGGCTTAGGGTTGGCAATCACTAAACGTATATGTGACTTACTTAAAATACCCCTAGTGATGGGGTCTGAACTTGGTAAAGGCACGCAATTTACTCTAACTCTGCCTTGCAGAGTGAGTACTGCGCCTGCGCAAGCGAAAGGCGCTGAGGCGTCACAAGAAACAGAGCTGGGGCAATTGCGTATTTGGTTGCTTGATAACGACCGCAACGTGTTAGAGGCATTAAAGCAGCTACTCGAAAATTGGGGCTGTGAAATTTCAATAGCCACTAACTTAGCGGAGCTTGAGCAGTTAAAGGCAAGTCAAGCCCTGCCGCAATTGTTGATCATTGATTATCAGCTTGATGATGGAGTAACGGGACTTGAAGTGATTGAGCAAGCGGCACTAACACGCTTACCAGCCATCGTTAATACCGCGAATCATGATGAAGGCATACGCGAGTTAGTGCTCGATGCGGGCTATCCATTGCTTTATAAGCCTCTGAAAGCGCCCGCCTTAAAACGCATGATTAAGCGACTGACTTAATCTGCGTTTTGCTCAGTTGCTAAGGTTGACTCTTTGAGGCGTTGCTTAACCTTGGCAACAAAGCGTCTATCTAGGTCGTCTTCATTGCTTAAGAATAAAAGCATCTCATTACCGTCATGATCAATAACGGTAAGTGAAGATGTTGTTAGAGGACTTTTTGCATAGTCTGCTTTCACTTCTTTTATTTCATTAAAGTAGAGCAGATCTTTTTCAATTACACCTTGTTCATTTTTCCAGTAACTAAAAATGGTGTTTTCTGTGATGCCGTTTCCATCAGTTTTAAAATCGAAAAATGCGTCACTATAAAAATAGTGCACATTCTCGTTGGCAGGAATAATTTCTTTTCTTTTTAGAAAGTTAACTTGATAGGACCAAAGCTTATCGCCGGTTACTATGGTTGAACTTGGCAGTAAATATAGCTCATAAATTAAGCCATAAAATAACCAAGGCAACATGAATATCGAAATGATAACCTGCCTCGCTCGCCATTGAGAGTGGTACTCAAGAGCCTGTTCGGGCTGCTTGAGGTTTTGAATGTAATTAACCAGTGGCAACCATAGAATAGGTGTAACTAAAAACAGCCAAGTACCATATTCCCAGTTATAGCTTACGACTTCAGAAATGATAATCGCCAGCCATAACACGAACCCAACCGCAACAGGCATGATCTTATTTTTGCCAAAGGTTTGCTCGCTGTGCTTGCAAAGCTCAAGTAACAACGGAATAAAAAACAGCGGTGCGAATATCCCTCGAGCAATCGGCATAATATGGCTTTGTTGTTGCTCTTTTATCGCTTTCCAGTTGCGATAGCTCCAGTAGTGAATGAATATTCCTAAGCTTAATAAGCTGTAAATAACAAACTTACTGTTACTGACAGGGTAGAACTGTTGCTCAGCAAAAACTGGGCGGTTACTTGCTTCTATACGCCAAGCCGCGATGAAAAAGATGATTGCCGCCAAGTAACTTAAAATAAAAACGCTATACCAGTTGGTTTCGTCATCCGCTGGTGTGTTTGTGGAGCTATTTGTGCCGTATTTAATGATGCCGTAATGGGTCGCGTTATTGAGTTTTTTGCGCTCGCTTAGGTAAAGGTCTATTTGATCGGCTGGAATATGATCCTGCTTAGCGCTGTAATCAAAGTATAAGGTCAACACAGAATCTTTAAATGTTACGCGTTTTTCGAAATGAAAAAATGGGTTGTCGATCGTGACCTGCTCATCATCAAACTGCCAATTAGTATCCGTAAACGTAACCTTTATGGTTGTTTCGATATTATTTGGGTAACGAAACCACATTGGTGCATTGTTACGCTCTCGCTGTTCAGGCTTATAAACTGAGTTTTGAATTTCACTGGCGTAAAAGTCGTTCTGAAAATCATTACCCTCAGGTCGCCAAAAGTCATCAATAGTATAGTACTCATTGGTAATTAGCTGACCGGTGTCCTCTGGGGATTCAACCAGCATAGGTTTGGCTGTTTGTAAGCCTTTGTAGGTATCTTGATAATATTCGCGGTAATCATCTTCTACGCTTTTTAAGCTGTTTTTAGCGATTGAACTGCGGCGGCTAATTGCTTCAAAGTCACCGTATTTATATTGAGTTGAAAAACTAACTGGCTCATCAATACCTTCTGGGATCTGATAATTATCAAAAACCTGTATGCGTTTTAGGGCAGGCTCAGTGAACATATCCGTAAAGCCTGTTTCACCTTGTTTAATTATTAACGCTACATCGTAGTTCGGTTGAGCTAAATGTTCTAAATCGCCGCGCTGATACGAAATGGTCGGATCAAGCCAGTAGCGTTTACCTTGGTGCTCTAAGGTGACAATCACATGGTCAAATAAGCTAGGAGAGACCGGTAAGCTAGCAGTACGTTTTCGGTCTTCAGTGTTAACTAAAGCAGGGTGAGCCTCTACGCCGAGCGCTTTAAGTAAAGAAATGAGCAAGACGGTTTTGTCTTTACAGTCGCCATAGCGCAGTGCCAAGGTTTCTGATGCAGGAGTAGGCTGGTGCGAGTTGGTGCCCATTTCTAGGCCCAAATAACGTACTTCGTCTTGGCTAAAGCGCAGGGCTGCGACAATTTGAGACTCTAAGTCGGCATGCTGAAACTTAATTTGACGAGCAATTGTTTCAATAGCAGGGCTCACTTCGATGGCAGATTGGTACAAAGGTAACGACCAATTGACTACCTCTTGCCAATTATTTACTTCAGAAAAGTACACTTCCTTGTAAGGCGAATACCAATGCGGTACTTCGCTTGCAGAGCTAAGGGGCGGCTCATTGTGTTGGCTAATCTGGTAGTCAAAGCCCGTATCTAACTTGGTTTTAGTAACTGGCGACTCGCCATTCATAAAGTTGATATATAAGGGCGTAGGCTTTTGCCACTTTACCCGCATAAATTGCTGCACTATCGGCACCGACCAGTTCAGTGTGCGCTTGGTGCTGAAGTGCTGATAAACCGGGTTACTGCCCGAAACCGTATAGCTGTAATCTAAAATATCCATGACCCGCATATCATCAATAATGACATTTAGGCTTAAGGTGCCATTGTATATACGACTTGCTAAGTCAGTCTCGCGTTGTAACACCTGTAGCTCGGCACTATTTAGTTTATCTATATATTGGCCGTCACGAATAATGCCTAAACTATTGAGCGTAAGAGATTGATAATTTGGGTCAAAATCAATATTCAGCTGGCTAATATAATCAACCCCAGACTGATTGACCGCTTGCATTACAGTACGATTAAAGCGTTGCTGTGGGGCTTGCTCAGATACCTGAAGCTGAGTGTCGAGCATCAGGTAGAAAGTCCCGTCTCGTATTTGGTCTCGAGGTATCTCAGGGGTAAGTAACTCATGGTGTTTTACCCAGTTAGCTGCGGGCGCAACTTGATACTCTTCAGCGGCTGCAAAGCAGCTCACAAAGAATAAAAAAACAGCCAGTAGCTTAAGTTGTAAGTGCATCCATTTCATTGTTATTTTCTAATTACGTTTAGCTTTATATGACAAATTACTGAATTTCGCTGCATGAGCCAAATAAAGTTCAATATAAATGCTTCTTTTTAGGTCCAATGCTAAATAAGCGTTAGTTTTCAGTGCCTTCTTTGTCAGGTAAATCTGTGATTTCAACGCGGCTATTTACTTCATAGTATTTTTGCGTGATTTTTTTCAAAATCTCGCGGCGCAGTGGGCTTACCTGACCTATTATTTTACTTGAATTATCACCATAGGTCGTAAAGGCCGTATCCCAACCAATTGCCACAATACTTGGATCGATAACTACTGCATTACCGCCACCGTATGGAATATCGCTACCTAAAATATCGGTAATATCGTAATTATCGATACTAAAAGAGAGGTTTTGCACAACTTGGTTTTTATCTGGCTCTGGAATCACTAATGACTGAAGATGAGCAGCTAAATCTTCTTCAAAATTAGGAAAATAGTTTTTCTTTTCAAGGTACAAAGAAGAAACGCGTGTGCTGTGAGTATCAATAACACTGCCTCGATTTGAATTTACAAATTGCACAGCATTGGTGGTCAGAGCGGTAAATACATTTTTTGCTGTATATGGGTGATCTAGTAAATTTGGGCTGCCAATGTAGCCACGGTAATAGCCGTACATTAGTAGTGGATCGTTGTTAAAAAGAGGTGCCACAATGTTGTATTCAATGTCGTTCAATGAATACTGGTTACCATTAAAGTTAAAACGCGGCTTATCAAAAAAACTTGGCTCTTCGTTTATTAGCTTAGATAAGTTTTTTACTGGGTACTGCTGAACTAACTCATTGAGTACCGTCACGTTATAAAGATTGAACCAGTAAGCGAGCAGTTCAGACTTTGGCAAGTTACTCAAGTTAATCTTATTTGGCAGGTCGGCCATTTTTTTTTGCACAACTTGCAAAGCTTGCTTCATTTTAGGGTTTTCTTTATAAGAATCATAATAAAAGCGGTTTGCTTCTGTTGCTGTTGAAGGTTTAGGGTTAGATGACAACCGTGTACCTATAGCAGTGGTGTGTGAGGTGATGCGGTAGCGGTCAGACACGCCTAAATCAATCACCGAAGCACTTAATATTTGCCCATAGCTAGCGTATTCAAGTGTGGAATTTGAGTTTTCATTATATTGATGAAATTGACTGAACTTCTCTTGGTTAATTGCTGTGGCGGCTGTTTTATTAATAGGTGCCGTTGAATTACAGGCCGTTACCAAAATAAGTGACGTTGCTAATGCGATGGGTTTTATGGCGTTTTTCATTTTCACCACCTTCCTTAGTACAAAAAACAAACATATTACTTTTACTTTAAATTGGCAATATCCAGAAAATTAATACAGAAAAAACCAAACTTAAAGCTGGCTATTGCGGCTTTGCTAAGAGTTTTAGTTGGAATTTCAGGGAGGTTAAAGCGGCTCATGGCGAGCCGCTTTAGGATACATTATTTATCTTCAGGCTCTTTAGCGGGTAAGTCTTTTATTTCAACGCGGCTATTTACTTCATAGTATTTTTGCGTGATTTTTTGCAAAATCTCGCGGCGTAACGGGCTTACATGACCGACTTCTTTGGTTAAGTTATCACCATAGGTCATAAAGGTTGTATCCCAACCCATTGCCACAATACTTGGATCGGCGACTATCGCATTCCCTCCACCGTATTCAATATCGCTACCTAAAATATCGGTAATATCGTAATTATCGATACTAAAAGAGAGGTTTTGCACAACTTGGTCTTTATCTGGCTCTTGAATAACTAATGATTGAAGATGGTCAGCTAAATCTTCTTCAAAGTTTGGGAAGTAGTTTTTCTTTTCAAGGTATAAAGAAGAAACACGAGTGCTATGGTTACCTATCACACTACCACGGTTTGAATTAACAAATTGCACCGCATTGGTGGTCAGGGCTGCAAACACATTTTTCGCTGTATATGGGTGGTCTAGTAAATTTGGGCTGCCAATGTAACCACGGTAATAGCCATACATTAATAGCGGGTCATTGTTAAATAGCGGTGCAACAATGTTGTATTCAATGTCGTTCAATGAATACTGGTTACCATTAAAGTTAAAACGCGGCTTATCAAAAAAACTTGGTTCTTCGTTTAATAGTCTCGTTAGGTTTTTAACAGGGTACTGCTGCACTAACTCATTGAGTACTGTCACGTTATAGAGGTTGAGCCAGTATGCGAGTAACTCTGATTTTGGTAAATTACTTAAATTCACCTTGTTTGGCAGGTCGGCCATATTTGCTTGCACTATTTGCAAATCTTGTTTCATCTGAGGATTCTTTCTGTATGAATCATAATAAAAGCGATTTGCTTCTGTTGCGGTAGACGGTTTAGGGTTAGATGATAATCGTGTGCCTATTTTGCTCGTATTATTTGAAATGCGATAGCGGTCTGACATACCTAAATCAATCACCGAGGCATTTAATATTTGCCCGTAGTCAGTGTACTCAAGGGTGATATTTGATTTTTCATCATATTGATGAAATTGGCTAAATTTTTCTTGGTTAATGGCTGTCGTTGCTGTTTTATTAATAGGAGCCGTTGAATTACAGGCGGTAATTAGAATAAGTGATGTTGCTAGTACGATGGGTTTGATGGCGTTTTTCATTTTTATGACCTTCCGTAGTTTAAAAATTAAACATAGCGTGGTTTTTCTGAAAGCGCAACAATCTGTTGTTTTTGTTAAAAGTACTAACTTTTGTGTTTCTCAGGTGGGCACAGTAATTATAGCTTGTGTGCCTTGCTGGGGTTTTGAATTTATCGATAACTCAAAACCTTGGTTGCGCACAAGTTCTCGGGTGATCACAAGCCCGATGCCTGTGCCATTTGCTTTGGTTGAGTAAAATGGTACGAACAAGTTATCGGGGTTTTGAATACCACAACCTTGGTCGCTAATTGCAATATTTAAGTTATCACCTTGCCTTGACCAAGTGAGGGTTGGGGCAGAATTGCTGCCTGCTTCAAAGGCATTTTTTATCAAGTTGATCAATGCTTGTTCTAGCTGACCAAAGTCGACATTAACATGTAACTCTTCGCTGCTATTTATTACTAGTTCAGGAAAGATAGCGTTTAAACGTGTGTTTAGTTGCTCGCTACTGATTGTTTGTTTTTGTGCGGGTGGTAGCTTGGCAAATGCACTGTAACTGGCTACAAAATCAAGCAAGTGTTGAGCGCGTTTTTCTATTACTTGCAGCATATCTTGAGCGAGATCATCGTGACTGCTAATTTGTCCTTGGCGCTTGAGGGTTTGCAATGATTGACTCATTGAATAAATCGGCGTGAGTGAGTTACGTACTTCATGATTCAACACGCGAATTAAACGTTGCCAAACAAGTTGTTCGTTATCGCGAAGCTGTTGCTCAATTGAAAAGAAGGTTAGTAATTCAAAGTTTCTGCCGGTCCGCCAAAAAGTCTGCGATGAGATTTGAAAGCGTTGTTTAAACAGCGAGTCACTATTTTGTTGCCATTCGCCATCATGCAGTGCAATACCTAAGTCGCTGGCCGATTTACCTTCAATCTGGCGATGACTAATACTGTTGATAAACGCCTTATTACTAAAGTAAATCAAGCCATGGGGGTCTAGTATAACGATGGGTAAGTCCAGCATGCTGGCAAACTCAAAAACAAACTCTTCTGTTTGCATATAATGGCGTTTGTTCTTGGCTATTTTATTGCTGAGCTTGGCAAAATCTTGCTTAAGCGCTGCAACTCGTCCACTTTGGTAAGACGCTAAATGCCAACTATTACTTTCGTCATTTGCCAGTGCATCTAGTTGCAGGCCAAAGCGTTCAACCACATCGGTGATCGCACGGTAGCTTTTAATTAAAGCAAAAGCGCTTATCCCGATAAACGGCAATAATAGGCTGATACTGGCAAACCAATCTAGTTTTAAGCTGAGCGAAAGGGCAATACCAAGCGTTAATAGCACCGCTATAACCATATAAAAATAGCGTCGAACACGCAGCTCTAACGACAACTTGTTACTCATTTAGCGTTCTACTTCTTTTAAATCGAGCTGATGTTTATCAATGCGACGATAAATCGCTGATTTACTTAATCCTAAAAACTCTCCTGCGGCGATAACATTGCCATTAAATTGCAGCAGCGCTTTTTGAATCATTTGTTTTTCAAGCTCTTCAAGGGGCAATAGTGGCAAAGCTTGTTCTGCATTACTATTTGTTTGCTCGCAACTTGGTTGATCTAAAATGAGGTCATTGGCTTGAACATTGTTGTTATCGCTCATGATCACCGCGCGTTCAATGCAGTGACTTAGCTCACGAATATTACCAGGCCAGCTGTAATTTTTTAGCGCCTTTAGGGCATCATTACTGAGCGCCATATTCGCGCGTTGGTATTTTTTACCATGCACCAACAATAAGTGTTCTGCCAAGGGAGCGATGTCGTCTTTTCTGTCGCGAAGCGGTGGAATGTGTAGTTCAATGGTATTGAGTCTAAATAATAAGTCACGGCGGAATTCACCCTGCTCAATGGTCGTAGCTAATTCACTATTGGTAGCAGAAATAATGCGAACATCGGCGGTTTTGGTTTGGCTTGAGCCTAGCACTTCAAATTCTTTGCTTTCTAGCACACGGAGCATTTTACTTTGCAGCTCAAGGCTTAAAGTCGCAATTTCATCTAAAAATAAGGTACCGCCTTCGGCAATTTCAAAACGCCCTAGGCGGTCTTCTTTGGCATCAGTAAAAGAGCCTTTCTTATGGCCAAATAATTCGCTTTCGAATAGCGTCGGCGCAATGGCGCCAACATTCACGCTGACATAGCGTTTATCAGCTCTGAGTGAGTGCTGGTGAATATAATGTGCCAATAAGCTTTTGCCAGTGCCATTTTCGCCGGTAATTAAAATGCTGGCATCGGTTTTAGCTGCGCGCTCAGCTTTGGCAAGCAACAGTTGCATGATTTCTGATTGAGCTATGTAATGTGCTTGTGTGTCACTGGTAAGCGCCTTTAAGCATGCGTTGTCGTGATTACTTTGCTTGAGCTTGAGTTGTTGTTGTACAACGGCGGTTAAGCGCAAGTTATTCCATGGCTTTTCAACAAAGTCGACTGCCCCTAATTGCATGGCTTTAACAGCGACGTCAATGCTGGCCCATGCGGTCATGACAATGACAGGTATGGTCGAACCTAATTGATTTAGTTGCTTTAAAAAGCGTAACCCTTCTTCACCTGAGGTGGTGTCGAGCTTGTAGTTCATATCAAGCAAAATCAGGCTAATATGCTCTGATTTTAATAATTCAAGAGCATGTTCAGGGCCTTCGGCCTCAAGGCAGTGTAAGCCTAATTGTTGTAATGCAACAGTAGCAGCCAGACGTACATCAGCTTGATCGTCTATGACTAAGATTTTGTCCATGATGTTTTCTTATTATCCTGTTGAGGTGGCTTAAATTTAAGCCACCATTTTGTGCTGTTAATCGTTACGTAGTGCAGCCATAGGTTTTGCTTTAAGCAGTAAAACCAAAGGTCTAAAGCAAGCGAATAGCGCAATACATAAGGTTATACTCCAAGCGAGTAATTGCAGTCTTACATCAAGTATCAGCCAAGACATTAGCTGTCCTTGTAACATGTAAAAACCCACTATTACTGCGGCGAGAGCAAACGCAAAGCCAATGAGCACAGGGATAATAGCTTCAACACTCATCAGCTTAAATAAGCGCGCTTTTTTCGCACCTAATGCCATACGAATACCAAACTCATAGCGGCGCAGACCCAGGTTGTAGCTCAGTACCCCAAAAATACCGATTGCTGCTAATAATAGAGTAAATAGCGCTAAGGTACTACACAGAACCACGGTCAGTCGGCTCATGTACAGTAAATTGTCGTACTCTTGTTGCAGGTCATTAAACTGCCACATGGTTAGGTCGCTGTTTTTTTCTTTTAGCGTATTAAGTATTTGTTTATTAGTCAGCTTAACGCCTTCAGAAGCTTTGATAGTAAACATGTAGCTATACGGTGTCGCAGGCCACCAAATGTGACGACCAAACGACTCATCGTAGTATTTAGGGTGATTAAAATCTTCGGTTACACCCACCACTTCATACATCTTTTCTTCTAAGCCTTGGTAGCTCTTGCCGATGATATTTCGATAGTCTTGGCCTGGTAATAAGTTTTCAGCCACGCTGACCGATACCAGTATCTCGTTAGTTTCACCGCGTATTGCTTGTTCAGTAAAGGTGCGGCCAGCGAGAATTTTGGTGTTAACTAACGCAAAGTAATCAGGCCCTACCCACTGACTAGGGAAGAAAACTGAGCTTTTACCGTTTACATCAGTCAAGGTGTTGGCGTTTTGTCTTTGCGAAACCGGGCTATGACCCAGGGCAACATCATCAATGCCTTGGCTATCAAGCAAAACCTGCTTGTATTGCAGCATATGTTCGTAGCGCTCAGCCAATGACATCTGATTATTTGGCTGGAAAAGGTTGGCAAAATATAGGTTTTCGGTATCACTGCCGAGTGGGCGGTTAATCGTGCCCATGGCTTTACTCACTACCATCACTGAAAAGCTAACAAGCAGCGCGGCAACAAACATTTGTGAACCAATTAAAATACGCACTGTACGGCCAGATACCTGTGAAACCCCGCCTTTACCACTGTTCTGCATTTGCGTATTTAGGGTTTTGTAATTCACCAAACGCGCTGTAATTACAGAGAAAATATAAGCAAGAGCAATACACAGTATGATGGCAACAATGACCAACGTGCTATCCACGGCCAAGCTATTAACCAGTGGCAGTCGGCCTTCTGCTAGTACTTTAAATAAACGTATGCCCCATACCGATAAAAACAGCGCAATGCTTACCGATAAGGTCATTAAAATCAGTGACTGTAAAAAGATACTTTTAAATAATGTGCTGCGTTTTGCACCTAACACCGCCTGCAAAGCGAGGGTTTTATGTTGAGCAAGAGCGCGCGAGAAGAATAAAGTGCTTACATTAAGTACTGCAATAATCAGTAGCCCTACTGCACCGGCTAACATCATTAAGCTTAAGTCATCGTTATTACCCAGCTCAACGTCACGATACGGGGTTACTTCAGGTTTTACATCGGTGATCCCCCCGTTGTTTAGCCACTCTGATTTAACCGTATCAATTTGCTGTTTTAAATCGACTTTAACTTGATCTATGGTGACCCCAGGCTTTAAAACTGCAATCAGTTTTAGGTTTTTGAAAGTGTTTGTCCACGGGCTTTGCCAATCGTCATTGTGAAAGAAACGGCGGTCCGCACTGGATGGAAACCACACTTCAACGTCACTTGCTTTAAACATGTAGGGTGGGCTGAATGAGTCATCAACAACACCGACGATACGGTGAACGTAATCGGTTTCACCCGCCATGACTGAAAGTGTTTTACCAATAATGTTCGGGTCGCTGTTGTAATGCTTGCGCCAAAAATTGGCAGATATAACAACGCGGTCATCAGGAGTTTCCAGCGTTTCTCCAAGATCAAAACCTTGTCCCATTAAAAATGGCGTGTTTAATAAGTCAAAATAGTTGCCGCCAACATACAGCACTGGTTCTTTCGGTTCGCCATCTAGGTTTGCAAAGATTTGCTCACCCGCATTGATCATCATACTTTGTTCAAAGCTTTGATTATGCTTAAGCCAATGCACCATCGACTGATAGCTTTGAAAGCCGGTAGCATCGTAGTCATCATAAGTAAGTGATTGCTCAACCACCACCATACGGCTTTCATCGTACACATCAAGGGGCTTTAAAAAGTAGCTGTTAACAAGGCTAAGCACCACAAACAAGGTGGCAAGAGTTAAAGCAAGCGTTGCGATAACCGCAGTGACAAAGCCCGGTGCATTCATTAATGATGCCCACGCTAAGCTTAGTTGGGCGCGTGTTTTGGTTAATTTCATTACATCACCTCGGCGCTTTCGAGTACTTGCTCAGCAGTGTCGCTGCTAGGTGCTTGGCGAGCTTCAGAGTAGGAAACAATTTCACCATCTAGCAATTTAAGTTGCGTTTTAGCACGTCCGGCATAACGTAAATCATGGGTCACCATGCAAATGGTGGTGCCTTTTTTATTCAGCTCATCAAGCAAGTCCATGACGGCATCACCATTTTTTGAATCTAAGTTACCGGTTGGCTCATCCACCAATAAAATGCTTGGCTTGCCAGCCAGTGCACGGGCAATGGCAATACGCTGTTGTTGACCACCAGACAATTGATTTGGTTTATGCTGAGCACGGTGGCCCATTTCAACTTCATCAAGGGCCTGTTTTACCGCAAGCTCTATTTCATTTGGGCTCATGGCTGGCTCTCGGTAAGTGAGCGGCAGTGCCACGTTGTCGAACACCGATAATTCATCAATTAGGTTAAACGACTGAAATATAAAACCAATGTGAAGGTTTCTAAGTTCAGCTTGCTGATCCATATCAAGGGTTTTTGTGTCGACTTCTTTAATGAAATAGTCGCCAGCTGTTGGGCTATCGAGTAAGCCTAATAATGACAGCAGCGTCGATTTACCACAGCCAGATGGGCCGCTAATGCAGATATAGTCACCTTGGTTAATATTCAGGCTGATGTCTTTTAATGCATAGGTTTCAACATTTTGGCCGCGATAAACTTTGGCGATTTTGTTTAATGAGATAAGCGTGTTGGTTTTCATAAACTGTCCTGTTCGATTTTTATTGTTGCCAAATGCTGCCATTTAGAAAGGTCTGAAATGATCAGCTGTTCGCCCACGGTGGCACCGCTCAAAAGTTGAATTTGATTGTCACTGAGTGTACCAAATTCGATATTGGTTGGCGTTGCTAACTGGGTATTTGGATTAAGTTTAAACAGCGTGGCTTCGCTGTGAGCTTGTGCTTTTTGTGGCACGTTAATGGTTAATGCATCGGGAATAATGTTGCTAACGACATAGCCTTCGATGCTTAAATCGGGGCGAGCATTAGCGGGCAGTGTGCCTTGTAAATCAAGTTCGATAATAACTCGACCATCGGTAACAATAGGGTCAATTCGGGTGACTTTGGCATCAACTTCATTGTGGTCTGCTTGGCTAAAAGTGTTTACTTTCGCTGCCATATTGAGTGCCACTTTTTCGGCATCAGCTTGCTTAACGCTTAGCTCTGCTTTGAGTGCTTTATTTGAGCCAACCACCGCAAGGCGGGTACCCGGCACGAGGTTTTGGCCAAGTTCAACATTCAATTCTTGCAGCATGCCATCGATACCTGCCGTTATTTGCAGCTGATCAAAAGCCTGTTGCTCAACTTGATAATTAAGCTCAAATTGGCTTAATAGTTCTTGCTGTATTTTGCTACGTTGTAAGTGCATTTCTTTAAGCTGTGCAAGGCGTTGTTGCTCGATACTTACGCGCTCTGTAAGCTGTGCAACGTTTAGCATGCTTCGTTTGTAATCGAGGCTTGAAACAATCCCTTGCTCGATCAGTTTGCTTTCAGCATCGACTCTAAGCTCTGCACTTTGCAGCTCACTTTTTAATATGGCGAGATTTGCTTGGCGCTCAAGTAGTTCACTTTGCTGGTTAATTCTTTGCTCATTAACACTGGCTTTTTGGCGAGCAAGTTCTAGCCTAGCGACCGATAAACGCTGCGCTTGCTGTGGGTTGACGAGGCTTAAAATCACTGTGTCTTTTTTAACGATAGTGCCGGGGTATACATGGATAGCTTCGACCATTGCGGTGTCGGTATTGGTTAAATAACGTTGATACTTTGGCTTTAAACGGCCAAAGCCACGTATTTTTACCACAAAATCGGCTTGTTCTACGGTTGCTATTTGCAGCTGGCTTGCAGCAACTACAGTGGGTGTAGCCCATTGATACACCATTAAAGCGCCAAGAGCCGACACGCCAATGGCTGCAGCCATAAGCCATTTTTTAGCTTTTGATTGCTGAGGTTTGCGTTTTAGTGTGCTGTCTAAATCCATGATACTGATAAATTTAAATAATCATGGAATAGCTAAGGCGAATTTTGTGCCAAAAATTAAGGTATTGAAAAGTAGTGTTTTTTTATCTTTTGCAACGTGAGCTTTTCCCACTACTGGGAAAGCGAGTTTTAAAACTGGGAGTGAATGCTTAAATTAGCTTTCTTCGATTTTGCCAACCTGCGAAAGCTGATTAAACAAAATGCCCGCTTGAGTACGGTTATAAACATTGAGTTTGCGTAAAATCGCTGACACATGTTGTTTGATTGTCGTTTCTTGAATCGACATTTCAAAGGCGATTTGTTTATTCAATAAACCGTCGGCAATCATCGCTAGTACGCGGTATTGCTGCGGAGTTAGTTTTTCAAGGTTACGAGCAAATTCGCTTTGTTCGTCGTTGATCACCACATCGGTTAAATCCACTTCAGGTGGTAACCAAGTGTCGCCATTGAGTACATGACTAATTGCTTCACTAATAACATCTAAAGAAGATGACTTAGGAATATAGCCAGCAGCGCCAAGGCTCATCGCTTGTTTGATTATGGCGGGTGTCTCATTGGCAGAGACCATGATTACCAAGATATCAGGGTAGTGGTTACGCAGTTGCGAAAGGGCTTGCAGGCCATTTGCACCTGGGATCGTAAGGTCTAAAAATATCAGTTCAATCTCAGGATGAGCGCTTAACAGTGCAAACAAACCATCAATGTCACTGGTTTCTTTAATATGTTCTTCAGGCACTGATGTCGCGGCAGCTTGACGCAGCGCACTTCTAAATAACGGGTGATCATCGGCGATTATGGTGTTCACAGCTAAAGACATTCCCTCGATTCTCCAATGCGTTATGTTATAAGTGATTTTGCCTTTTGAAACAAGGTTTGCCTGAGGGGAAGTTTCAGACAAACCTTTCTCACACAAGGATTTAGATTCTATTTTAGAAACGGTAACCAACAGTGAAGGCTACAGTACGAGGGTCGCCGTAGTAACCAATCAGGGTATTATCACCACCTAAACCTGGGGTGTATTTGCTGGTATCTGTTGGGTCTGTTGGATCAGGTGCTACGAACTGGTAACCACCAATCATGTACTCTTCATCCGTTAAGTTTTTACCGTAAAGACCTGCCGTCCAGTGACCATCGGTGCTGTACCAAGTAATACCCATATTAAAGATACCGTAAGCATCTTGCGTTAATAGGCTATCTTCTTCGAATAGCGCGTAGTCGCCTCTGTGGTAGTAGTTACCGTTGACAACAAAGTCACCCATTTCTGTGTACATGCGGTACGTTGCACCCAGGTTAAAGGTTAAATCAGGTGTGTTTGATACCGTAAAGCGGTCTGATTTATCGAATGCTTCACCGGTTTCTGGGTCGTAATCAATTACGTTATCAAAGCTACTATCGATGTAACCCACTGATGCATCAAAGCTGAGTGATTCTGTTGCAACATAGTTAAGCTCAAGCTCAATACCATCTGATGTTGACTCACCAATGTTACCTAAACGTTGGTTTAGATCTGCAGCGCTGTCGCCCGGTAATACCGAAATATATTGACGGTCTTTATGGTCAAGGGTGAATAACGTGACGTTTGCACGTAAGTTGTTGTTCCACTCACTCTTCATACCGATTTCGAATGAATCGACGATTTCTGGCTTTGCAGCTGGCTCTGCAGTGGTTGCACGTGGATTGAAAGTACCTGACTTAAAGCCTTGCGCATAACTTGCAAAGAACATGATGTCACGATTGTACTGGTATTCAACGCCAGCACGTGGTGTGAAGCGTGACCATTCTTCTTCATCATCGAGTACCGTTGGTACAAGCTGACCTTCTGGGCGAGTGTAACCTGGTACCCAACCTGATTCAGGGTAAACAATGTCAAAGATTAGGCCATTGTTAACCTGCGCTTCTTTTTTGTCTTTGGTGTAACGGGCGCCGAGTGTCATTGACCATTTATCTGTTAAATCAATCGAGCTTTGGATATACGCTGCTTTACTGTTTGAGTTACTACAGCCGCTTACTTCACGAGTCAGACCCGGAGCACCTAGACTTTGACCTAAGATACCTAAAATAGCCTCAAATTGACCGCAAGATTCACCATCATAGTAGTAAAGACCTGAAACCAATTTGTAGTTATCGCCTTGATGATTTAGCTGCAACTCGTGAGTCGTTTGCTCATCATCGTAAATAGCAGGTACGTCGAAAATTTGCAGTGACGTGTTATCAAAGTCGATATTGGTTGGTGAGTAGCTCTCACGGCTTGAACCGATATATTTAATGCTAGTGCTGTCAGTCATATCCCAACGAGCAGTTAGGCTGTAACCTTCGAGTTCAACTTTATTCCATGTTGGTAAGCTGGTGTAAGAGTCATACACGCTGTCTGGAACTGGTGCATCAGTAAGAATACTTGGTAGTAAACGGTAACCACCTTTTGCGTTTGATTTGTCTTCTGTTTTATCCCACGCGAGGCGGAAGAATAAGTCATCAGTCGGTGTGTATTCGAGTGTAACACGAGCTGCGGTTACGTCTTTGTTGTAGTTTTCGCGGTCTTGGTTATCAAGAGCCGATGTTAAAAACTCACCAAAGCCATCACGGTTAAGCGTTGCAAAACCAAAACCCACGTAAAGTTTTTCGTCAACAATCGGTAATTGGCCAGTGATTTTTAAATCTTTTTGGTTATAGCTACCTACAGTGCCTTGAATATTTAATGTTGCATCACCGCTCATTTCTTTGGTGACGTATTTAATGGCACCACCAATGGTATTTTTACCGTAAAGCGTCCCTTGCGGGCCGCGTAATACTTCGATTTGTTGAACATCAAGTAGATCAAGCACGGCACCTTGAGGGCGAGCAAGATAAACATCATCAATATAGATACCTACACCCGGCTCATAACCCCAAAGTGGATCTTGTTGACCTACACCACGAATAAACGCAGTAATTGTAGAGTTAGTACCACGGCTTGCTTGCAAGGTAGTATTTGGCGAGAACTGCTGAACTTCGGTCATAACGACAATGCCATTTTCAGCCAGCTCTTCAGCACCAATTGAAGTGACTGCGACTGGCACTTCTTGCAGGTTTTCAACAGTTTTACGTGCTGTTACCTGAATACGTTCAAGTTCACCTTTTTTTGCTGCAGGTTCGGCTTGTTCTGCCGCTTGAGCACTGACACCTGCCAAAGCAAGTGATACAGCCAGAGTAAGTGGCGCGACTTTTGGGTTAAGCTTTATCATGTTGTATTCCTTGTTATTGTTGTCATTAGTCTTATGGCCACTCACATCGATGTTGCCGAAGACTGAATAAGATTTGCCCGTGTCACCTGTCAATTAATGTAGAAGATAGTTGCAAAAATTGAATTAGTACCATAGTGCTATACCCGTCACAGCCCTTTATTTATCAAGCAATTAAGCTATTTTTAAAGCAGATAGTACCTTAGTGTTATGTATTTTTTGAACGCTTAGGGTAAGACTGAAAGCATTATTCCGATGTCACCTCATCTGTGTAATAACAATAATTATAGGAATGTCTATGCTGAGCATGATAGGACTGTTAGGCGGTTTAATACTGCTGATCATTTTAACGCTGCGTGGGGTAAATTTATTTATCGCTGCGCCAATCTGTGCACTGTTAGTTGCACTTAGTAGTGGCATGGCCATTTTCCCTGTATCGGCAGATACAAACTTTATTAACGCCTATATGGATGGCTTTGCAGGCTTCTTAAGTGCGTGGTTTTTTATGTTCTTACTGGGGTCGTTGTTCGGTAAATTCATGGAAGACACCGGTGCTGCAGACAGTGTTGCAAGCTACATTGTGGGTAAACTAGGTATGAAGCATGCCGTTCTTGCGGTTGTGATTGCCTGTGCTGTTTTAACCTACGGTGGCGTGAGCGTCTTTATTGTTGCGTTTTCCGTTTATCCAATGGCATTAAGTCTGTTTAAAGATGCAAACTTACCGCGCCGCTTTATTCCAGCAACGCTGGCATTTGGTTCGGTGACCTTTACCATGACTTCGGCAGGCTCGCCAGAAATTCAAAACTGGATCCCGGTTAAGCACCTTGGTACGTCACCCTATGCAGCTTGGGAAGTGAGCTTAGTGGTCGCTATTTTCATGGCGACAGCAGGTTACTTTTGGTTGAACAAGATGATCAAAAAAGCCGTTGCTAATGGCGAAACCTTTGAAGCGCGTGATGATGATCCTGTCATTATTGAGCGTCGTCGTCCGCATCCAATTACGGGTGTGATCCCACTGATTGTGGTGCTGCTTTTATCATTTACGCTACATGATGTACTGCAGCAAACCGCGCTTATTGTCGCTTTGCTTGGTGGTGTACTGAGTATTGTGATTATCAATTTTAAGCATTTTCACGATATGGGTAACGCTATTAATGTTGGTACAACCGGCGCCTTAGTGGCAATCGGTAATACCGCTGCCGTGGTTGGTTTTGGCGCTGTGGCGAAAGTATCACCAGCATTTACCGCCGCTGTCGATGTGATGACCCATATGCCGGGGAATGAGTTGGTTGGTGCTGCGGTTGCGGTTAGTGTAATTGCTGGTTTAACTGGCTCTGCTTCTGGCGGGCAAGCCATTGCATTACCCCTTGTCGCACCAGGTTATTTAGACATGGGTGTAAACCCTGAACAACTGCACCGAGTAGTGGCAATTAGCTCTGGAGCCCTCGATACCTTGCCGCATAATGGTTATGTGGTCACAACAATACGCGCTATCTGTAAAGAAACGCATCAACGAGCGTATTGGTCAATGGCAGCGCTGACTGCGGTCATTCCGCTTATCGGTGTCGCATTGGCACTCGGACTCTTTATTTTCTTTTAAGGAACAGCAATGAAAACCAAATTAATAATTTTGCTATGGCTGGTTGTATTTAGTAGCACCGCGTTTGGCGCTGCAAACAAAGCCGACACCATGCTGGTGGAAAAGCAGCATTTTACGACAAAAGATTTTACCACTGTGTCTGGTGTGACGTTAGAGCAAGTGGATATTGGCTGGGAAAGTTACGGAAAACTAAACGCCAATAAAGATAACGTGATTTTAATCACTCATTACTTCTCTGGTACTTCTCATGCCGCAGGTAAATATAAAGCAGATGATGCCCTACCGGGTTATTGGGATGCGATTATCGGCCCAGGTAAAGCTATCGATACCAATAAATATTATGTGATTAGCTCAGATACTTTAGTAAATGCCAACTGGCATGATGAAAATGTCATTACCACAGGCCCTGCGTCAACTAATCCAAAAACAGGTAAACCTTATGGTTTGGATTTCCCTGTGGTTACGATTACTGACTTTGTGAATGTGCAAAAGCGTTTACTCGACAGCCTAGGTATCACTAAGTTACATGCTGTGATGGGCGCATCAATGGGGTCGTTTCAAGCACTTGAGTGGGCTACTCGTTACCCAGATAAAGTAGAGCGTTTAATTCATGTGATTGGCGCTGCAACGATGGATGCATGGACAGTCGCTGCACTTGAAAAATGGGCGTTACCAATTCGTCTAGATAAAAACTGGCAGCAAGGTAATTACTACGGCAAAGAGCGCCCGTTAGATGGTTTAGCGGCAACCATGCTTAATATTACGCAAGATGCGATGCATCCAATTATTTATAACGCGAGCTTCCCTGACTTTAATGTATTGGATGAAGGTGCATTAAAAGATATTCGTACCTTGCCTAAGTTAAACCAAGTACTCGCTCAGCGCGCAATGGCACGAGCTAAAACCCAAGATGCCAACCATGTACTTTATTTGGTCCGGGCATCACAATTATTTACCGCTGGTATGCAAAGCGATTTAACAACGGCACTTAAAAATGTCTCTGCCAAAACATTATTACTACCCGCAACGAACGACTTACTGCTTCGCCCTGAAAACATGCGCACCGTTTTTGACACCATGAAAGCGGCAGGTAAAGACGTTGAGATTTCAGAAATTGAAGGGGGCTGGGGACACCTTGATGGTATTTTCTCAATCGCCCCGAAAGCGCAGCTTATCAGTGAGTTTTTAGAGGAGTAGCCCGATGAGCAAAACAGTTTTAATTACCGGTGCAGCCAGTGGTATTGGTCTATATGTTGCCCAGCAACTGGCGATGCAAGGTCACACTATTATTGTGACTGATTTAAATCAGCAAGCTGCACAACAAGCGGCGGCAGGCATTGTTGAGCAAGGTGGTAGCGCCGAAGGGTATGCGCTTAATGTGGCAGACAGTGATGCAATAGAGCAGTTTTTCACTGAGCTTAATCAGCCAATTGATGTACTTATTAATAATGCGGGTATTCAGCACGTTGCGAAGCTTGAAGATTTTCCTGCTGATAAGTGGCAGTTTTTACAGCAAGTTATGCTCGTTGGCCCGGCGATGATGACCAAGGCGGTACTCCCTCGCATGCGTGAGCAAGATTTTGGTCGCATCATTAATATTGGCTCAATTCATGCCATGGTGGCGTCTAAATATAAGTCGGCTTATATCGCTGCAAAACATGGCTTAATCGGCTTTGCTAAAACCATGGCACTCGAAACTGGTGATGCCAACATCACGATTAATACTGTGTGCCCAGCCTATGTAAAAACGCCGCTTGTGGAGCAACAAATTGCCTCGCAAGCCAAAGAACATGGCATTTCTGAGCAACAAGTGATCGACACAATTATGCTAGCACCAATGCCGAAAAAAGCATTTATCGGCTTAGATGAGATCCTGCATACCGTTAGCTTTTTAATGGCCGATGCAGCACGCAATATTACCGCCCAAGCAATCGCCATTGATGGCGGTTGGACTGCACAATAGGAGGAGCCAATGGCAGGTTTTGATAAAGTAGTTACAAGTTATAGCGAAGCAATGGCTGGCCTTGAAGATGGCATGACAGTGATAGCCGGTGGATTTGGCTTATGCGGTATTCCTGAAGGCTTGATTGCGCAAATTAAACGTCAAGGCACCCGAGATTTAACCGTGGTATCGAATAACTGTGGTGTTGATGGTTTTGGTTTAGGGGTGCTACTTGAAGACAAGCAAATCAGCAAGATGGTTGCCTCTTACGTTGGTGAAAACGCGTTATTTGAGCAGCAACTATTAAATGGTGAACTAGAAGTTGAGCTGACACCGCAAGGCACCTTAGCTGAAAAAATGCGTGCTGGCGGCGCGGGTATTCCTGCATTTTATACCGCAACGGGTGTCGGTACACCGGTGGCTGACGGTAAAGAAACCCGCAATATTAATGGTCGTGACTATTTATTGGAGCCAAGCATTACTGGCGACTTTGCGATAGTTAAAGCGTGGAAAGCAGATCGTTATGGTAACTGCATTTATCGTCATACGGCGATGAACTTTAATCCGATGGCAGCAACCGCTGGCAAAATTACGGTTCTTGAAGTTGAAGAAATTGTTGAGCCAGGGGAGCTAGAGCCAAGCCAAATTCACACGCCGGGTATCTATATTGACCGAGTGATTAAAGGTGAATTTGAAAAGCGCATCGAGAAAGTTACCACTAAGCAAGAGAATCAATAAGGAGCACGCTGATGGCATTATCACGAGAACAAATCGCTAAACGCGTGGCGATGGAACTACAGGATGGTTACTACGTTAACTTAGGTATAGGTATTCCAACCTTGGTCGCTAATTATGTCCCTGATGGCATCGAAGTGATGCTGCAATCAGAAAATGGTTTACTCGGTATGGGGCCATACCCAAGTGCAGAACAAGTTGATGCTGATATGATCAACGCAGGTAAAGAAACGGTCACCGCTGCAACGGGGGCGGCTATATTTAGCTCCGCAGAAAGCTTTGCCATGATCCGCGGCGGCCACGTTGATTTAACCGTGCTGGGCGCGTTTGAAGTAGACCAAAACGGCAACATAGCCAGTTGGATGATCCCGAAAAAGCTGGTTAAAGGGATGGGCGGTGCGATGGATTTAGTGGCCGGTGCTAAAAACATTATTTGTACCATGACCCATGCCAACAAGCATGGTGAATCAAAACTGCTGACCGAATGTAGTTTGCCGTTAACGGGCGTTGGTTGTATCAATAAAGTGATCACCGATTTGGCACTTTTAGAAATTAAAGACGGTGCATTTCATTTATTAGAGCGTGCTCCGGGTGTTTCGGTTGATGAGATTATTGCTAAAACACAGGGCAAGCTGATTGTATCTGGTGACGTTCCTGAGATGACTTTTAGCTAGTTTTGCGACTTTTAAGCAGCTAATTTGCCTAGATTTTATACTAACCCCCAGTAATGTGCTTTTTGTTCATGAGTTTTATGAACAAAAAGCCATTTATCACCATCAATGCAACTTACCCCCTAAACATTTCGTTAATCTATCGTTAACACTATGCTCCAAACCAGATCGCCGTTTGCAGTAGGCCGATCAACGACAACAAATAATTATAATCTGGTGTGGAGTAATTCATGAAAGCAAGTAACACACAGCTCGCTTTAGCCGTTGCAGCGGCGTTAGCAAGTACATCAGCATTCGCACAAAGCGACACTGAACAACTACAGCAACAACTCGATGCACTTCAAAAAGAAGTGGATTCATTAAAAACATCTAGCGGCTTCAACCTAGAATTTGGTGGTCGCGTGCAACTTGATTACAACTATTTCGACGGTGCTTACAATGCCGACAATGATGGCGCTGGAGGCAGCGACTTCTTCCCACGTCGTATCCGTACTTATGTTGAAAGTGAACATGGTAACTGGGATCACAAATTACTACTCGAATTTTCTGAAGGCTCGGCTGAAATCGTGTTAGCGCGGGTACGTTATGCATTCGACAACGGCTTAAAAGTAAAAGCCGGTAAAATCCGTGAAGACATGTCGCTCAATGCGCTAACCAGTTCTAAACACATTAATACCATTGAGCGTAGCACCCTTGCTAACACCTTCTCGCCTTTCTTCCGCTGGGGTATCTCGGCTTATCAATACTTTAAAGATTCAGGCTTGCGTTACGCCGTGGGTGTTTACAAAAACGATGCGTTTGGTGCATCGGGCCATGACGAAAATGACAAACTGACATTGGCTGTAACAGGTCGCTTAACTTGGTCAAGTGCAGCGCCGGGTGATGTGATTCATTTAGGTGCTTGGCACTCTTATCGTGATATGGGCGGCAATGACTTAAGCGCTCGTTTTGCCCGTGGTGAAGTGCGTGAAACCAATGTTCGCTTAGTCGATTACGCAGTCGGAGGTGAAACCGCAGCGCTAAATAGCATGTCGCAAAGCGGTCTTGAATTTGCCTACCAAGCGAATGCATTCACTCTAGAGGCTGAATATGCCAGCCGTTACCTCGATACGGTTGATAGTAGCAACGAACTTGATGGTGAGCGTTTTGATGGCTTTCATGTTTCGGCGAGTTATTTCTTAGGCGGTGAGCAGCGCCGTTACAAAGCAGGCTCAGCATTATTTGTACAACCAAAAGGGATTAAAGATGCATGGGAGCTGGTTGCACGTGTGTCACAAATGAACGCCAGCAGCAAACAGCAAGGTACCGATGTAACCACTTATACATTAGGCACATCATATTACCTAAGCAGCGATATCAAATTTATGGGCAACCTGATTTACAGCGATGTTGATGGTGCCGGTGCTTCTACGCTGGTAGGTGATGAAGATTCAGGTATGGGCATCAGTGCTCGTATGCAGTACTTATTTTAGGAGTCGTGCATTATGACTATGTTTAAATCATTAAAAAGATCTGTTTTAGCAGCTTCATTATTAGTAGCCAGCCCATTGGCATTGGCAAACTTACACTTTTTGGTACCAGGTGGCCCAGGCGGCGGTTGGGATACCACAGCACGTGGTGTTGGTGAAGCAATGGTAAAAGCGGGCATTGAAGATAATGCATCGTTTCAGAATATGTCGGGCGGCGGCGGTGGCCGTGCAATTGCTTACTTGATTGAGTCGGGCACTAAAAAAGGCGATATGTTGATGGTTAACTCAACGCCTATCGTTCTGCGCGCATTATCAGGCAAAATTCCTTACAGCTATCGCGATTTAACACCAGTTGCCAGCATGATTGCTGATTATGGTGCATTTGTGGTGCGCAATGACTCGCCATTTAAAACATGGCAAGACGTTATTGATGCCATGAAAAAAGACCCAGGTTCTGTAAAAGTCGCGGGTGGTTCTGCGCGTGGCAGCATGGATCACTTAGTGGCAGCACAAGCGGTGAAAGCGGCGGGTCTGGATGGTCGTCGTTTACGTTACATTCCTTACGATGCCGGTGGTAAAGCGAAAGCAGGTTTATTGTCGGGTGAGGTTAACTTACTTTCAACAGGGTTAAGTGAAGCACTCGAAGTCGCTAATGGTGGTCAGGCACGTATTTTAGCGGTGACTTCTGCAGATAAATTGCCAGATTACCCAGCAATTCCAACCTTAAAGTCGCTAGGTTACGACATGGAGTTCGTAAACTGGCGCGGCTTTTTTGCAACCCCAGATTTACCAGCAGACAAACTAGCCGAGTACACAGAAAAGCTACGTAAGCTACAACAAACTCCTGAGTGGGAAGCGGTTCGTGCTCGTAATGGTTGGCTAAATCTATTTCAAGAAAAAGAAGCGTTTATTAAATCGCTTGAACAGCAAGAAGCGCAATTACGCGTTGTAATGAAAGAACTTGGTTTTATCCGAGGCTAAGGTTAGACGATGTTAAACCGTGAACTAATAGGACCAAGTTTATTCTTGGTCCTCTTTACCCTCTACGCCCTTGTGGCTTGGCAAATTCCACTTATGCCATTTGAAGAGTACGAAAGCGTTACTTCTGCAACCTTACCAAAAGTGTATGCAGTATTCGGTATCGTGGTGTGTGTACTATCGATTGGTGCCAACTTATTAAAGCAAGCGCCTGCAGAAAAAGCAGAGCTACTCAGTAAGGGCAACTTACTACGTACCTTTGCACTGTTGGTTTTAATGGTTGCTTATAGCGCCATGCTTGAACCGTTCGGCTTTTTAATTGCCACCAGTGCCTTTTTAATTACGGGCTTTTTTATCATGGGCGAACGCCGTAAGGCAGTGTTGTTGTTTGCTTCTGTGCCTGTGGCCGTGGTTTTTTGGTTTTTAATGACACAAGTACTGGGCATTTACTTAGTACCTGGCAATCTGTGGAGTTAAGTTATGCTTGATGGAATTATGTTAGGTTTGTCGACCGTACTCGACTGGAACAACTTGTTATATGTGATCGTTGGCTGCTTTGTTGGCACGTTCATTGGTATGCTACCCGGTCTTGGTCCAATTACTGCAATTGCGTTGATGATCCCGATCACTTACAGCATCGGTGCTGATTCGGGCATGATTTTAATGGCCGGTGTTTACTACGGGGCTATATTCGGTGGCTCTACTTCTTCTATTTTGATTAATGCGCCGGGTGTAGCGGGGACAGTAGCGTCATCGTTTGATGGTTACCCACTAGCAAAACAAGGTAAGGCTGGTAAAGCCCTTGCGATTGCAGCTTATTCATCCTTTATAGGTGGGACGATTGGCGCCATTTTATTGATGGTGGCTGCGCCATTATTAGCGAAAGTGTCATTAAGTTTTCAGTCGCCTGATTATGTTGTACTGATGTTTTTAGGCTTAACGGCTATCGCTGCGTTCTCTAATAAAGGGCAATTTTTAAAAGCCATGATGATGACGGTATTTGGTTTAATGCTGGCAACGGTAGGTATTGATCCCTCTTCAGGTACCGAGCGCTTTACTTTTGGCCAAGCTGATTTATTAGATGGTATTAGTTTTTTATTAGTAGCAATGGCAACGTTTGCGTTGGCTGAGGCGCTGATTAATGTGGCGCGCCCAGAAGCTGAGCCAGATAAAAAAATTGACGATCCTGATACGCCAAAAATTGGTTCAACAAAACTGACTAAAGAAGAAGTAAAAGATATGGCTCCTGTGGTTGGCCGCTCATCTTTACTTGGCTTTATAGTCGGTGTTTTACCGGGCGCAGGGGCAACCATTGCCAGCTTTATGGCCTATGCTACTGAGCGTAACCTTGCTCCAAAAGCGCTGAAAGATAAATTTGGTAAGGGTTCGATGCGTGGCTTAGCGGCACCCGAGTCGGCTAATAATGCAGCTTGTACTGGCTCATTTGTACCACTACTGACTTTAGGTATTCCAGGCTCTGGTACAACAGCTATTATGCTAGGTGCATTAATTGCCTACGGTATTCAGCCGGGCCCTATGTTAATGCAAGAAAACCCAAGCGTGTTTTGGGCTGTCATTGTCAGTATGTACTTTGGCAATATTGTACTGCTGATTTTGAATCTGCCGTTGATCCCATATTTCGCTAAAGTGTTGGCAATGCCTAAATCTGTGCTGACAGTGATGATTTTATTCTTCAGCTTAATTGGTGTGTATTTAGTGTCATTTAACACCTTTGATTTATTTATGATGGTGGGCTTTGCGCTGGTGGCCTTGGTGCTTCGATTGTTAGCTTTCCCGATGGCACCTTTATTACTTGGCTTTATCCTCGGTGATATGATTGAGCGAAACTTCCGCCGTGCCATGATGATTTCAGATGGTTCGCTGAGCTTTTTATGGGACCGCCCATTAACACTGAGTATTTTTGTGATTTCGATCTTAGTGTTGTTGTTCCCACTGAAAGACTATATTGTCCAACGTCGTAAAGAAAAAGCAGCTACGCAAGCAGAGCAACATGCGTAGAACAAGGCACTGATATGAGATACACCAATAAGCTAAACCCATTTCAGCATATGGTTAAAAAACCTAAGCGCTTAGAAACGCGACTCATTATTTGGGTTACTGGTCTATGTGTTTTACAGGCTGTGTTGTTTGGCGCATTGGTGTATCAGATCACTGCAGAAAGCTTACATAACCACATGGGTGATAAAGCGCTTGCGCTCGCAACCAGTATTGCCTCACGGGATGACGTACAAAGCGCATTGCAAACCAAGCAAGGGCTTGATGAGTTAAATACGCAAATTGAGCATATTCGTGAACTCACCGCTGCCAGCTTTATCGTAATTGGCGATAAAAATACTCGCCGCATTGTTCACCCCGACTCTGACAAGCTCGGTAAGCCGATGGTGGGTGGTGATAGTAAAGCGGCGCTACGTGGTGAGCGGTATGTATCGATTGCAAAAGGGAGTTTGGGCGAGTCTATTCGTGGCAAAGTCCCTGTGCTTTCAGAGCAGGGCGAAGTCATCGGCTTGGTATCGGTTGGCTTTTTAGTGCAATCAATTGAACCGCTTATTCGTGCTCGTAGTGCTGAAATTATGCTTTGGGGTTTGTTGTTAGTCGGTTTAAGTATTTTGGCCGCGGTGTATATTGGTCAACGGGTTCGTAATGCTATTTTTGGTTTACAGCCTGATGAAATAGCAAGGTTGTTCTCGGAGCAAGATGCTATTTTGAACACTGTTCGTAGCGGCATTATTGCCCTCGATCCTGAGGGTAACGTGCGTAACTTAAACCAGCGTGCTTGCGAAATTCTCGGTAAACCGACTAGCTGTATTCATCAACCACTTAAGCTTGCAGATTTGCTTCCTGAACATAGCGAGTTTTTGATGCATAACCAACAGCGTCCGATTGTAGGTTTTGAATTGTTTGCCGCCGATAAACGCATTGTGTTGTCGCGATATGCATTGCAAGTGCAAGGTCAGGCTGATGGTATTTTGTTGAGTATGCGCCCTGCGGATGAGCTTGAATATTTATCGCAGCAATTAACTAAAGTGCAAGCCTTTGCTGAGTTATTACGAGTGCAAACGCATGATTACTCGAACAAGCTAAACTTAATTGGTGCGTTAATTCAAATGGGGCAAACGGATCAGGCAATTGAGTTAATTGGTCAAGAAAGTAAAGGCTCGCAAGCGCAGATCCATCATTTACTCGAAAGGATCCAAGATCCGGTACTGGCAGGTTTATTGGTTGGTAAATACCACAAAGCCCGCGAACTTAATGTAATTCTTGAGCTTAATCCAGATAGTTTATTAGGATCGATCACCCGTAAAGATATGCTTGAACGGGTTGTCTCGATACTTGGCAATTTGATTGATAACGCAATTGAAGCTGCTATTCGAGCTAGCGATACACGTACCCCTAAGGTTCGTGTTACGGTTGATGAAACCAGCAAAACATTATTGTTTGATGTTGAAGACAGCGGTTTTGGTTTAGGCGATGACAAGGATGTGATATTTACACCACAATACAGTTCTAAGTCAGGGGCTGAGCATGGTATCGGCCTTTATTTGGTCAAAACCAACTTAGATTCGTGTCGTGGTAGTTTAGAAATAGGTGAGTCTGATCTGATGGGGGCACGCTTAAGTGTCTACATTCCAAAATAATAAAAAATGATCAGCCTATAAATAAAAGGTAAAGAACATGACTTACTCAGTTGTCATTGTTGAAGACGAAGTTGAAGTAGCCCAATTATTGGCGCAATACTTATTACTTCCTCATGGCGTTGCTGGCCAACAAGGGGCACGGCAAACTCTACGTCAGGGGCAATATCAGGTTGTGGGTATTGCAGGCAATCTTGCCACCGCGAAAGCGCTATTATCGGCGATTAATGCCGATTTAATTTTGCTCGATATTCATTTACCCGATGGTAATGGCCTTGATTTACTTAATGAATTACGCCGCGAAGAAATGAAAAGCGAAGTAATGCTATTAACCGCAGCAAAAGAAGTAGAAACACTGGAAAAAGCCATGCAACTTGGCGCCTGTGACTTCTTAGTAAAACCATTAATGCTAAATCGCTTAGATCAAGCACTGGCGCGATTCGAAGCAAGGCAACAATGTTTGTCAGATGCCGATGAAGTAACCCAATCTATGGTCGATACTTTATTTGGATCGCAAGAACAGTTAAAAACCCCGGTCAGGTTACCAAAAGGGGTGGATCAGCTTACTTTGCAAAAGATCTTAAAAGCGTTTAAAGCGAATATTGGCACGGCTTTTACTGCTCAGCAAATGGGTGATTTAGTCGGCGTAAGCCGCTCAACAGCCCGTCGTTACCTTGAATACTTGCTTGAAGCTGAGCAAGTCAGTGCTGATCAGAGCTACGGAAGTATCGGGCGACCCGAGCGTTGTTATAAAATGACAAGTAGCTAATCACATCATTTAAATGCCAAATCAGCGCTAAATTAGCGATTTTAGTAGCATAAACTCACTGTTCGGCACGTTAAAAAGTGCCGCTTATCCTGAGCATAGAAAAATTTTATAAAATTGATTGCATTTTAAGCGACTTCGATGGTGATGTTCGCTTTAAGTAATGCTATACTCCCGCCGAATAATTTTTCGACTTTATTAAGAGTAAAATAATGGCAGATTTATCGAAGTACAGAAATATTGGTATTTTCGCCCACGTTGACGCGGGTAAAACTACCACCACTGAGCGTATCCTTAAGCTTACGGGTAAAATTCATAAGACTGGTGAGGTACACGACGGTGAGTCTACTACTGACTTCATGGAACAAGAAGCTGAGCGCGGTATTACAATCCAATCAGCAGCTGTAACTTGTGAGTGGAAAGGCCACCGCTTAAACGTTATCGATACTCCGGGACACGTTGACTTCACAGTAGAAGTATACCGTTCACTTAAAGTACTAGACGGTGGTATCGGTGTATTCTGTGGTTCTGGTGGTGTTGAGCCGCAGTCAGAAACTAACTGGCGTTATGCGAACGAATCAGAAGTTGCACGTGTAATCTTCGTAAACAAATTAGACCGTATGGGTGCTGATTTCTACCGCGTTGTAGGTCAAGTTGAGAAAGTACTAGGTGCTAACCCACTAGTTATGACTTTACCAATCGGTATCGAAGACCAATTCACTGGTGTTGTAGACGTACTTGAGAAAAAAGCATACGTTTGGGACGAGACTGGTCTTCCTGAAAACTACGAAGTACAAGACGTTCCAGCTGACATGGTAGACAAAGTTGATGAATACCATGAGATGCTTGTTGAGTCTGCTGTTGAGCAAGACGAAGACCTAATGATGGCTTACATGGAAGGTGAAGAGCCTTCTCTAGAAGACATCAAACGTTGTATCCGTAAAGGTACTCGTGATCTTGCGTTCTTCCCAACATACTGTGGTTCTGCATTCAAAAACAAAGGTATGCAGTTAGTATTAGACGCGGTTGTAGATTACCTACCTTCGCCTACAGAAGTTGACCCACAACCTCTAACTGATCCTGAAACAGGTGAGCCTACTGGTGAAGTAGCAACTGTTTCTGCAGATGAGCCACTTAAAGCGTTAGCGTTCAAAATCATGGACGACCGTTTCGGTGCACTTACGTTCATCCGTATCTACGCTGGTCGCATGAAGAAAGGTGACACAATCCTTAACTCAGCAACTGGTAAAACAGAGCGTATCGGCCGTATGGTTGAGATGCAAGCTGACGAGCGTAACGAACTTACTGAAGCACAAGCGGGTGACATCATCGCTGTTGTTGGTATGAAGAACGTTCAAACTGGTCACACTCTTTGTGATCCTAAGCACGAATGTACACTTGAAGCGATGATCTTCCCTGATCCAGTTATCTCAATCGCTGTTGCTCCTAAAGACAAAGGCGGTAACGAGAAGATGGGTATCGCGATCGGTAAGATGGTTGCAGAAGATCCTTCATTCCAAGTTGAAACTGACGAAGATTCAGGCGAAACCATCCTTAAAGGTATGGGTGAGCTTCACTTAGATATCAAAGTAGATATCCTTAAGCGTACTTACGGCGTAGACCTAGTTGTTGGTCAACCTCAGGTTGCTTACCGTGAAACTATCACGAAAGAAATCGAAGATAGCTACACGCATAAGAAACAATCTGGTGGTTCTGGTCAATTCGGTAAGATCGATTACCGCATCAAGCCAGGCGAGCAAAACTCAGGCTTCACGTTCTCTTCATCAGTTGTTGGTGGTAACGTACCTAAAGAATTCTGGCCTGCAGTTGAGAAAGGCTTCGCATCAATGATGCAAGAAGGTGTTCTAGCTGGCTTCCCAGTATTAGACGTTGAAGTTGAACTTTTCGACGGTGCTTTCCACGCAGTTGACTCATCAGCAATCGCGTTCGAAATCGCTGCTAAAGGCGCTTTCCGTCAGTCTATCCCTAAAGCGGGTGCACAACTTCTTGAGCCAATCATGAAAGTTGACGTATTCACTCCGGAAGACAACGTAGGTGACGTAATCGGTGACCTTAACCGTCGTCGTGGTATGATCAAAGACCAAGAAGCTGGCGCAATGGGCGTTCGCATCAAGGGTGATGTACCACTTTCTGAAATGTTCGGTTACATCGGCCACTTACGTACTATCACTTCTGGTCGTGGTCAGTTCTCTATGGAGTTCTCACACTACGCACCATGTCCTGCAAACGTTGCTGAAACAGTAATCGCTGCAGAAAAAGAGAAAAAAGCTGCTAAGTAATTAGCCTTTTAACTTCTTTAAAAAAACCCGCACTTGTTGCGGGTTTTTTATTGCCTAAAATAGACCGCTTATTAAATGAATTGGTGTGATACCAACCCGCAATAATACTTAATCATTTTGAGGTTTTATTGCCTCAAAATAGACAACTTAATTAAGCGGATTGGTATGAGTGGTATAAATTATAATATTTTAATTTAAATTTGTGATAAGTAAAAAGTAGCGGTTTTATAATGAGTTGCGGTCTAGTTTCTTTTTTCTAGTACAAAAGTATTTTTTTGTACCTTGTGTCCCTTTTTTAGACTCTGTAAAATAGCAATCGAATGATTCTTTAATCATTTTGTATTAAACGTCAGCTTATTATCATTAAAATTTTAAGATTCAGCCTCATGAAAACGATAAAGTTAAGTCCTAATTGGACTCTACAGGGAACCAAGATAGCGTTTGCTATTCTTGTTTTATTAAGCGTTACTTTTCTTGGAACATCGCTACTTTTGTTTCTTTTACCTATTTTGCTCTTTATAACTATTTTAAATTTCTTACAACTGCGCTTTTTACACTGTTATAAAGCGGGAATTTGTTATTCGCGTGGAATTAAAAAGCGTTATATTAACACTGAAGATATTGCTGCAGTTGAGTTCTCTCAGCTCGCATTTCTAACTATTTTTAAAGTAGATTTAGTAAATGGAAAAAGCTGCCAATTCTTTAATTGGCAAGTTAGCAATGAGCAAAAAATTGAGATTGAAAGACTCTATAAGGCAAAAGCCAACTCTAGAGTTGAATCAGTTTTAGAGTGTGAAGTATAAAAAAGGCCGCGATAAGCGGCCTTTTTACTTAATGCGGTGTCGCTTATTTTTTCATGCGACGACGAAGTGCAAATGGTAAAGCAAGTAGACTTAACCAAGCAAATGAACCAGAATCATCATCTTTTGACTCTTCTTCAGTTTCATCTTCTTCAACTTCTTCGGTTACATCATCTGCCACATCATTGGTAATGTTGATGTATAGCAGTTGTGCTTCTGATAAGTTGCCTGCGCTATCTTCTGCACGGATCATTAATGTAAGCTTGTCTTCTTCTTCAAAATCGAGCTCTTTGGCTACTGTGATTTCACCTGTAGCACTGATTGCAATCGCGTCAGCATGCTCACCTTCAATGCTAAAGCTAACGACAGGTGTATAATCAGCGTCACCATCAGAGAAAACAAGTTGACCAATCACAGCGCCTACCTCACTGTTTTCAACGATTTCGAATGATTGCTGAACTTCGATTACTGGCGCTTGTTGTTCTGGAACAGGCTCTGCAGATTGGATATCAACAATCACTGGGTCGTGATCAGATGCACGGTATGCATTGTCAGCGTAAAGGCTAGCTTGTTGTGTCGATGATTTATACTCAAGGTTGTAGTCTAGGCTGATTGGCTCATCGGCATTGATATGCCAATCCGTAGCAGCAACAACTTTAGCAAGCATAGATTCAGAGACTAGTGCGTGGTCAAGGCTACCAATGCGGCCAGAGAAGCTATAAGAATAACCTAATGTGTCGCCGTCTAGTTCAGCAACCGCACTCTTCAGACCTTTATCTGCAAATGCACGGATAGGATCTTCCATCGCGTATGCGTTCATATCGCCCACTAAGATGATATCTTCATCTTCAACTTCTGTTGGGTAAGTGGCTAACCAATCAGCATATGCATTTGCACCCGCAACACGGATTTCATTCCAACATGCTTGACCATCGCCTAAGTCAGCATTATTACCTTCAGCGCTACCACAGCCGCCTTTAGATTTTAGGTGGGCAACGGCAACAGTGAAGATTTCTTCGCTTTCAAGAGATTGGAAGCTTTGTGCAATTGGCGGGCGATTGCTGTAATCGAAAGGTTCTACTGTGGTATGAGCAGCCTTACCAACTTCAGATACTTTATTTGAGCGATAAATCAGTGCTGTCGTGATTGCATCAGTACCAATTTGGTCAACGCCGAAATCAACGAATGCGTAGGTATTTTCTGCATCTTCATCATTAAGTGCAGATACTAGGCTAGCAATGGCGCTATTTTCACCGAAACCGTCATTTTCGATTTCCATTAAGCCAATCACATCAGCATTTATAGCCGTGATTGCGCTAACTAATTTAGCTTCTTGGCGAGTAAACTCTTCTTCGCTATCTGCACCACGGCTAGTTGGGAAGCCTGCACCTTGGCCGTCGCCATTAAAGTAGTTTAATACGTTAAAGCTTGCTACACGTAGATCTGCATCTTCGTTAAGCTCTGGTGCATCTGTACGAGGGTTAGTTACAGTGAACTCAGGTTGTACTGTAGGGTGAATACGATAACGGTCGAAGCTATAACCCATCACACCGGTAATCGTATTAACAGTATCGCCTAAACGTAATGTGTTATAGGCATCAAGGCCCGTACCTGGGTAAGCAATAGGATCAAGGTTTTGCTTTGTTGAACCATCGTCGATTAAGATTTGTTTTTTCAGGTTTTCAGCTTCAACAGCATTTGCTGCATCGCCTGGAAGCGCTACTTGAGTTCCTTGGTATAAACGCTCAGTACCTAAGTCAACTTCACCATAGCGACCGAGGCCGTAGTTGTTATTAACGACTAAAGGTTGCGCGATGGTTACTAACATACCTTCGTAAGCTTCAAGGTCTGCCACGTCAGTAACTGGTAAAGTGATAGCGGTTGCATCAGTAGATAAACCTGTCGCACAGATCTCAACTTGGCTAACATCGCCTAGTTGTGTTGCGCTGTAGTATTCAGCAACGCTACCTTTAACACGCACATGGTCACCAACTGCAACGTCGGTATCTGCGAAATAAACAAATACACCTTCAGAAGTTAGTGGGTTTGTATCAACATCAGCAGCAAGTGAGCTAATGAAGAAACCTTTTAGTTGATCATCACCTTGGAAGTCAGCTGTAACAACACCTTCAACTTCTACTTCAGTGTTAATAAGCGGGCTGTCGCCGCCTTCACCTTGAATTGCGCTGATTAAGGTTTTTGCTGCACCACACTCAAGGGGAGTGACAGGTTCTGGCTCAGGCGTTGGCTCTGTGCTCTCACCATATTGACCAATATTGCTGAAATCGTCTTGGTCGAATTGCTCCCACTCATCGCTTGGGTTGAACGCAGAGGTTGCATCAGTACGGCCTGTAGTAACAGTTGCTTTACGGCGCAGTGTTTTATTTTGTGTTGAAACGCCGCCTTCATCCCATGCTGAACCTGGATCAACGCCCAGTTGACCGAAGCTATCAACAATTGCACCATCTTTAGTTAGCACTAATGCGTCATCACCGTTGAAGTAAGTGATTGTTGATTCAGTATCTGCATTGGCTTTTAACTCATCAGCAGAGCCCGCATTTACAATAACGTAGGTTGCATTTGCTGCAAGAGTACCGGTTAAAGCTAAGCTGTTATTAGGGTCTGCTAGATCGCCGTTACCATTTGAGTATAAAGAGATGGTGTAACCGTCAAGCGATAGTTCAGCACTCGATGTGTTGTATAGCTCTACCGCTTTATTGTTAGAGCTTCCTTCAACATATTCAGAGATGATTAGGTTGGCAGAAGCAGGCGCGCTCAGGCTTGCAATAACAAGCGCGAGCGGCGTTAATTTTGTATTTATCATTATTTTTCCCGTGTATGTATTATTAAAGTCCCAATATGGGACACAGTACTTTAAGAAAAATCTATGACAAATTAAATACAAAATGTTAATAAAATAGAAATAATGACCTATTTTAAGAACATTTTTTTAAGTTAGTTGTTTTTTAACCATTTTGCAGCTTGTTTTGCAAAATAAGTCAGGATGCCATCGGCGCCAGCGCGCTTAAATGCTAATAATGACTCCATGATTATTGCATCTTCTGCAAGCCAACCGTTATCAATGGCTGCTTTATGCATAGCATATTCACCACTTACTTGATAAGCAAATGTGGGCACACCAAACTCATCTTTTACGCGGCGTACTACATCTAAATATGGCATACCTGGTTTTACCATCACCATGTCTGCACCTTCTTGCAGATCAAGGGCTACTTCACGAATCGCTTCATCAGAGTTGGCAGGGTCCATTTGATAGGTCTTTTTATCGGCACCTTTTAAGTTGCCTGCAGAACCTACCGCATCACGGAATGGGCCATAGTAGCTTGAAGCGTATTTAGCTGAGTAAGCCATGATACGAGTGTGGATATGGCCTTCGGCTTCGAGAGCTTCACGAATTGCACCAATACGTCCATCCATCATGTCTGATGGCGCAACTACATCTGCACCCGCTTCGGCATGCGATAGCGCTTGTTTAACTAAGATTTCAGTTGTTACATCGTTAATCACATAACCGTCTTCATCGATGATGCCGTCTTGACCATGAACAGTGAATGGGTCAAGTGCAACATCTGTGATCACACCTAATGTAGGAAAAGCTTCTTTCAGTGCGCGTACAGTGCGTTGTGCTAATGCATCTGGGTTATAGGCTTCTTCAGCAAGAAGGGATTTTTTATCGCTCGGTGTTACCGGGAAAATAGCGACGGCAGGTACACCTAGCTCTACAAGCTCTTTTGCTTCCTCAAGCAACAAATCAATAGAAAGACGATCTATACCTGGCATTGACTCAATGGCTTCGCGGCGGTTCTTACCTTCTAACACAAATACAGGAAAAATAAGGTCATTTACAGTTAGTTGGTTTTCAGCCATTAGGCGACGAGAGAAGTCATCACGACGCATGCGGCGCATACGTGTATAAGGGAAAAGGTCGAGTCCTGATTGGGCCATGCTTTGTATACTCCTAGTCTGGTAGAGGATAACTCACTACGCGATTTCGACCTGTTTGCTTGGCATGATATAAGGCTTTGTCGGCATAGTCAGTGAAAAAACTTGGGTTATTAATGTCTTCAGCAATTGCGCTGTAAACACCTGCACTCAAAGTAAATTTAATCGTTGTTCCGGCAACTATTATATCAGTATTTTGGGCTGCTTTGCGTATTTGTTCGGCAATTTCTAATGCACCTTCTAGTGGTGTATTCGGTAATAACACTACAAATTCTTCGCCGCCATAGCGCGCCACTTCATCGAGAGGTCGTTTAAGATGTTGTTTGATGACATCTGCAGCTGCTTGAATGGTTTGATCACCGGTTAAATGACCATAGGTATCATTGATTGCTTTGAAGTGGTCAATATCTAACATGATGATAGCTAGAGGTGTTTGCTCTCGACGTGAGCGACGAATATCCATCAATAGTTTTTTATCAAAGTAGCGGCGGTTTTTGGTTTTAGTGAGGGCATCTTCCATATTGAGCTGTTCAAGCTCTCGGTTTTTCTCTTCAAGTTCGCGTAATGTCACTTGTAACTCAAAGGTACGCTCTTCAATATTAGCTTCAAGATCTTGGCGTGCTTGCTCTTGCAGTTCAAGGCGCTCACGCATTAAGGTATCTTGTGCTTTACTCTCTGCTAGTGCATTTTGTTGCGCTGCGACTTCAGCGTCGCGTTGCATCAAAAACAATTTTATTACCGCATAACTCAAGCTCAAGCTACAAACTAAAAAGCAAACGAAGGTGAGCGAAAGCATTCCGATATTTAAATCAAATGGATTAAATACACCGAGTGCACTGTAAACAATGGCACAGAAGAAAGCGAACAAAGCAACAAAAAAGCCAATGCACGGCTGCTTATATTCATGATTAAACTGCTTTAGAGCAATACCTGCAAAAATGATAAGCACCGCAGGTAAACTCAATAAGCAGAGTGTGATAGCAATATGAATAGGCAAAAACCACATTGTTATAGTGGCAAGCACAACTGCCCATGCTAGCCAATACTGAAAACGGTTTAAGCGAGATTTGGTAAAGCCGAATATATAGCCTTGCAATGGTACAAATAACGCACCACAGATAAAAAATAGAGTTGGGATTGTCAGTTGTTGAAACGATGAGCCACTAGGTTGTAAATAACGATAACCAAAGCCATAAAGGTAAGCCAAAGAAAGCCACAGCAAGGTAAGTAATAATCCTGTATAGGCGAAATAGCGGCGTCTAGAAAAGCCATAAAGCACTAAATTAGTGAGTGCGAGTGATAATATAAAACCGACTAATAAACCGTACAATAAATTAAATTTACTTTTATGCTTTAGGTATTCTGAGGGTTTCCAAAGGCTTAGAGGTACTCTTAAACCCCCATTGTTTTTAACTTTAAGATAAACAACGGAGTGGCTGGCTTTTGGAATGGTTAATGAGACTAACAGAGACTCATTTTTGATTTGCCGATTAGATAATGGGACTGCATCCCCAATCTTTGTGTTAAATAATAATTGGCTACCTTGAAGATGAAACACGCTCACTTCATCGAGTAAAGGGTTATCTATCGATAATATCAGTGGAATAACATCTAATGAGGTGTTTCTTATCGATAGCTTGAGCCACATTGGTTTTAGAGTCATACCTAGATTTAGGGTTTCGCCTTGGCTTGAATGCCAAGTTACATTGTTACTGCTAAAGGCTTGCTGTTGAGTGATAGGATCAAGGGTGTACTCAACATTAAGCGTATGTTGAGATTTGAATTGTGAACTAACAACAATGGAGTTAGCCTGCAAGTAAGGAGTAAATAAAACAACGAAGATTACGCCACAAAGTGACCATAGGCGCTTCATCTTAACCCTTTATGGAAAATAATTGCTGAAAGTTTAGTGTAGTTTGTTTTGCCACTTCAGTAAATTCTGAGCCTTTTAAATCAGCAATTTGCTGACATACATAAGGAAGGTTCTGAGGCTCATTACGGCGAGTTTTAGGTCTAGGCCTAATATTTCTCGGCATTAAAAAGGGCGCATCAGTCTCAATTAACAAGCGATTTAAAGGGATAGTTGGTACTAAGGCTTGTAGTTGTTCACCACGGCGTTCATCGCAGACCCAGCCCGTAACACCGATATAAAGCCCCATTGCTAGGTAACTTTGGAGTGCGATTTCGTCTCCCGTGAAGCAGTGTAGTACGCCTCGTACCTTGTAATCACTCAAGATTGCGAGCATATCTTCGCTGGCATCTCGCTCATGCAAATACACAGGCATATTTAGTTGCTCAGCAAGCTGTAACTGGCGTCTAAAAACGCTGCGCTGAACATCGCGAGGAGAAAAGTCACGATTGTAATCGAGGCCACACTCGCCAATTGCAACCACTTCAGGGTGTTGGCTGAGAGTTGTTAAGTGTGCTTCAAGGTGATCATCTGCAGTTTTTGCATCATGAGGGTGGACCCCAGCTGTGCAAAATTGCTTAAACTGTTTGGCGAGTTTAAGAGAGGCTTGGCTACTTTGCAGATCGCAGCCAATAAGAAGCATCTGTGTTACATTTGCCTCTGCGGCACGTTGTAACACAGCTTGATGAATATCATCAAATTGATGATTGCTTAAATTGACGCCAGCATCAACTAGCGAATAGTTCATTAGTCAGTACGCTTAACACGAATTGAACGGTTTTGCCCTTCGATTCTTAACAAGAATGAATTGAAAACGCCTCGTTCAATTATGACTTTGTCGCTCACCTCTAGTTTCATTCTATCTGAGCCTACTTGGCGCCACTGTTGACCGTTTTCTAGCTCTATAATCAGCTCCCCGTAAGGCGCTTTTCTAACGCTCTTAACCACTGCGGTTATTTCGTCATCATTTTTTTTTGCAACTTCTTTGTGCTCTAAACCAAAGTCTTCATTTTTTGTTTTTAGAGCTTGTTCACTTGTTGCGGCTGCTGCGGCAACAGGAGCTGCTGAGCTAGTTACAGGTTGCTCAATTTGTTTTTTTGTAGCCGGTTTTGAAAGTGATTTACCTGCCATTACGTTGTCGTAACAAAGTAAGCGGTTAAAATCATTTTCAACAAAAGTACAGGCTTGCAATGCTTGTAAGTTAACTTCGTCTGCCTGTGCAGTACCAGCAATAGTTAAAAGAGCAACGAAGGGAATGAGTTGTTTTTTCATTTTATTCCTCGGATTCCTGTTGAGGTTTGGCGGTATAGAATGCAGCCAAAATTAAACCTAATTCAAATAATAACAGCATTGGTAATGCTAGTAATGTTTGTGACAGTACATCAGGAGGTGTTAAGAACATGGCAACCACGAATACACCTACCACGATATAAGGTCGTTTTTCTTTTAAACTTTTCGTTGTTGTTGCGCCACTCCAGCATAACAGCATGATGGCAACAGGTATTTCAAACGCAATACCAAAAGCAAAAAACAGTTTTAAAGCAAAACTTAAATAACTACTAATATCAGGTGCTAATGTCATCATATCAGGGCCAGTATTAGTAAAAAACCCTAAAATAATAGGTAGCACCACAAAGTAGCAAAATGCGATACCACTATAAAATAGCAAGATACTTGAGGCCAAAATTGGCATTAGCATGCGCTTTTCATGTTGATACAAACCTGGTGCTATAAAGCTCCAAACTTGATGCAGTATCATGGGAATAGCAGCAAATAACGCTACAAATAAGGTGAGTTTAAACGGTGCAAAAAAAGGTGCTGTTACATCCGTTGCGATCATGGTGGCAGTGCTTGGCAAGTTTGCAATCAGTGGAGCTGCAACAAAGCTATAAATATCGTTGGCAAAGTACACCAAGGCGATAAATATTAGCAAAATGCTTAACAAAGCTTTCATGAGTCGGTTTCGTAACTCAATCAAGTGGCCAACAAAGCCTGTGTGAGCTTGCTCGGTCATAATTTACTATTCATCATCATTGTTATTGACCACAAAAGCAGAGATTAAATTCACTTTTTTTCGTCATTATTGTTAGTTTCTGCTTTTTCTGGTGTGTCTTTTTTATAACTGTGGGTAACTGACTGAGCAGCCTTTTGAAGTTCGTTTACAGAATCTTGCAGATCTGGTGTGAGCTCTTGCAAATTTTGCTGTTCTGCTTTTTTTAAGTTCTCGTGAAGCTCATGGATACGGAGTTCTTCGTTCACTTCAGCTTTCACTGAATTGGCGACTGACTTTAATGTTTTTACCCAGCGGCTAACTGTACGAATTGCCACAGGCAAGCGCTCAGGGCCTAACACAATCAGACCTACGATAAGTACGACAACAAGTTCCCACATCCCCATGTTGATTAAGCCTTATGGTCGTCTTTGCTTTTCTCTACGGTTTCTTTGCTTTGCGTGTTAGAAGCTTGCTCTATTTGCTCGCTTTTGGAATTAGTTTGGTCATCATCAGACACGGCTTTTTTAAAGCCTTTTACTGCGCTACCTAAATCACCGCCAATGCCACGAAGTTTCTTTGTGCCAAATAACAACACGATGATTGCTAAAATAATGATTAATTGCCAAATACTGATACCACCAAAACCCATGGGTTACTCCGTTTTTATCAAATTTATTGAATAGACTTGCCTTGATTATACCCACCAAAACATAAATAGCACTTAGTTTATGCGCTTCGCCATGCTGCAATAAAGCCTGCTATAGCAAAGCCTGCGGTAATTACACAGGCGACTAAGTCATGCTGTAAATAACATAAGCCTGAAACTATTAAACAGCTACCAGCAAAGATACTAAGTAACAAAGGCTTAGCAGATTGCGGCGCTGGCAATTGTACAGGTTGTTGTTGACGTTTTAAGTTTTGATAAATTAAATCAGGTAATTCAGGCATTTTTTCTGCCCAAAATGGCAAGTTCGCATACATTTTTTTCATTACTGCAAGCGGACCAACTTGTTCTTTGACCCAATCTTCTAGAAAAGGTTTAGCGGTTTTCCATAAATCAAGCTGCGGATACAGTTGTCTGCCAAGGCCTTCAACATACAACAGCGTCTTTTGTAGTAACACTAATTGCGGTTGAACTTGCATATTAAAGCGACGAGCCGTATTAAACAGGTTAACTAGCACGTGGCCAAAAGAGATTTCGGCCAGTGGTTTGTTGAAAATTGGTTCACACACAGTACGAATGGCAAATTCAAACTCTTCAATGCTGGTATCGGCGGGTACCCAGCCAGAATCAACATGCAGTTGCGCTACTTGGCGGTAATCACGGTTGAAAAAGGCAATAAAGTTCTCTGCTAAATAGCGTTTATCTTCACGATTAAGGGTGCCCACAATGCCGCAATCAATGCCGATATATTTTGGGTTATGAGGGTTTTCACGTGAAACGAAAATATTACCCGGATGCATATCAGCGTGGAAGAAACTGTCGCGGAATACTTGTGTGAAAAATACTTCGACTCCACGCTCAGCTAGTAGCTGCATATTGGTATTTTGTGCCAGTAATGCGTCGGTATCAGATACTGGAATACCGTAAATGCGCTCCATTACTAATACGTTATTGCGGCTGTAGTCACTGTAAACAAAGGGAATGTAGAGCGAATCTGAGTCTTCGAAGTTACGGCGTAGCTGAATCGCATTCGCCCCTTCACGCATTAAGTCGAGCTCATCGAGTAAAGTTTTTTTGTACTCGTTTACTACTTCAATAGGGCGTAAACGTTTTGCTTCTTTTAATAACTTAGCAACCAAGCGAGCGACTTTTTGCATTAGCATTAAGTCAGCATCAATTTGCTCTTTAATGTTAGGGCGAATGACTTTAATCACCACATCTTGTGGCGCGCCATGCTCATCAATTAAAGTTGCCGTGTGAACTTGTGCAATCGAGGCTGATGCCAAAGGTGTTTGCGAAAAATCACTAAATAATTCACTAATATCATTAATACCGAGCGCCTTTTCGATCAGTTGCTGGGCAAGCTCACCTTCAAAAGGTTCAACCTGATCTTGTAGCAGTGCAAGCTCTAATGCGACATCATGCGGCAGTAAATCACGGCGTGTAGAAAGCATTTGACCAAACTTGATCCACACCGGGCCGAGCTCTTGCAATGCAAGTCTTAAGCGCATACCTGCAGGTTTATCTTTATGTTGGTTACGTAACCAAAATAAGCTGCCACGGGCGAGTTTGGCAAACCAAGGCACTCGTTTACGCGGAATTAATTCGTCTAAGCCATAGCTCAGTAGAGTTTTAGTAATGTAATAAAGACGAGCAGACGACACACAAGTTCCTTAGCGCATTAGCGTGACTGTAACAGCGCGTTAATTCGCATCTCTAATTGAGATACTTGGCTTTTTAATTGGCGATTTTGCTGTTTAAATTCAGCAAGTTCAAGAGGGTGTATGGTCACTGCTAACTCATCTTGGCAAAGCGTTGTTAAGGTATTTTCTAACTTGCTTTTCGTTTGTGAACTACGACGTTTTAAAGCTTGAATAGAGAGCCACAACTGTTGTGCTGGGGCATCGCCAATGTATCGAGAAAAATGTTCTGGCCAATCAATATCAAGCTCAGCAAACGCATTGCTAAAGCCTTGCGCAAGATTTAAATCGCCTTGTAAGTCGAGCTTGTCTTGGCGAATGAGTTGCGTGAGCATTGATGGATCTTTAAGCGCCAATAAGGTGTTGATATCGGCGCTGATCATGCAGTCAAAACTGCGTTCTTGCGTACTGTATAAGTGAATTTGCTCGTCGCTGTAAACGCACAAAATTGACTGTTGCCAATCACGTATCTCAATCAACAGCTGTTTATCAGCAATTGCTGCAAGCTTACCCTTTAACTGAGGGTCTAACTGCAGCAGTTGATTAATGATTCGTTCGACGAGTGATAACAGAGCGTTTGCTAACATCGCGTTACCTACTTAATTTACAGAGTTTTTAGTATTTAAAACCACGGTGAAGGGCAACAATACCGCCAGTAAGGTTTTGATAACTGGTTTGTTCAAAACCCGCATCTTCCATCATGCCTTTTAATGTTTCTTGATCAGGATGCATACGGATAGACTCAGCAAGGTATTGATAAGATTCGCTGTCATTCGCAACCAGCTCACCCATCTTAGGTAAGATATTAAATGAGTAGAAATCGTAGGCTTTGCTCAGTATTTCTTGCTCTGGTTTTGAGAACTCAAGCACAAGTAAACGACCGCCAGGCTTAAGAATACGATACATTGAGCGTAGAGCTTTATCTTTATCGGTCACGTTACGAAGACCAAAGGCAATCGTAATTAAGTCGAAGCTGTTATCAGGAAATGGCAATGCTTCTGCATTCATTTGAACATATTCGATATTGCCAACACGACCAAGGTTACGAAGTTTCTCACGGCCAACTTTCAGCATTGAAGAGTTAATATCGCCTAAGATTACCTGGCCGGTTTCACCCACTAGCTGACTAAATTTAGCGGTTAAATCGCCTGTACCGCCTGCAAGGTCTAATACATAGTGACCTTTGCGAACACCAGAACTTGCAATAGTTTGGCGTTTCCATAAACGATGAATACCGAACGACATCAGATCATTCATTACGTCATACTTTGCAGCGACTGAGTGGAATACATCTGCAACCATTGATGCTTTGTCGTTTTCAGCAACGGTTTTATAGCCAAAATGCGTGGTCTTTTCTTGATTCTCGTTCATGATTAATCTCTATCGTGGCAATAAAGACTAGTGTACTTGATTGTAGCTGTGGGGTGCAATTTGATTATAACTAAATCATCAGATTAGCATTGCTTTTCATGATTTAGCACAGGTTTAAACTTTACTGGCCGGCAATAAAACTACTTTGCCCAAGCGACTTGGCTTTCGCAGCTGCTAAAGAGGCTTTACGGGCTAAGCTGTTAAAGTCGCCATCGTCTTCATGTTTAGCGATACCTAGGGCTAAGGTAATAGCGGGGAGTTTGGTGCCATTTTTTGAGCTGACAAAGCGCAGCTTTTCGACACCATTTCGTACTTTTTCGGCTATTAAGTTGGCAGTTTCAGGCTCTATGTCGGCAAGTAAGATGGTAAATTCATCTTTACTTGTGCGCCCAGGTAAACCGCTTTCTTGTACGTATTTTTGCACCTGCTTGGCGACTTTATTTAAAATCACCTCACCAATCACATCACCATAGTTTTCAATAAAATGGTTTAAGTTCTCAATGTGAATAGAGATAGCACAAACCGCTTTATTTTGGCCGACCCAAAGTTGAGTTTGTTGATTTAAGTAATGGCGCTTGTATAAGCCGGTTTGTTGGTCGGTGATGTGTTGTTTGCGTAATTGAGTGAGCTGTTTTTGGGTTTTTTCTTGCAGTGATTTGGCTTTTGCTATTTCTTGCTTAAATTGACGATGCTGATTGAGCAGGACTTCAGATTGCTTACTGAGCATTTTTAATGCATGACGCGTTTGCTCAATATTGTTTTCATCAATTGAATGAACACATTCTGTGACTTGATCAGCAAAGCGCACAATATTTTGCTCGTTATTGTTAGCATTTCGCGAAAGGGTGTTAATTACTGAGTCAACGTTGCGAACAATGGCGGTTTTCATTTTATGCCCTTGCTCTATAAAATCGAAATAAAGCTGTTCTACATAGACACAATCGATGGTTTTTCTTTGTGCGATGGCACGGTCAATAGCGGCGTTAAGTTTAGGGTTAGACTGGCTGACGTAGGTGTAAACAACTTGGTAGTTAAGTGGTGACGGCGGTAATGCATGATGTTCTAAAAAGATACATACCTTTGTCATTTTTTCTTGAGCAATAGCCATGGGATCATGGAACATCATTTTTCAATACCACTAAATACGCATATCAACCAATTAATCATCTCTTCCGTAAGGTATAGCTGCTTCCAAGCATAAATACTGAGTCTACAGTAATCTGTAATCAGCCTATTTAAAAGCAAAATCGCTTACTTTGGAACTTAAATTTGTTTCGTTTGTGTCTATTAGCTGATTTTCTCAACAACTTTAACAAGTGTAATTAAAAATTGCTTAAACCTTGCTCATTCTTATTTATACACCGTTGTTAATTTGAGCGTATTTAACCTGAGCTTGGTCGCATTTGTTTGGGTTTTAGCCAGTGCTGCGCTACTTTAGCGATACTGATTAAAACTAAAAAGAATGCTATGAAACAAACACTGTCGCGAACTTTAAATCGTTCTGTTATTGCGGTTGCTTTAGCGTGTACTTTAAGCGCTTGCCAAGTAACAAATATTGATGCTGATCAGCAATTTACTCAAGTAGCCGAAAATATTGTTAATTATCGCCAAAGCATCAGCCCGTATGGTAAAGATAATGGCGTTGATGGTTATTTATTAGAAAATCTATCGGCTGAATTTTTAGAACAAAAATACCAAAAGAATACAGAGTTACTTGCCGAGCTAGACGCTATCGACCGTGATAAGTTATCGGAAGAAAATCGCATTAACCTGACTATTTTACGCGGCCAAGTGCAAAATAGTGTCGATGAATATGTGTTTAATGCGCACTATATGCCGCTGACATCTGAATATGGGTTCCATTCTAGCTTGTCATTTATGATCTCCAGCTCAGATTACACAAAACCACAAGATTACCAGCTATATCTCGCTAAATTACAGCAAATTCCTCGCTATTTTTCGCAAAATATTGGCTGGATGCGAAAGGGGCTTGAAGTGGGCCTAACCCAGCCAAAGGCTGTTTTAGAAGGTTATCAAGACTCAATCACGGCTTATATTGTTGATGATGCTACTAAGTCTGAATTCTACAAACCATTTTTAAATAACACGGCAGGCCTAAGTGATAGCGAGTTTGCAGCGCTACAAAAGCAAGCGCAAACCATTATCACAGAACAAGTTATTCCGGCATATCAAGGTTACTTAACCTTCTTTAACAATGAATATCAACCGGGTGCACGTACAGATATTGGTATTTCAAGTACGCCGAATGGCAAAGCGTTTTACGAAAATCGCGCTAAGTACTACACCACCACAGATATGACGCCAAAAGAAATCCATGAGCTGGGTTTACAAGAAGTCGCGCGTATTCGCGCAGAAATGGAAAAAATTATCGAGAAAGTAGGCTTTGAAGGCTCGTTTGCTGATTTTGTGCACTTTTTACGTACTGATCCGCAATTTTACGCAAAAACACCAAAAGATTTGCTAAAAGAAGCGTCTTACATTGCCAAGAAAATGGATGCGCAGTTACCTAAGTTATTCCACACTTTGCCAAGAATGCCGTACGGTGTTGCGCCAGTGCCAGAGAGCATTGCACCTAAATATACAACGGGTCGTTACTCAGGCTCTCGCCGTGATGATCAAGCAGGTTATTACTGGGTTAATACCTATGCGTTAGATAAGCGCCCGTTGTATGTACTTGAAGCATTAACTTTACACGAAGCTGTACCTGGCCATCATTTACAAATCTCGCTAAATGCTGAACTTGAGTCATTACCAAGTTATCGCCGTAATGCATATTTGTCTGCATTTGGTGAAGGTTGGGGCTTATATTCGGAGTTTTTAGGTATCGAAGCGGGCTTTTATCAAGACCCATACAGTGATTTTGGTCGTTTGACTTATGAAATGTGGCGTGCTGCACGTTTAGTGGTTGATACCGGTATGCATATGTATGGCTGGAGCCGTGATCGTGCAATGAAGTTTATGAGCGAAAACACCGCGCTTTCATTACACAACGTGAAGACTGAAACTGACCGTTATATCTCATGGCCTGCACAAGCGTTGTCATACAAAATTGGTGAGTTAACGATTAAACGTCTACGCCACGAAGCAGAGCAAGCGCTTGGCCAAGACTTTGATATTCGCGAATTCCACCATCAAATATTACGTCATGGCTCAGTGCCAATGTCAGTGCTTGAAGAGCAAATTCAACTTTATATTAAAGCTGAATTAGCAAAACGAGCAGCATAGCTGTATAGCAGTATAAAAGAAGAGGCGTGATTTACATCACGCCTTTATAATTAATAAAATGCGAATTCTCCTAGCGCCTTTGTTATTTATCTTTGGGTAATATTATTTTAATCAAATTTGTTAGGAGTAGATTAAATGGACATTATTCCAAAAGCTCGCCTTTTACTTTTAAGTGTATTGGTTGTATATACTTTTCAAAATTCAGTTTTTGCAAAAGAGGAACCTACACCCAAAGAGGTTGTTACAGTATTGCTTAATGCAATGAAAAATAATAATGAGGAACAAATTCGAGCTGTTTTTGCCGACAATGCAAGCCAAGAATATGAACGTTGGTATAAGCGTAAGAATAGTGGTGATAGATTTAAAAGCTGGCTTGAATCAGATATTATTAATGTTCATGGCCAAGTAATTGAACCTGTATTAAAAATGACGGGTAATCAAGTGGTTGTCACTGGTACTTATAAAAACAATGATGGTTACTCCAGCCCAGCAAATTTTTTATTAGTGGTAGAGCAGGGTAAGATTGTTAGCTGGACAATGCGGTACGATTAAGAATTCGCCTTAGTTGAAACTTGAGTTGTGTAATGTGCTAACGGCTTCTTTCATTTTATCAATAAACACCTTAATTTTTTGTGGTGTGTAAGGGTGCTTTTTATACACAGCATGCGATGAGTAACTTTTTAACTGGTAGTCCGTTAGCAGAGGAATGAGCTGTTTTTCTTGGATAGCCTCTGAGAAAAACCAAAGCGGCCCAAGGTGAATACCTACGCCATTAATTACTAAGTCTTTCACCGCAGACACACTATTAACTGTGAAGTTACTGTGCATTTTAACATGTGGAAAACGAGTGAAATTAAGGTATTCAATATCGCTTTTTGCTTGTTTTTGAGAATAAAAAATAAAATTGTGTCGTTCAAGATCCATAGGACTAAGTGGCACACCAAATTTTTCTAAATACTGCTGACTCGCAACCAGAACTCTGGGGATGTCGCCCAGTTTTCTTGCTATAAGCTGTGAATCCGCTAAATCACCAATTCTGATGGCAACGTCAATTTTATTGTTATATAAGTTCTCGAAATCACTACCAAGGAATAACTCAAAATTTAATTTAGGATATTGTTTTTGTATCGTCCTGCAAACAGGGACGACAAACTGTGAACCAAAGTCGACTGGGGCTCCTATTCTTAAAGTGCCGCTTACTTTATGAATACTGTTCGAGATTTCTTCGTCTAATGCTTGTTGAGCATCAAGGATATCTTTTAGTCGTTCAAAATAAGTTTGTCCTTGTTCTGTAGGAGTAGTACGAACAGTTGAACGATTAAGTAATTTTACCCCTAAGCGCTTCTCTAGTGCAGCAACTTTACGGCTGATAGAGGAAGGTTCGATCCCTAATTGTGCCGCAGCATTTTTGAGGCTGCCAGCTTCTACAACTCGAATAAACAGTGACTTAGCATCGTGCATTTAGTTAATTGCATTTTTGACAATCAGTAATTGCATATTCACCTAATTCCCGCACTTTATTCAATTGGATAAAGTAATGAATTGAGAATAGGTACGCCTAATCCGTTTTAGGTTACTTACTGACTTTGATATGAATTACTTAAAGGAGATAGGAATGTCAAAACATGATGTTAAAGGTAAAGTGGTGGTTGTTGCTGGCGGTGGCAAAAATTTAGGTGGCTTGATCAGCCAAGAGTTTGCTAAAGAGGGTGCAAAAATTGTTGCACACTATCATAGTGACTCTTCGAAAGCGGAAGCTGAGGCGACTGTTGATGCGATTCTAGCGGCAGGAGGTGAGGCGGTGACGTTTCAAGGTGATTTGTCTAAGGCTGATAATGTAACGGCGCTTTTTGATTTTGCTAAGTCTACTTATGGTGGTATCGATATAGCTGTAAATACAGTTGGCAAGGTCCTAAGAAAGCCAATAGTTGAAACATCAGAAGCGGATTATGATTCGATGTTTGATGTTAACTCAAAAACAGCGTATTTCTTTATAAAAGAAGCGGGTAAGCAGTTAAATAACAACGGCAAAATCATCACAATAGTCACCTCTTTACTCGCCGCATTTACAGATGGGTATTCAACATATGCTGGCGGTAAAGCACCTGTTGAGCACTTTACCCGAGCTGCTGCAAAAGAGTTCTCTGGTCGTGGGATTTCGGTTACAGGTATTGGTCCTGGTCCAATGGATACGCCTTTCTTTTATGGTGAAGAAACGCCAGAGCGTGTGGCATTTCACAAATCACAAGCAATGGGAAACCAATTAACACAAATTGAAGATATCGTACCGATCGTTAAATTTTTAGCGACTGATGGTTGGTGGATCACTGGGCAAACTATTTTTGCTAACGGCGGCTATACAACACGCTAATTGATTAGGTGTGCCGTCAACCTCGGCATACCTATTTTTTTGAATTCAATGCTCTTATCACTTCTATTTTGTAAATACTTATCCTTTGAACCAACGAAACCTTAAATATATGAAGTGCTTATTGCACGTAATATAAACACCTTATATGCTTTGAAGGATGTCATTTCACAAAGGGGCCTTGGATGAGTGATTTTATAATTTTTAGTATCGATGTATTTGCCAGCTTGTTTATTTTTGCACTCGGTATAGGTTTGCTGGTGATTGTGTGCTTTTACATTAGTGATGTGACGCAATCTAAACAGGCGATTCGCCGTAATTACCCGGTGATCGGTCGCTTTCGTTATTTTTTTGAACGCCAAGGTGAATTCTTCCGACAATACTTTTTTGCCATGGATAGGGAAGAGCTACCATTTAATCGTGCTGAGCGAAGCTGGGTGTATCGTGCTGCGAAAAATGTTGACCGTACTACGGCCTTTGGTTCAACCCAAAGCCTTGAAGCAACGGGCACTGTGATGTTTATGAACTGTGCGTTCCCAACCTTAGATGAAGATGCACTTGATCCAAGCGAAGTCACGTTAGGGCCTTATTGCCAAGCTCCTTATACAACAAACTCGTTATTTAATATTTCAGGTATGAGCTTTGGCGCATTATCTAAGCCCGCTGTTCGCGCATTATCGCGAGGGGCAAAATTAGCCGGCTGTTGGATGAATACCGGCGAAGGAGGGCTCAGCCCTTACCACCTTGAAGGTGGCGCCGATATTGTGTTTCAGATTGGCACGGCAAAATATGGTGTACGAGATGAGCACGGTAAATTAAGCACCGAAAAACTCAAAGCGATTGCTGAGCACGAACAAGTTAAAATGTTCGAAATTAAAATGAGTCAAGGTGCTAAACCCGGTAAAGGGGGTATGTTACCAGGGCGCAAAGTGACTGCTGAAATTGCAAAAATTCGGGGTATTCCCGAAGGGCATGACTCGATTAGTCCAAATGGTCATCCAGAAATTAAATGCCCAGCAGATTTACTCGATATGATTGAAACGGTACGCAGTACCACAGGTAAACCAACCGGTTTTAAAGCGGTGATTGGTGAATATACTTGGCTCGAAACCTTGTTCAGCGAAATAAATAACCGTGGTATTGAATCAGCCCCTGACTTTATCACTATTGATAGTGCCGACGGTGGAACGGGCGCTGCCCCTCAACCCTTGATGGATTCAGTTGGTTTACCGCTGCGCGAGAGCCTGCCTTTGGTTGTTGATCTGCTAAAAAAACATGGTCTCAGAGAGCGTGTGAAGGTGATTGCATCGGGTAAGCTAATCGTACCGTCAAAAGTGGCTTGGGCACTCGCGCTGGGTGCTGATTTTATTGTGTCGGCGCGTGGTCATATGTTTTCGTTAGGTTGTATTCAGGCTCTACAATGTAATAAAGATACCTGCCCGACCGGTATTACGACTCATAATGAACGCTTACAGCGGGGCCTAGATGTGACCGATAAGGCACAACGTGTCGCCAATTATAATAAGTTTATTCATTATGGTGCAGGGCTGATTGCTCATTCATGTGGTGTATCAAGTGCCCGCGAGTTAGCTCGCCAGCATGTGCGAGTGGTACAAGAAAATGGTTTATCAGAGCCGCTCGATAAAATGTATGAGCACTACAATAAATAATCTAGTTGAGTTGAATAATTAAAAGGCGCATTAAGCGCCTTTTTACTTTTTGACTATCAGTTTAATAAACTGATTAACAACGAAAAGAACTCGTCTTTATTGTTACAGCTTGTGGCATTGAGCATCAGTTGCTCGCCGAGTACGAGCGTTTGCTGTTGTACTGCTAAACGAGCTTGTGCATCTTCAATACCTTCTATATCTGCAACATGGGCTAAACCAATAGTACGGCGAATAAGTTCAGCGCCACAGTAGCCAATCGCATCACGCAATACGTGTTGTAAGTAATCTTCGCTAAAGGCGCGGTTTGCAAAGCTAATATCAGTTGCTTCCCTGCTTGCTAGGTTTAACCAATGTTGCTCAAATTGGCTATAACAGTCTTGTAAGCAAGTTAATAAATGGGTTTGATACTGACGGCGCTTTGCTTGCTCTGTAATACGGGCGTTTTGGGCACAGTAATTTAGTAGCAAGTTACCCATAAATGAGCCGATATCGAAACCAACAGGGCCAAAAAAGCCGAACTCTGGGTCGATTATTTTAGTGGTTTTGCTATCAACAAAAATGCTGCCACTGTGCATATCGCCATGCAATAAAGTTTGCGGGCACGATAAAAATTTCGCTTTTAATTTAGCTGCGGCTAGTTTTAAAGTATCATTATTACGAATACTTTCGACGTGCTCATTAAGCTCTGCAGGGAAATTATTGCGCTCATGCTCAATGTACGGATCAGTAAAGAATAAGTCTTCTGTGATCTTACATAAATCAGGGTTAATAAATTGACTGATTTTGGCTTTTTTATCTTCAGCAGATAAGTAAAAATCTGAGTTATAAAAGCCTGTTCGGCTTAAGTAGAGCGCAACATGACTTGCCAATAAGGGAAATTGCTCTGCGTTGATTTGTGCGCCACGTAAAATTTGTAACTCACCTAAATCTTCTAACACGGTTAATGCCAGCTCTACATTGTGATGCAATATCGCCACGGTATGCTCTGGGCATAACTTACCATGATTAATCAATACTTCGGCTTCGATTCTGGCGCGGTCTAACGATAATGGCCATGACTCACCTACGCAGCGGGCATAAGGGAGTGCTTGCTTTAGAATTACACTGTTGTTGTGCTGATCAGCAACCCGAAAAACTAAGTTTAAGTTTCCATCTCCAAACTCGTATGCAGTCAGTGCTGCATCAGCAGGGAAGACTGAAATTAGTTCACTTTTAACAAGTTCTTTAATGTAATCAACAGCATGCTCTGCATTAAAGGCAGTGTATTTAGCCATGGCTCTATCTCGTAATACAATTAACTTTGAGCATTCTATACCTGTAACCGTTTAGATGTCCATACATCTAGCTTGTTAGTTGTCAAAACTGATGTAAAATAACTATTCACATAAATTAGTTATTCATTAGTTATTCGGATTCAGTATGCAAGATCTCATCGCCAGCAGTATTAAATATCAGCAAGGTACGCTAACCGTGCTTGATCAGTATTTGTTACCACATCAACAGCATTGGCATGTATGTAACGATGTTGAAACGATGAAAGATTTGATTCTGACTTTGAAAATCCGGGGAGCGCCTTTAATCGGCTTAGGTGCTAGCTTATTGGTTGCACACCTAGCTGAGCAAGGCATGAGTCAATCAGCACTTGCGGTTGCTATAGATGAACTAGAAGCGACACGCCCAACCGCCGTTAACCTTATGCACTGCATGGCCAAGTTACGCCTAGCGCTTGTAGAGACTGATTATGTTGCGGCTGTTGTCTCTACTGCTGAGCAGTTATTTAAAGAAGATATTGCCCTTTGCGATAGCATGGCAGAACGTGGTGCTGCCTTGGTTGATAAAGGTGATAACATTTTAACGCACTGTAATACCGGTGCGTTAGCGACTGCGGGTGTCGGTACTGCATTAGGGGTTATTCATAAAGCGCAGCAACGCCACGGTGATATTCATGTTTGGGTTGATGAAACGAGGCCGCTACTGCAAGGCGGTCGCTTAACGGCTTTTGAGCTTGAGCGCTGGCAAATTCCTTATACCTTGATTTGCGATAACATGGCGGCGAGTTTAATGGCTGCGGGCAAAGTAGATAAAATCTTTGTAGGTGCAGACCGTATTGCTGCAAACGGTGATTTTGCTAATAAGGTAGGTACATATAACCTTGCTGTGTTAGCGCATTTCCATAACATTCCATTTTATGTCGTTGCGCCACTTACGACACTTGATACACAAACGGCGTGTGGTGCGAATATCGAAATTGAGCAACGCAGCCCTAATGAAGTGCGCGGTGTTAGTGGCAGTTTTGGCGAAGCAATATGGGCACCAACTAACGCGAAGGTTTATAACCCGGCATTTGATGTTACACCGGCTAGCCTAGTCACAGGCTGGGTGCTCGATAGCGGCGTTTATAACCAATCTGATATCGAGCAAGGTATTCTAAAGCAATTAAAATAGAAAATTACTCAGCACTTTTTTTAGTGTAGAGCTCAATGCTATTTTGACTATTTGCGGTTAGTAACGAAATCGCCAGCTTGTCATTACTCGCATTGATATGCGTTATATAGTGTAAGGGCCGCATTTTCATTGCTAGATCAACATCTTGTATGTTTGCCAAATCAATACTATAAATTTCATTATTTGTGGCAATATATAAGCTGTGATGGTTGCTTGTCATAGTGATAATTGAAGGCTTTAGCTCGATTAGTTTGTCAGGAGTTATCAGCTCACTATAAGTATTGCTGTCACTATCTAAAAGCAAATATTTTCCGTATTTAGAATGGACGATTAGCTGATTATCATCATACCAAGCAATTGCCAATGGGGTGTCGATGGTGCTTTTGACAACCTGATCGCTGTTGGTGTGCAAAATCATTAGTTGGTTTTGCTGGTTACTAAGCTCGGTAAAGATTACTGCAATTTTATTACCTCTGACTGCTGCTAGTTTGCTGTTTCCTGGTAGTGTCCAGTGTTTAACTTCTGAAAAGTCATTGGCATTTAATAAGCTTAGCTTTTGATTGCTTTTATTAAAACTCACCAGCTGACTACTGTCGTTATTTGCAGAAATAATGGTGGTATCTTCACCAATTTTGTCGGTTATATCTATATATTGGTTGTTTTTTCTGAGCCAGTGCTGTCGTTTATAGTATTCAAGATCAGCGAAGTAGACATCATTATTCGGTAGTGCGACAACATCATCCTCATGCTTATTAGCTGTGGCAATATAGCTCATTTGTTTTGATTTTATGTCAAATATAGCCGCATCACTGTCGTGTAAATCAGTGCTGATCAGTACACTTTGTTTATTAAGAGGGTAAGCGTAATTTGCTCGTTTTACTGGGGCTTTAATGGCTTGTCCCCGACTCATGGTATCAAATGAAAATGATTCAATAGTTAATTTACCGCGGTTATACCAAACAAGCGAGTTAGTTTGTTTATCATAAGTTGCAGCCCAAGCTCGGTATTCGTTGGTGGTTAAAAGTTTGAGTGAGCTACCGTCTAAATTCGCTATATAAATTTCTGCTTGGCCAACATTGTGGCGTTCAAAAATAACACGGTTGGGGTTTTTAAGTGTTGTTAAAATATAATCGCCAGTGCCAGTAATATTAGGTGATGTAATGCGAATTTCTTCACCGGTCTTTAAGTCTTGCGCATACAGAGCAGATAGGTGAGTTAAGCCACGGTAATTATTACGTCTTGTAATTGCCGTATTACCAATTTCAATGTACTGATCTGGTGTGATATTTAATATAGATTGATTTGTAACTGGCTTTAGTAATACTTCATTTGATAGCAAATTGCTTGCTTGCCAAGCACTACAATCATTGAAGTCACTGTTTTCACATGAACTATAAAATAGCCGCTCGCCATCTTCAGACCAGCCCTGTAAAAAGACAGCGCCAGATGTAATTGAGTACTCTTTTTTTGTCGTTAAGTCGACAACATAAATATGTTGATTGTCATTTTGCAGCACATAGGCAAGCTGCGTTTTGTCGTGATTTAGCAATAATTGATAGTGAGTGCCCTTATGCCATGAAATCGTTTCGGCTTGCAGGTCTAAAAATGGCGCTTCGTTTTGTGCTTCATCATTTACTTTAGGTTGCTGTAAGAACAACCAAATAGCCGCAATCAATAAACCAAGCGCTAAGGCCGCAAAAGACCATGGCCAGCGTGAAGAATGCGCTTTTTGCACGTTAAGGGGAGTTGTATTAACTGGAGTTTCAGCTTCTTTATGTTCTGTGTTTTTATCTTCTGTTATTTGTGGGTCTGAAATGGGGGTGGGCTCAAGAGGCTTAACTTTAATAAATAGGCTATAACCTTTGCGGTAATGGGTTTTAATAGTTTGCCCGGGCTGCTTTTCTGATTTGAGAGTTTTTCTTAGTTCAGAGATGGCACGGTTAATAGCATTGTCATCAACAAAACTTTGTTGCCAAATATTCTCAACCAGCTCTTGGCGAGTGATAATGCGATCATTATGCTCAATAAAGAAACACAGCAATTTAAACAATAAAGGTTCTAGTTCACGCTTATGAGTGCCATCGCTGATGGTTTGCTGCTGAGTGTTAAATTGCCACTCACCCACATAAATAACGGTATCGCGTAAGGGTGAAAATGCCGACCCCATGTTTAGTCCTTTAACTAAAAAATATTAATTTTGATAGGGAAGATAATAACAGCTTTTGTTCTTGATTTGGGTCTTTTTGTTTTATATTTGTAAATTAAAGGCTGTTTTTTGCAACATATAGCCAAGCTTGGTTGTTACATTGGAATGTTTCTGCGATTCGTTGATAATCATCTACTTCGTAAGCATCAGCCTGATTGAGCTCACGTTTAGTGATTAAATAAATAGTGCCATTAACAATATCACTTTGTTTGCCTGTTTTGATTAACGCCGGGTGAAAACGTTGACCACTACTTTTAAGCACGGCTTCGTCGGTGATCTCGACTTCACCAATGACATACCCAGTTAGCGTAGCAGGTTGACCTTCGAGCAAACGCCCAAAGGTATCAAGCTGAACCTGCGGGTACTGTAATGTACCGTAAGAAAATAGCTTTTCCATGTTAGTCCAGCAGCGGGAAGTTGGTAGCAATAGTTGACTCAGTGCTTTTAGCGACCCAACCTTCGGTATTATTGAATAAGCGAATTGCTGTGAATTCAGGGTCGCTGCCCATATCAAACCAATGTGGTGTGAGTTCTGGTACTGAAATTAGGTCGCCTTGTTGACACAGCACTTGATACACTTTATCGCCTAGGTGTAAGCAGAATAAGCCTTGGCCTTTCACAAAAAAACGAACTTCATCTTCGCTATGTGTATGCTCAAACAAGAACTTACCGCGTAGTTCGCTGGCATTTGGATTACCCTTAGCAAGCGAAATAACATCCACTGTTTGATAGCCCCCTTCAGCTTTTAAGCGCTCTATATCGTTAGCATAGGCAGTTAAAATAGCGTCATGGCTGGTATCTTGGTCAATCTGTGCTGTTGCTTGCCATTGCTCAAAGCGAACGCCAACCGCATTCAGCTCACTGGCAATAGCGCTTAAGTCTTCACTATGAAACAGTATGTTGCTTGCGTTGTTATCGTTATAAATAGTTAATTGACTCATGCTAACAGCTCCGCGCTAAATTCCGAAAAGTCGTTGATATATGGGTGAGCATCACTTACCGCTTGGCCATCGCGAACAAGGTGCAAAGTTCCAAGGCCTGCTGCTTTGGCAGCATCAAGCTCTGCCACCACATCGCTTAAAAACAATACTTCGGCAGCGTCAAATGGCAGCTCGGCAATAATATTTTCATAAGAGCTCTGCTGTTGTTTTGCGCCAACTTTAGTGTCGAAGTAATCACTAAATAAAGGTCTAACATCACCATAATCAGAAAACTCAAAAATCAGGTGCTGGGCTTTTACTGAGCCTGATGAGTAGACATATAAACTTTTACCAGCATGTTTTTGGGCTTGTAAAAAGTCATAAGCGTCAGGGTAAAGGTGGCCAGTAAAATCACCACTTTCGTAGCCCGTTTGCCAAATTAACCCTTGTAACTGCTTAAGTGGGGTAATTTTTTGATCAGTTTCAATCCAATGAATTAAATGTTTAATGACCGTGTCGATATCGGCTTCGGGTTGCTCTATATGTGCCTTAACAGCCTCAATTTGGGCTGCAACTTCTGGGTCTGTTTGATGTGATTTTACAAACTCAGGTAATTGCCCAGCTGCGTAGGGAAATAATACATCTTTAACAAATGAGATGCGGGTAATTGTGCCTTCAATATCAGTTAAAAGTGCTTTGATCATGGCTGAACTCCAGCTTGAATACCTTCTAGTTTTAGGCGCTCCAATTCACAGCTAAATAGAAACTCTAACCCTTCTAAATGACGAAGTACTTCTTTGATATCTCGGCCAACGACATATAAACCATGGCCACGAATTAATACGGCATGCTCAATAGGGGTGTGAAGGTGATGATCACTGACTAGTAAGCTTAAACGGTCAATGTCTTGGTCATTATCAAAAATGGGAATAGTTAAGGTATCTAAGTGCGATTTGATACCGCTTAAAGATTTTTGCATTTCGTAGCCATGCAAATTGATAGCGTGGCCTTTGATCACACGAGATAACACGGTTGCCGCAACAGAATGAGTGTGCAAAACAAATTTAGCTGACGGGATAAGCTTATACATATTCAAATGTAGCTCAGTTTCAGCTGATGGATTGCCAGAGCCTTTAGTACGATTGCCTTCATGATCAAATTCAATAAATGCATGAGTGCCGAGTTGACCTTTATCGAAACCACTTGCTGTGACGACATAACCGCTTGCAGTGCGGGCTGAAAAGTTACCACCAGTAGCAGGGACCCAGCCACGTTGGCTTACCCATTTACCAGCTTCAATTAGTTCTGAAATAGCGGTATTGTTATGCATATATTCCTCGACATTCTAAAAGTTATTTAGACGGCTATACATCTGTTTTAAGCAATGATAGCATCGCTTCGGGCGCAAAACCATCTTTAAGGAACCTCTGTGTTTGAAAGTAAATTGCCGAATTTAGGCACCAGTATTTTTAGTCAAATGACCGCTCTAGCAAATAAGCACCAAGCGCTTAATTTATCTCAGGGTTTTCCTGAATTTGATGCACCAGAATTACTAAAAAAACAGCTCAATCATTATGTACTTGAGGGAGCAAATCAATATGCGCCTTCAAGTGGGGTTGCAAAGCTACAACAGCAAATAGCAGCTTTGATTGCTAGAAAATACCATAACAACATAAATTACGAGCAACAAGTTACCGTCACCTCAGGGGCAACAGAGGCACTATTCGTAGCAATTCAAGCACTTGTCAAAGAGGGTGACGAAGTGGTGGTGTTTGACCCCGCTTATGACTCTTACCAGCCGGCAATTGAACTTGCAGGCGGTCGTTCAGTTCATGTTGCTTTGCATGCGCCAGACTACAAAATCGATTGGCAAGCCGTAGCTGATGTTATTACAGAAAAAACACGTGTCATCATCATCAACACGCCACATAACCCAAGCGGTAAAATTTTTAAAGCAGAAGATATAAATGCCCTTAAAGCGCTTGTTACTAAGCATGATTTATATGTAATTAGTGATGAAGTGTATGAGCACATTACCTTTGATGGTGCTTTGCATTTAAGTGCGCTGACTGACCCTGAGTTATTTACACGCAGTTTTGTGATCTCAAGCTTTGGTAAAACCTTTCACAGCACCGGCTGGAAGATGGGTTATTGTGTTGCACCCGCTCAGCTCATGGTGGAGTTTCGTAAAATTCACCAATATGTGACCTTTTCAAGTTTTACGCCTGCCCAGCATGCATTAGCCGATATGCTTGAGTTAGAGCCTGAGCATGTTGATGAACTTAGTTGTTTTTATCAACAAAAACGCGACTTGCTCAGCGAAGCGTTAGCGCAAAGCCGTTTTAAAATATTACCAAGTGAAGGCACCTATTTTTTGCTACTCGATTACAGTGATGTGTCTGATCTTGATGATGTTGAGTTTTGCCAATGGTTGGTTGAGCAAGCGGGTGTTGCAGCTGTACCACTCAGTGTGTTTTATAACAGTACAAGCAGCGATAAAGTGATTCGTTTATGTTTTGCTAAAAATGATGACACATTAAAATGTGCCGCGGAGATTTTATGCCAACTTTAACCTTAGCTTTAGTGCAGTCATCACTGCATTGGCTTGATAAAAGCGCTAACCTTGCGCACTTTACTGAGCAGCTTAACAGTTTAAACGAGCAAGTTGATTTAATTGTCTTGCCAGAAACATTTGCCACTGGTTTTGCGATTAATCTAGATTGCAGCGAACCAGAACAAGGCGAGGTACTTAGCTGGTTAAAAGCCACAGCTAAGCAAAAAAATGCTGTGGTTGCAGGCTCTGTTTTAGTTGCAAAAGGCGACAAAAAGGCTAATCGCTTTTATTGGGTTTGGCCAAATGGCGAAGTGAAGTATTACGACAAACGCCATTTATTCTGTTTAGGTAACGAAGGCAATTTCGTCGCAGCAGGCGAGCATCGCGAGATATTCGCTATCAATGATTTTCGCATTTTGCCGCAAGTGTGTTACGACTTACGCTTTCCTGTATTTCAGCGTAATTGCAACGACTACGATGTGATGATCAACGTAGCTAATTGGCCAGCAGCTCGTCGCCATGTCTGGGATACCCTGCTAAAAGCACGCGCAATGGAAAACCTGTGTTATGTCGTGGGTGTCAATCGCATTGGTGCTGATGGTAATAATGTTGCCCACAGTGGTGGAACTGCCGTTTATGATTTTAAAGGTGACACCTTGGCTAAGCTCGAAGATGGCCAATCGGGTATCATTATTCAGCGCTTAGAAAAATCACCGCTTGATGACTTTCGAAGAGCGTTTCCTGCTCACTTAGATGCTGATCAATTTCAGTTACTGTAATTGCTCGAAGCCGCATACTCAAAAATTTGTTAAACTCATGGTTGGATTATTTACTTTAAGCAATCATGAGTCGCAAAATCACCCCCGTTATTCTTGCTGGTGGCATAGGTTCTCGTTTATGGCCTTTGTCGCGTAAAGCGATGCCTAAGCAGTTTTTGTCTTTGCTTAGCGAAAAATCACTGTTACAGAGCGCGCTTTTACGAGTGGCTGACTCACGATTTAATGCGCCAATTCTAGTGTGCAATGAAGAGCATCGCTTTATCGCTAAAGCGCAAATTGCAGAAATCACAGATAGCTATACTTTATTGCTTGAACCTGAAGGTAAAAATACCGCCCCCGCGATTGCCCTAGCCGCTGAATTTGCATTGCAAAATGGTCTAACCGATCCCTTACTAGTCATGCCTGCTGATCACCATATCAGTGATTTTGATAAACTTATTGCCTGCTTCGATAATGCTATAGCGCTTTGTCAGCAACAACAATTAGTAACCTTTGCCATTACTCCCACTGAGCCACATACCGGCTATGGTTATATTCGCCAAGGTGAGCCGTTAGCTCATAAAGGCTGTTTTAAGGTGGCTGAGTTCAAAGAAAAACCAGCTCTGCAATTAGCCGAAAAATACCTTGCCAGTGGTGAGTATGGCTGGAATAGCGGCATGTTTTTATTTTTGCCAGATGTGTACTTGAGTGAGCTTAATCGTTTTGCGCCAAAGATTGCTGACAGTGTCGCAAAAGCGGCTAGCTTCACCGCAGATTTAGGTTTTCAACGGCCTGTTGCGGGTGCGCTCACAGCATGCCCAAGTGATTCTATTGATTATGCTATTTTGGAGCGTAGCGCTAACGTTGCTGTTATACCTGTTGACTTAAATTGGAGCGATGTTGGCAGCTTTTCTGCATTATCGAAAATCGCAGAAAAAGACCATCATGGCAACTATTTAGCCTCACAAGGAGTGAGTTTAGATAGCGAAAATAATCTACTGATCAGCGAGGCTGACCACACTATTGCGGCGCTCGGCGTAAGTAATCAAGCAATTATACATACTCATGATGCCACCTTAGTGGCAGGCAAAAGTGCGCTCGATAAGCTCCCTGATTTACTTAAACAGCTTGCTGTTGTTGATAGCGATAAACTAACCCACCATCAAGCCGTATTCAGACCTTGGGGCAACTATCGAACTTTAATTGAAAGCACTGGCTTTAAAGTAAAGAAAATAATCGTAAACAGCGGCGCAAAGCTTTCAACTCAACGCCATCAGCACCGTGCAGAACATTGGGTCGTCGTATCTGGAGTGGCAAGCGTGCGAGTAGGTGATGATGAATTTGAATTATCCGCCGACCAATCTTGTTACATCGCGGCTAAGCAGCTACACAGCCTTGCTAATCAACAATACACGCCACTAATCGTTATCGAAGTACAAACCGGAGCGATACTTGATGAAACTGACATCGAGCGATTTGATGATAGGTATGGGAGGGAGTAGGTTGGTTTGAGCGGAGCGAAACGCATCAAAATCCATTTAAACCTTTTCTTTTATAAAGATAATTTACCTTTAAGCATTCCTTCGATTAGTCTTGAGCTAGGCTCTTCTAACTTTACCATCGCCTACTGCTTTTTCATTTCCCCAACGCTTTATCTAGTTCTTCTCTTAAGCGTGGACCTTTTAGATTTTCAGCCATGATTTCGGCGGCTTTTGCATTACTGCTATTCTCAAGGGTGGTAATTCGTTCTGCTAAATCACTGGCATAACTATTGTTGCCGTCTCTTGTGGCACGGAAAAATTGGCCGATGAGGGCTGTGGCAGAAATATTGCGAACATAATCATTATCGTCTGTTTGTAACAGCTTTTGAAAATGCTCAGCGAGCTTAGGCGAGACGTTATTTTGGCGAGATAAATTCTCTAATGTACTGACACGAATCTTAGGATCATTAGTGTATTCGCTAATGCTTATCATGGCATCGATTACTGCATTTGCTTGGCTGTCGTCCAAGTCGCGCCTGAGCATGCTTAGGGTCATTTTTAGTTGCCCGTAGGCTGCTAAGCGCTCATTTTCTGATTTGCTTAAGTTGAGTAAGGTAGCAAGTGCTTCATTTATTGAGCTGTCGGCATATTGTGGGTCTGCTTTGATGCGTTCGCGGTAGTCATCAGGTAAATTTCCTAGCCAACCCATTGCTGGGTTCCTTTTTTCTATCTCAGCTCGTCGCTCACTTTCTTGCTGTGCCATTGCTTGTTTTACCAATGAGGTCAGTTGCTCTTGGTCAAGAGTGTGGGTTTGATTTTCAAGCTCGTGAATGCGTGTTTCGAGATCTAAAATATAGCCATGTAAGGCAACTAGGTTTTCTCTGTCTTGCTCTGGAATGGTTAACTCTTTTAAGTTAGGTTTTGCCTGCTGCATAACTACAGGCTTGTCAGTCGAGTTTACTTTTGTACAGCTATAAATTGATAAGCCCAGTGCAATGCTTGCAAATGCCAGCGCAGTACTCCCTTGCCAAGTCGACATATCACATCATCCAAGTTGCTTTATAATATCAGCAGATTAAAACAAGCCATTTGTATTATCAATTACTTATGATGATAAAAACAAAAAGCGCAGCTAGTTAGCTGCGCTTTTAAATAGAGTTTATGTCAATTAATGGGCTTTTGCGTATGCTTCAGCTTGTTGCCATACACGTAGCATATTGCCACTTAAAATCTTTTTGATGTCTTTATTGCTATAACCGCGGTCCATTAGACCTTGCACTAGGTTAGGATAGCTAGATACATCTTTTAAGCCAGTAGGTAGAGAGTCGCCTACACCATCGTAATCAGAGCCAATACCCACATAATCGATGCCAATTAGCTCAACTACATGGTCAATGTGATCAAGTACTTGCTCTAAGCTTGCAAATGGAAACGGGTTTTTAGCGCGATAAGCAGCATCAAAATCTTTGCTTAGCTTAGTGCCGTCTTTTTTCTTTTCAGCCTTTGCTGATTTAAGTTGATCGTACCAAGAGCCAGCCTTTGCCGTAACAAAGCTTGAACCGAAGTTAATTTGAATAACACCACCGTTCTTTTTGAGTGCTAACAGCATGTCGTCATTCATATTACGCTCAAAGCCAGGGGTGTATTTACGCAGTGATGAGTGTGAAGCAATCACGGGTACTTTCGAAATTTCCATCACTTGGTAAAACGCATCATCAGAAATATGTGATACATCAACCAGCATACCAATGTTGTTCATTTCTTTTACCAGCTCTTTACCGAATGGGCTCAGGCCTTTCCACTTACGACGAATATCATAAGATGAATCAGAAATGTGGTTACTCTGCGAGTGGGCTAAAGTGATGTAACGTACGCCACGCTCATAAAAATGCTTAAGGTTTTTAATGTCGCCTTCGATAGGTGAGCCGTTTTCCATACCCATAGCAATCGACATTTTGCCTTGTTTAAACTGCTCTATAATATCGGCAGTCGAGTCTGCAATGGCGAACTTATCTGGCGCGCGTTGTACAATCGCTTCCATAGAGTCGATTAGCTGATTTGCTAATTGGTAGCTTTTACCTTTGCCTTCAAATTCTAGGTTTGCAGGAATGTAAATTGACATGAAAGGGGCATTCAAACCACCTTGCACAGCACGCGGGTAATCAAAATCACCATCGCTTGTGGCTTTGGTTACATCAGCCCACTTGTTATGAATACGATAAGGCACATCGATATGGGTATCGATTAAAATAGTGTCTTTTGCCAGTTTAATGGCTTTATCTGATGCAGTAACCTGATCTGCATTTGCTTGACCAATTAAGGCCAAAGAAACTGCGGCAACCAGTGAGCTTAGTTTTTTCATTTTTTAATGGCTCTTTAAGTTAAAAAGCCATTGTGAAGGGTTACAGTGTAACTTACAAGTTTAGTCGTTGAACGACTCTTGGTACTCTGGGTCAGCTTGTAGAGCAATGAATTCAGCTTTGGATATAATTGTCACTGACTCATGTAACTCAGAAAAAAACACCATGGCTTCACCATTTTTAAGCTGTTGATGAACCTGCGCTACTTTGCTTTCAATGCTAAATTCTTGTTCGCCGTAATCAGTGCCTTCACGTAAAACATAACTTTCGATTAAATTATACAGAGTCTCTTTATCGAGGCGTTCGTGGGGAATGATCATAACTGCTCTTTTTTAACTAATTGTTGAAAATACTCAGGAACAATTCGTTCAAGCCAATATTCGGGCTTAAAAGGGTTTTTACCGCTAATAAAACCGACATGGCCACCTTGCTCTGAGATGCGCAGCGTAACATGTTCACTCACATCTAAGCTATCTGGCACGGCTTTTATTGATAACATTGGGTCATCTTTGGCGTGCACAATCAGCGTAGGTGTTGCAATGCTTTTTAAAAATGGTTTTGCACTCGCTTGCTGATAGTAATCTTCAGCACCGGCAAAGCCGTGCAATGGTGCCGTGAGCATATTATCGAATTGCCATAAGTCATCAATCGCCATAAGTTTTTCTGGCGTTAGGCTAATTTGCTGTTCGATTTGTGGCAGCTTTCTTTGCATCGATTTTTTCATTCGATCGAGCAAATATTTTTGATAAATCTTACCTAAGCTTTTACGAATAACTTCGCACGATGATGACAAGTCAAATGGTGCCGAAACAACGGCTGCGCCAGTTAAGTTCGATTTAGTACCATGCTCACCTAAATATTTTGCTAGTACATTACCACCTAGTGAAAAGCCCACGGCAAATAACGGGCGTTTTGGGAATTTGCTCTTAAGGTGATTGATGAAAAAGCGTAGGTCTTCTGTTTCGCCGCTGTGATAAGCACGTGCTAAACGGTTAACTTCGCGCGAGCAGTTTCGAAAATGCATTAAAACTACAGCAAAGCCTTGTTGCTTAAGTTTTTTCATCATGCCTTTAGCATAAAAGCTATTTATATTGCCTTCTAAGCCATGCAATACAATAGCGAGGGGGGCTTGCTCATTATGAGGTGTTGCCCAAGCCAGTTCTAAAAAGTCACCATCAGGGGTATCGATAGTCGATAAGTCATACCGGGTATTATGAAAAGGGCGAAAAAAGCGCGGCATTATGGTTTGTAAATGGCGATTGCGCATCCACCACGCAGGCTTAAATTCAGGTAACATAGCTGACACTTTCGAAACAAAATAAGCACCTATTGTAGCAATTTTTTGCTTTTTGAGAACCGCTACAAGATTTTAGCTATACACAAATAAAAAGCCCCTAAACAATAAATTGGATAGGGGCTTTGTGCGTCGTGCTTAATTCTTACTTAGGAACTTCTGCGTCATGTACTTTTTTAATGAAGTAACCAACATAGAAAAGGCATAAAACGATAACAACTGCCAAAATGCCGAATGACATAAATAAAACTGGGTCGCTAAAAAAATCTCTAAAGAATACGTTCATGGTTGTGCCTCCTAATGTCTATGGGTTAATCATAGGCTGGCTTGAGGACGGCAGATATGATCCAGATCAAGCAATTTTCCTGATGCTATAGGAGGTGATTTAATTGTTGATTTGGATCAAGTTTAGATAGAAGAAATAGAAAAGCTAAGGCTGAGTAAACTTAAATAGCTGAAATTAAAAATGCTCTTTATAATAGCAATTTAACTCAAAACTATAAAGGGAAGTAATGATCAAGGGTATTTTACTTGGGGCAGTGAGCTTATTGCCTAGCTTAAGTCATGCGGCAATCGTTGGTGAATTTTTAATTGGAAAAACAAAGAATAAATATAACACATATCAAGATCATGACTTAGGGGATAGCTACTCATCTTCTCTTAATTCAGATTCTTTTGGTTTTAGGTTAGGTTATGAATTTAGTGACTACTTATCAATAGAAGTTGCGAAGCATGAGCATGGAGAGTCAGTCAATGAGTATACAGTGACTATCCCAGTTCAATTCCCAGGTGACTTTGAAACCTCTTGGGATGTAAGAGTACCATTAGAGGTTGAGTCAATTAGGTTTGGTGCAAAAGGAAAGTTTGAGGTTTATCAAGATTTCTTTATTAATGCTAGAGTCGGGGTTGCTCATTGGGAGTACAAAGATGCTAACCCTGCTCACCTTGTACCAACAGATAATATTAATGAGAAAGAGAGTGGTAATGATATTTATGGGGCTTTAGGTTTCGATTATCAATTTACAAAGCGCTTTTTCTTGGGGGTTGAATATTCGCTGTTAGGTATTAAAGAATCTAAAGAGTACGACTACAGTGGAGTTGTTAAGTATAAGCATGACATTCAGGATCTTTCTATTGTACTTGGCTGGAGATTTTAAGCTGTGTGGAACAGTTTGTCTAAGTACAAACATCTAAAGCGGAGTTTATATATTTGCCTTTGAATATAGCGCTATATTGTTGGGTTTAACACAAGGTATTAGCTCAAAATTATTTATTCTATTGACTAATATTGCTTGCTGTTGCTTTTCTAGCTTTAATTCTGCGCTAAGTAGCTCTTTGCGAATGGTAGGGTAGTCTGAAACCTCGGTTTGAATGGTTTTTAGGTAGGCGCGTGTGGCTCGTAGGGGCTGTAAAGCCTGTTGATCAAATTCGGCAATGCACGACTCAAGCTCACTCAGTTGAGAGGGGGTTACAGCCAGCTCTAACGAATCAAGATAATAAAGCAGTAGGCACAGGTTCACATTTTTGCCTTGCTGGTCTTGATAGCCTAGTAGCTTGGTTTGCATGCCGTCTTTGCTGTAAAGCTTGCATGCAAACTGCCAAAACTGTTCGCTGTTAAGCGGTTTCATCGGCAAAGGCCTGCTCTTTTTCTTCAAGCTCTTCAAGTGCCATGAGCAGCTCTTCTTCTACGTCATTAAGCTTGGGTGTTAAACTTGCTTGCTTAGCGAGTAGCTCTGTCAGTTTGGCTTTATTTTCATCATTGTATAAGTCATTGTCGGCAAGTGCGTTTTCGATTTCACCAAGCTCAGTAGAGTACTTATCAAGTTGCTTTTCAAGCTTTTCGATTTGCTTTTTCAACGGCTGCACTGACTTTCTGAACTCAGCTTCTAAGCGCTTTTGCTCTTTGCGGTTAACGCTTGAATGGGCTTTAGGGGTATTGTCTTCAGGGCTTTTAGTAGCTTCTTTATTGGCATTGAGTAGCCATTGGTAATAGGCATCAAGGTCATAACCAAATTGTGTTACTTCGCCGTTATCAACGAGGTAATACTCATCAGCGGTATTTTTAAGCATATGACGGTCGTGCGATACGGTAACCATAGCACCTTCAAAGCCTTGCAGCGCCATAACTAAGGCATGGCGCATTTCTAAATCGAGGTGGTTAGTCGGCTCATCCAGTAACAGTAGGTTTGGCTTTTGGTAAACCAGCATAGCTAGCACTAAACGGGCTTTTTCACCGCCAGAAAATGGAGCTACTGGCTCAAGAGCTTTATCGCCAAAGAACGCAAAGCCACCTAAAAAGTCACGCAATGATTGCTCAGGAGCTTGCGGGTTTAAACGTTGTAAATGGGTCACTGCGCTGGCTTTTAAATCAAGTGACTCAAGTTGATGCTGCGCAAAGTAACCAATATTTAAGCCCTGATGCTGAAATACTTCACCTGCTTGAGGTTGTAAATCGCCAGCTAATAATTTAATCAATGTTGACTTACCCGCACCATTTCGGCCAAGCAGCGCAATACGGCTACCCGGCACAAGGTTTAGCTTGATGCTATGCAAAATGGTGGTGTCGCCATAGCCTGCTTTGGCTTGGTCAAGAGTCATTAACGGGTTTGGCAGCGCTGTTGGCTCCGCAAATTCAAAATCAAAGGGTGAGTCAACATGGGCTGGGGCTAACTTTTCCATACGCTCTAGGGCTTTTACGCGGCTTTGTGCTTGCTTAGCTTTACTGGCTTTTGCTTTGAAGCGCGTAATGAATTTTTCTAGGTGAGCAATTTGTTCTTGTTGCTTTTCGAACATCGCTTGTTGCTGTAATAAGCGCTCTGCTTTTTGGCGTTCGAATTGCGAGTAATTGCCTTTATAAACATTTATTTTTTGTGCGTCTATGTGCCAAATTTGGTCAACAACGGCATCTAAGAATTCTCGGTCATGGGAAATAAGCACTAGAGTGCCTGTGTAGGCGCGTAAAAAGCGCTCTAACCAGTAAACGGCATCGAGATCTAAGTGGTTGGTTGGCTCATCTAGCAGTAATAAATCAGCATCACGAATAAGTGCTTGTGCTAAGTTTAAGCGCATACGCCAGCCACCTGAAAAGGCGCTCACTGGGTTGTCAATTTGCTCATTACTAAAACCTAAACCGTGTAATAGCTCACCTGCTTTTGCCTCAATGCTATAGCCTTGAATATGTTCTAGGCCAATATGTGCTTTTGCCTGCGCATCGCCGTCGTTATTTTGCTCGGCTTCGCGTAGTGCAATTCTTAGCGTGTAATATTCAGGGTGACCTTGTAATACATAATCCAGAGCGCTGATTTCGAGCGCGGGAGTTTCTTGTTTTACAGAGGCAATTGACCAGTCTTTAGGAATTTGGCATTCACCGGCATCGAGTTGCAATTCAGACTTTAATAGCGCGAACAGCGTTGATTTACCACAGCCATTAGCGCCAACAAGTCCGACTTTATGCTCTGGGAATAAGGTTGCAGAAGCCCCTTTTAGTAAGGCGTTACCACCACGTAGAAGTTCGATGTCTGAAATTTGGATCATGAATGTTTACTTGCACAGCACTGATTAAATTGCCGCTATCATAACACGGATCACATTAGCCTTCGCAATCGTATCAAACAGAGAATTATTAGGCTAAAATAGCCGCCTACATGCCACGGGAGATCATCTATGAGACAAAGAAAACGCTTTATTGCTGGCGCATCGTGCCCTGAATGTAAGGCCATGGATACCATGATGCTTTATAAAGAACATGATGTGGAAAAAGTGGAGTGCGTACAGTGTGGCCACAAAATGACGCAACCAGAGCAGGCTGTACAAGCCTCAACACGCCAATTTGAGCAAGTGATTGGTGTATTTAAGCCGGGCGATTAATTCCCGGCTCTATCACTACTTAATTAATAGTGCGGCGGTGGCGGCTCTTGCATTTGTGACATTAAAGATGGCTGCTGCGCTTCTTTAATCTTTTCTGCAAGTAACTCTGTCTGGCGCTTCATTTTAGCCAGCTGCTGTTGGTGCGCTTTAAGCTCATCGTTTAATATTTCAATTGTTTCATCTTGAAAAGCGACTTTCGCTTCAAGTTCCATTAGACGATCTTCAATTGTATTCATTTGATTCTCTTAGATTAAAACTTTCAGCGAATCCGCTGGAGCTTTCGGTTAATAACGCTTGGTTGTTATCAGTAAACGCAACATCTAACACCACGGCTGATTTCGGGCGGCTTCCTTCACGAGGAATCACTTGCCACGTTTGTAATTTTTTACCTGACTCTAGTTGCCATAAATCAACCAATCGATTGGGTGAACCTGTGGCAATTAAAGTGCCTTCATCGTTAAAACGGACGGCGGTAAAAATTTTCTGACGCGCAATATACGCCAGTTTGCTAACAAGATCACCTGTAGTCAGTTGCCATACATTTGCTTGCTTCATACTGTCTGCGGTAAATGCGTAACGACCTTGTGGATCAAGGGCGACTTGAGTAACGCGACTTGGGTGATTAAAGCGATGGATCACTTGCCCTGTGCGAGTGTCCCAAAAGTAAGCAACATAGTCATTTGAGCCGCTAATGGCGTAGTGACCGTTAGGTGAAAGGTCAACAACATTGACTTTTTCTTGGTGGCCAAGGAACTCTATGCGCCTGCCACTCTCTAAGTCGAGGTAAACGACTACACCGTCGGCGCGACCATATAATACACTGCGCCCTTGGTTACTTATCGCGATATCTCTAATTGTTGAGGCGTGTATTTTGTAATAACCCGTGTTGTTGCCCGTGGCAATGTCCCACACTGCAAAGGTGGACTTCTCAGCGGTAACTGCATGGCTGTTGTCGTACGAGATAGCAACAGTATGGACGAGACTATCTTGGGCTTGTTGTTGAAACCATTGGTATTTTAATACCTGCTGTTGATTATCCCACAATGCAACCCCATGGTGTATTGATGAGATTAAGCTGTATTTACCATCGTGCGACAGCGCGGAGGCGAAGGCACCTTTAGCCGCATGCTCATAGCGTGCAGTTGATTGCTCATGTTGCTCAGAGCACGCTACAACTAAGCAAAGGCTGAGCAGATACAAAAAAGTACGAAATATCGACATATTACGAGTATTTCCCCTTAACTCTTAGTGATTGAGAGGTTAGACTAGGTCTCGTTGAAGACCTAGGTTGTTAGTCTAATCGCTGATCATGCATTGGCATGACGTTAGTTATTAGACAAGCAGCCTACCATGTAGGTCGTTAATCTTTAACTAGTAATAATACAATAATTGACAACTGCAAAGTGTGTCGGAGATATAAAATGAAAAAGACGATTAAATTGTCATTGATTGCAGCGTCAGTTTTAGCGCTTACAGCTTGTAATCAGGAAGCAAAAAAAGAACAGCAAGTTGAAGTTAAACTAGAGACTGAAGCTCAACAACAAGCATACGGTATTGGTGCATCTGTTGGTAACTTCTTAAACCAAGACCTTGCTGATAAAAAAGCGCTAGGTGTTGAGCTAGACGAAGCACTTCTTAAGCGTGGTTTTGAAGACGCACTAGCGGGTAACGCTAAACTTGATGACGAAAAAATTCGTGAAGTGTTAACTGCACTTGACCAAAGCATTCGCACTAAACAACAAGAAAAAGCGAAAGTAGAATCTGAAAAGAGCAAAGCTGAAGGCGAAAAATACCTAGCTGAAAACGCGAAAAAAGAAGGCGTTACAGTAACTGAGTCTGGCCTACAGTACGAAGTGATCACTGAAGGTGAAGGCGAAAAGCCAGTAGCAACTGACGTTGTTAAAGTACACTACAAAGGCACTTTATTAGACGGTACTGAGTTCGATAGCTCTTATTCACGTAACGAACCAACTACTTTCCCACTTAACCGTGTGATCCCAGGTTGGACAGAAGGTTTACAATTAATGCCTGTTGGCTCTAAGTACAAGTTCACTATTCCATCTGAACTTGCATACGGTGAGCGTGATCTTGGTAAGATCCCAGCAAACTCAACGCTTGTTTTCGAAGTAGAATTACTTGAAATCCAAAGCGATGAAAAAGCTGTTCCAGCTGAGTAATATTTAACTCAATACAAAAAGGGCTGAAAAGCCCTTTTTTTATGCGCGAAGTTTATTAACTAAATGCCGTTTCTTTCATTTTTAATGTGCCACTATCAGCATCAAGCTCAACCACAGTACCAACAGGCAGGATAAATTGGCGCTTAATATGGCCAATCATAGCTCCACGATAAGCAGGGATCCCCAGCGGTTTTATATAATCTGCAAAAATATTATCAAGGGTTAATGAGCCATAACCACTGCCTGGCTTACAGTCATTACAATCGCCAAATACAAAGCCTGCAATTTTATCAAGTGCGCCCATAAGTTTTAGTGTGCTCATCATCCTGTCAATTCTATACGGTGCTTCGTCGATATCTTCTAAAAATAAAATTGCGCCATTAAAGTCAGGTAAATAGTTCGAGCCTGCAAGGGCTGTCAGTACCGTTAAATTACCGCCGATTAATCGTCCAGAGGTTTTACCTGATGTAATCGTTTGGGTCAGGTACTGAGTGTTAACAAGCTCATCATCGGCTTTTGGTAAGTTTTGGAAATGCATCAACTTACGCGCTTCGAACATGCTCTTAAATTGCGCGACATGAAACGGGTTCCAGTCACTTGATGCATTTGGACCATGAAAGCTGATTAACCCAGCTTGAGACAGTAATGCATTGTGAAGAGCGGTAATGTCTGAATAGCCCATTAGAGGTTTTGGATTGTTACGGATCATTGCGTAGTCGAGCAAAGGTAGAATACGGGCAGCGCCTGAACCGCCACGTAAACACAAAATGGCATCAACCTCTTTGTCGTTGAATAAACTATTTAAGTCGCTAGCTCGCATTGCATCAGTGCCAGCTAAATGACCGCGTCTAGCTAGAATGTTTGGTGCAAGCTTAGCCTTGTAACCCAGTGCCTCTATAACGCCTTGTGCTAATAAAATATCAGCGTGCGCAGCAGTGGCAGCTGAAGGGCTACATATCCCAATTGTGCCGCCTGTAGGAAGAGCTTTTGGCTTAATTAATGTTTGGGTGCTAGCACTCTGCGCCGCCATTAAAGGAGCTGATGTCAGACTTGCGCCTGCGGCAAGAATTGAAAGTGACTTTAAAAATGACCGTTTATTCATAGCGAGCCTCATGTTTTTATAGTATGAGTATCGCATTGAAGAAAATATTTCAAATATTTGTTACGAAATGGAATAGATGATTCTTTTTAGGCAGGCAAAAAGGTGTTTTTCAGCAGAGAGTGTTTCTCTGCTGTGTAACTAAGCTGTTAGCTGGTGTGATTAGAATAAAGGTTATCGATTAACTCATCTTCTAGCTCAAAGCGCAGTTCAAGCGCTTCGCCTAAGATTGATAGGTCTTTATCAAACTCATCAAGCAAGTCATCTTTGTCAACTTCTGCGTATTTGTCGTTAAAGTCGAGTGCCACATCTGTGGTTTCAGAAATGCGTGGGTATAAGGCATTAGCCAGCTTTTGGCTTTCAGGACCTTTTTCTTTACACGCTTTGGCAATGTCGTCGTAAATTTCGAAATGGCCAGCAGAAAGGTAATCCATCAGAATTTGGCAAAAGTTTTGAATTTGCAGCTGATCAGGAAGGGCGTGATCTTTCTTTTCGTACGGTGAAAAGCCTGCAATACGGCAGAACAACACAAGCAGCTCTTGACGTTCTGTGAGCCATTTGTCGATTACAGAGTGACTACCACCCCACTTTTGTTGAGCTTTTTCCAAACGCGTCAGCATATTTCATCTCCTCGCTGAGTAGGTTTTCCTTTGTATATATAAAAAGGAAATATGACACAAAGATCAACTAAATTCTTAGTGTCTAATTGCAACAGATTGTAAAAGTCATTCTAAAGGCATAGCTTTCAGCATTGAATAAGCTAAAAAATTCCTTGTTTTTTAGAATGGACTTTTTTTGCTCTCATTGCAGTGTATGGGAATTGATTCAAAACTACTAGTATTAATTTTGCGATTTTTATCTAAGTGGATGAGTTGTAATTTGCTGATTTAGAAAAGAAAAAACCACCAAAATTGGTGGTTTAATTCTTTTTCTAAGACTTGTTAAAACAAGCGTTCTTATTATTATGGGAAGATTGTTGTTCTTATTGTTATAAGATTTTTATTATTGTTTTTGTTAACGCAGGATAAGTTATACCAAGCTTTTTTGTATGTTGCAAATTTATTAATGAAAAGTTTTAAATTTATTTTGTTTTCGCTCAAAAAACACACTATAGGCTTAGGTAGGCTTAAAAAACATGATCTATATCTAGCCTTGATTATCTATCCATAGTGAGACGCGCAATATGGTGATACAATCTGCTCAATTTCATTCAGTTCTAGGATTCTATACGCATGAGCGAATTAAAAAACGATCGTTATTTACGTGCACTACAAAAGCAACCTGTTGATGTCACACCGGTATGGATGATGCGCCAAGCTGGCCGTTATTTACCTGAATACCGTGCTACACGTGCCCAAGCAGGCGACTTTATGAGTTTATGTAAAAACGCTGAACTTGCTTGTGAAGTAACGTTACAGCCATTACGTCGTTATCCGCTTGATGCTGCAATTCTATTCAGTGATATTTTAACTATTCCTGATGCTATGGGCTTAGGTCTTTACTTTGAAACAGGTGAAGGTCCAAAATTTGAACGTCCGATTTCTTCATTAGCAGATGTTAAAAAAATCCCAAATATCGATCCAACTGATGAGCTTGGTTATGTGATGAATGCGGTAAGTACGATTCGTCGCGAATTAAAAGGTGAAGTACCGCTAATTGGTTTCTCTGGTTCACCTTGGACACTTGCCACTTACATGGTTGAAGGTGGTAGCAGCAAAACATTCGGTAAAATCAAGAAAATGGCCTTTGCAGATCCACAAACACTGCACCTATTACTTGATAAATTAGCTGACTCAGTAATCGACTATTTAAACGCGCAAGTTAAAGCGGGCGCGCAATCGTTAATGGTATTTGACTCATGGGGCGGTGTATTAAGCCCACGTGACTACAATGAGTTTTCATTACAATACATGCACAAGATTGTTGATGGCTTAATTCGCGAATACGATGGCCGTAAAGTGCCAGTGACGTTATTTACTAAAAATGGTGGTCAGTGGATTGAAGCAATTGCAGCAACAGGCTGTGATGCAGTAGGTCTAGACTGGACTATTAACATTGGTGATGCAAAGCGTCGTGTTGGCGATAAAGTGGCGCTGCAAGGTAACATGGACCCAGCAATGCTGCATGGCACGCCTGAGCGTATTCGCCAAGAAGTTGCTACTATCCTAGAAGACTTTGGTACAGGCTCTGGCCATGTATTTAACCTAGGTCACGGTATTACACCAGATGTAGACCCAGAAAACGCAGGTGTATTTATCAACGCTGTTCATGAATTCAGTGGTAAATACCACAAATAAGCAAAAGCTAATCGTAAAAAAGCCCGCATTAATCGGGCTTTTTTATTTACTTAAACAAACGATTTAAACCATTTAATGCAGCTACGCGATAGGCTTCAGCCATAGTCGGGTAGTTGAACGTGGTATTTACAAAGTAATCAATGTTATTACCGCCGTTCTTTTGTTCCATAATCGCTTGACCGATGTGAACGATTTCAGAGGCACGCTCACCGAAGCAGTGCACACCCAGTACTTCTTTGGTATCAACATGGAATAAAATCTTTAGGCTACCCACCTCAGTGCCTGCAATTTGCGCACGCGCTAAATGCTTAAATTGAGCACGGCCTACCTCGTAAGGGACTTTTGCAGCTGTTAACTCTTGCTCGGTTTTACCCACTGAGCTCATTTCAGGGATTGTATAAATACCTGCTGGAATATCAATGATCAGCTTCTCATCGCAATTACCACATGCAATCGCATCGGCTGCAATACGGCCTTGGTCAAATGCTGCACTGGCAAGGCTTGGGTAACCAATGACATCACCCACAGCATAAATGTTGTCGACTTCTGTTTGGTATGTTTCGTTCACCTTAAGCTGGCCACGACCATCCGCTTTTAGGCCAACAGCTTCAAGGTTTAATGTGTCTGTGTTACCGGTACGGCCATTGGCAAATAAAATACAGTCAGCTTTTACGCGCTTGCCTGATTTCAAGTGCATTACCACACAGTCATCACGGGTTTCTACACGATCAAACTCTTCATTATGACGAATAACAATACCGCTATTCCAAAAGTGATAGCTCAGAGCATCTGAAATTTCCGCATCCATAAAGGCAAGTAGGCGGTCACGGGTATTCACTAGGTCAACCTTGGCGCCTAAACCTTTAAAAATAGAGGCATACTCACAACCAATTACACCTGCACCATAAATCAGCACACGATGAGGGTCATCTTCAAGGCCTAAAATGGTATCGCTGTCGTAAATACGTGGATGTTTAAAGTCTACACCTGGTGGACGGTAAGGGCGCGAGCCAGTAGCAATAACGATTGTTTGTGCGGTGATTGTTTCAAATGAACCGTCTAGGTGCGTTACTTTAATGGTGTGTTTATCAATAAACTCAGCATCACCTTGATACATATGAATGCGGTTACGCTCATAAAAGCTGCTACGTAAATTAGATTGCTTTGAAATGACGTTACTTGCGTGGCGCAAAATATCGGGGAAAGTTAAGCGGTTAGGGCGCTCACTAATATTAAATAGCGGGTTTGCTTTATATTCAATATAACGACTTACAGAGTGACGTAATGCTTTTGAAGGGATAGTACCCCAGTGCACACAACCGCCGCCTACCGCTTCTTGACGTTCAATAACAGCGACTCTTTTGTTGCTTTTAGATAGGTTCATGGCGGTACCTTCACCGCCAGGACCTGTACCTATGATGATTGCATCATATTGATAAGATGGAGTATCTTTTTGCTTTACTTGTTGTTTGGCCACAGCCGCTCCTATGTTAACTAAAAGAGGCTTTTAACAACCTCGCATTTAGTGCAAGCCAAGCCTGCTTTTGGTTTTCCCAAGCGGCTTCAAGCTCGTGATATTGTGTCATTAATGCTGATTTTTCACACTGTTTCATCATTTTATTGCGTTTGATTTCTAACACGCGTTTTTGCAAGGCACAGAAGTGTTGCAGTTTTTTCAGCAGTAAATCGTACTCAGATTGTAATAATGTAAGCTTATCTTGCGCTAAAGGCAATTTTGCAAGGCGACCTTGAGTCTTATTCATCAAGGTTTCTGCCTTGGCTTTTTCGATTCGCTCAATCGGTGTGCGCTTTAATTTTGAAGCAAGACCGATTGCCGCTAAAGAGCGGATCATCCACTTAGTTGGATCATAGTGATACCACTTAATGCCATTGCGATAGTCGCTAGCAAAAATATGGTGGAAGTTATGATAGCCTTCACCGTATGTGAATAGCGCTAAAAAGCCATTATCACGGGCGGTGTTTTTTTCTGTGTACGGACGTGAACCCCAGATATGCGCCAGCGAGTTGATAAAAAAGGTAAAATGTTGGCTCAATACCAAGCGCAGTAAACCAACCAGTAATAACATGCCCCATACATCGCCAAGCATTAAGCCAAGTAGTAAAGGAATACCAAAATTAGTCGCGACGACTAACTTCATATATTGACGGTGTTGCCACATAACGACTTTGTTTTTTTGTAAGTCTCGGCAGTTACTGTAGTTACCGTATTGTTCGCCTTGATAATCGCGCAGCATCCAACCAATGTGGCTATACCAAAAGCCATTAGTAGCGGCGTAAGGGTCTTTGATTGGATCATCAACTTGACCATGGTGAATACGGTGATCGCTACTCCAGTGCAAGGCACTATTTTGTAATGCAAAAGCACCACCTAAGGCAAAAATTACTTCAATAACAGGATGCACATCATAGGCTTTGTGTGCCCACAAGCGGTGATAACCTGCAGTAATAGAAAGTCCGGCGTAGAACATACAGCCAACAAAGGCTATCCACTGTGTACTGGTGTATCCGTAGCTAAAGCCATACCAAGGAACAAGGGTGATCGCGGCCAAAAATGTAAGGCTAAAAAATAGCACATTGGTCCAAATAATCGGTGGTTTTTTCATCTGAATAAATCTCGGCGTACAGTTGTACGCTAAAATAGTGTTTCATTCTCTCCGCGTCAAGTATTAGACTAGCTCATTAACCGAAAAATCATTAAAAGTTCACGCTGGGAGTTTCCATGTCGGGTGTTAGAGCGCAACAGAAACAAAAAACACGACAAGCACTAATCGAGGCTGCATTCAATCAATTGAGTGCCGATCATAGTTTTTCTAATTTAAGCTTACGTGAAGTTGCCCGTGAAGCAGGGATTGCCCCCACCTCTTTTTACCGCCACTTTAAAGACATGAATGAGCTTGGTTTGACCATGGTTGATGAAGCTGGTTTAACACTGCGTCAACTTATGCGCCAAGCGCGTCGCCGTATTGAGAGCGGCGGTAGTGTGATCACGACATCAATCGTGACCTTTATGGAGTTCATCGATAACTCGAGCAACCAATTTAGATTGTTATTGCGTGAGCGCTCAGGAACTTCTAAAGCATTTCGTGCTGCGGTTGCTCGTGAAATTAAACATTTCATTTTAGAGCTTGCGCATTACCTTGAAAGCGAAACTCCGTGCGACCCAACTCATGCATATATTCAAGCCGAAGCCATGGTGACTTTAGTATTTAACGCCGGTGCCGAAGCCCTCGATATTGAAGGGACACAACGCGAAGAACTGGTTGAACGCTTGATCTGGCAATTACGTTATATTGCTCGCGGTGCCACTTTGTATGGTCGTGATAGTAAAGGTAATGTAGAAAAAACAGCCTAAAGCATGGTGGATTTTTGTTCCTGTTTTATGTATTGTTCGCTGCCAAATTAAGTAACTGATTTTTCGTTATTCAGTTACCTCAAAATATGAATAAATAGCGAGGACGCATATGCTCACCAAGGATCCGGTGAATGATACTCATGCCCATTTTTTAGAACAGAGTGAAGAAACAACGGTAAAAAACAGCCCAAGCTTTCGGGACTTGAGCCGCAGTTTGTTATACTCGTTACCGAAAAGTGTGCAAAAGAAAATTCAAGATAACCTGCTTGGGGTATTAGACGCTCATCAGGTCTCACAATTTCGAGATGACAAACGCTGCCAGTTTTGGATTAACCAAAATGGTTGGAAGCGAGTTCCCTACAGTCAGTTTCGCCATGTTTATAGCCGAATTGCGCTATACCCAAAAAGCGCTACTATTTCAAAGAACCATAGCTCAGAGACTGCTAGCAATGCAACATCAGTTGATTTGAGAGACCAACAAGCTAGGCTATTACAAAGCAATGGCAACGAAGGACAACCCAACAGGATAGATCAACACATAATTTATACTCGTCGTGTTATCTACAGAACTGTGAATTCTCACCATCAAATTTATTAACCACAGAGTTAAATATTTTCTTTACGTTTTCTAGTTACAGATTGCTCGATCATTATTTTATTTATCATGTTTAGTAAGTAGGGTTGGTATTTTTATTTGTGTAATTGTTGTTATTTGGGTGTTTTAACCTTTTGTAGACGTTATTTTATCGAATTTGTGGAAAAATTATGCTTGCAAGCAGGTTTTTTGAATGTTAAAAATACAGCCACTGAACACACATTTAGTAAATTAAGATGCAAATTACACATTCAATTACATTAAAACTAAACCTCTTACTGCTTAAATCAGTGAGCGGGGCTTAGTGTATTTGCATTTGTAGAACATTAAAAAACCCCGCAACCGCGGGGTTTTTTTTATCTCGCTAATGGGTCATTGGGAACGAGGACAGTTTATGAAAGATAAGGTTTGGATTTTTGACACAACGTTACGTGATGGTGAGCAAGCATTAAAAGCAAGCCTAACCGAAGACGACAAAATTCAACTTGCGCATACCATTAGCCGCTTAAATGTGGATGTAATGGAAGTGGGTTTTCCGGTATCTAGCCCGGCAGATTTTCGCTCTGTACAGCGCATTGCGACTGAAGTGAAAGGGCCGATTATTTGTGGCTTAGCACGTGCAGTAGCAAAAGATATTGAAGCATGTGGTGAAGCACTTCGCCCGGCAGAGCAGGGCCGTATTCATACATTTATTGCAACCAGCCCATTACACCTTGAACACAAATTACGTATGAGCTTAGACGATGCAACGGCAATGGCTGTTAAGTCGATTAAACTTGCGCGTAACTACACCGATGACGTTGAGTTTTCGTGTGAAGATGCAGGTCGTACACCGCATTGGGATTTATGCCGCATCGTTGAGAGCGCTATTGATGCGGGTGCATCAACTATCAACTTACCTGACACCGTAGGCTATGTAACGCCAGACGAATACGCTGCGATGATCCATCACTTAATGAACAATGTGCCAAATATCGACAAGGCGCGTTTAAGCGTGCATTGCCATAACGATTTAGGTTTAGCGGTTGCTAACTCAATCGCAGCGGTACAAGCCGGTGCTCGCCAAATCGAATGTACGATTAATGGTATTGGTGAGCGCGCAGGTAACTGTTCGCTTGAAGAAGTGGCGATGATCATGAAGATGCGTGAAGACCACTTAAAAGTGCATACCGATATTCGTAGTGAAGAAATTTACCGTGCTTCGCGTCAAGTCGCGAAGATTTGTAATATGCCAGTACAACCAAACAAAGCAATTGTTGGTGAAAATGCCTTTGCACACAGCTCAGGGATCCACCAAGACGGCGTATTAAAAGCCCAAAACACTTACGAAATAATGTCGCCAGAAAGTGTCGGTGTACCTAATAACCAATTAAACATGACTTCGCGTTCAGGTCGTCATGTTATTGAGCATCGTTTAGAAGAGTTAGGCTATCAAAAATCTGATTACGATATGGATAGCTTATACAGCAGCTTCTTAGCATTAGCAGACCAAAAAGGCACTGTGTATGACTACGACTTAGAAGCGATGATTTACTTTAATCAAATCAAAGATAAAGACGAAAAATATCAACTTGAGTTTGTTAACTCGACGTCTAACTCACAATCGGTGGCGAGCTCAACAATCGGCATGACAATTGATGGTGAGTCAAAGCAAGAGGCCGCAACAGGGAATGGCCCTGTAGAAGCATCATTCTTAGCAATTGAGCGCTTAACGGGTATGTCGGTTGAGATGATTGAATACAACCTAGAAGCAACAGGCCAAGGTGCCAGCTCGCTAGGGCAAGTGAATATTATCGCTAAATACGATGGTCGCCCATATCACGGCGCGGGCATTGCAGCGGATGTGGTAGAAGCGTCAGTACGCGCCATGATCCGCGTTTATAACTTAATTTATCGTGCACAAAAAGTGTCTGATTTAAAACAACAGAGGAAAGCAGGATGAGTCAATCGAATTACAGTATCGCAGTATTAGCAGGCGACGGGATTGGTCCAGAAGTTATGGCAGCAGCAGAAACCGTCTTGGATGCTGTAAGCGAAAAGTTTGGTTTTACTTTGACTCGTCATCACCACGCGATTGGAGGTGCTGCCATTGATGAGTTTGGTCAGGCACTGCCGCAAAGCACACTGAGTGCCTGCGAAAATGCCGATGCGATTTTATTTGGCTCGGTAGGCGGCCCTAAGTGGGAAAACTTACCGCCGAATGAGCAGCCAGAGCGAGCTTCGTTGTTGCCATTGCGCAAGCATTTTGGTTTGTTCTGTAATTTACGCCCAGCACAATTATTACCAGCACTAAGTGCTGCGTCACCGCTGCGTGCAGATATCAGCGCACAAGGCTTTGATATCTTATGTGTGCGCGAGTTAACCGGTGGTATTTATTTCGGTGAAAAAGGCCGCAGTGGCGAAGGGGAGCAAGAAGCTGCTTTCGATACCCAAACATACTCACGTAAAGAAATTGAGCGCATCGCACGCTTTGCATTTGAAGCCGCTAAGCTGCGTAGTAATCATGTTACCTCGGTTGATAAAGCGAATGTGTTAGCGACCAGCGTACTTTGGCGTGAAGTGGTCTCTGAAGTGAGCAAAGACTACCCAGAGGTAAGCCTTGACTACATTTATGTTGATAACGCGGCAATGCAGTTAGTTAAACAGCCAAGTCAGTTTGATGTATTACTTTGCGATAACTTATTTGGCGACATTCTGTCTGATGAGTGCGCGATGATCACCGGCTCTATGGGCTTATTACCATCAGCGAGTTTAAATCAGTCTGGCTTTGGTTTGTATGAGCCAGCTGGTGGCTCAGCACCTGATATCGCGGGTAAAGGGGTTGCAAACCCAATCGCACAAATTTTAAGTGCTGCGCTTATGTTGCGCTACTCACTAGGGCAAGATGAAGCGGCTCGTACGATTGAAAAAGCGGTGGCAGAAGCGGTTGAAGCAGGTGTTGGTACGCCAGATATCTACCCAAATGCAGGGTACACCACCAGTGATGTTGCTGCGGCAATTGTGGCACGTATTTAATTAAAAATTGTTTGCGCTGAGCTCGTCACTCAGCGTAACTAAAATGAGGGAATAGCAAGTGGCCCAAACCTTATACGATAAAATTTGGCAAGCTCATGTAGTCGCCAGCATAAATGATCAAACTGATTTACTTTATATCGACCGTCACCTAGTTCATGAAGTTACATCGCCGCAAGCCTTTGCTGGTTTACGTGAGAAAAACCGCAAAGTACGTTGCCCAGAAAAAACCTTTGCGACCATGGACCATAACGTTTCAACAAAAAGCCGTTCATTAGATGCTGCGAGTGAAGTGTCGAAAAATCAATTAATGGCACTGGATGCAAACTGTAAAGAGTTTGGTATTCAACTTTATGATTTAAATTCGATTAATCAAGGTATTGTGCATGTAATGGGGCCTGAGCAGGGCATTACCTTACCGGGCACAACCATAGTGTGTGGTGACAGCCACACATCGACCCATGGTGCATTTGGCGCATTAGCGCACGGTATTGGTACTTCAGAAGTTGAGCATGTTCTAGCCACTCAAACGCTACAGCAGAAAAAAGCCAAGTCGTTAAAAATTCAAATAAATGGTCGCCTGCGCCCAACCGTTACTGCCAAAGATTTAATCATGGCGGTGATCGGTAAATTAGGCACTGCGGGTGGTACTGGCTATGTTGCTGAATTTTGTGGCGAAGGGATCGAAGCGCTGTCTATGGAAGCGCGTATGACGCTTTGTAATATGAGTATTGAAATGGGCGCAAAAGCGGGTTTAATCGCACCAGATCAAACAACTTATGATTATTTAAAGGGTCGCCCATTTGCACCACAAGGTGCTGACTTTGATAGTGCCGTTGCCTACTGGCAAACACTAAAAACAGATGAAGGCGCAGAGTTTGATCATGTTGTTGAATTAGAGGCTGCTGATATTCAACCGCAAATTACGTGGGGTACCAGCCCTGAGCAAGTGATTGGCGTAGATGAATTCATTCCAGACCCTGAGCAAGAGCCAGATCTAATCAAAGCTGATGCAATCCGTAGCGCACTAAAATATATGGGCTTAAAAGCAGGCGATAAATTGTCTTCAGCAACTGTTGATACCGTATTTATTGGCTCATGTACAAATAGCCGAATTGAAGATTTACGTGCTGCCGCGCAAATTGTTGAAGGTAAGCAGGTTGCAGCGGGTGTTGAAGCGCTGATTGTTCCAGGCTCAGGTCTTGTTAAAAAACAAGCCGAAGACGAAGGTCTTGCAGATATCTTTAAAGCAGCTGGCTTTGAATGGCGTGAGCCAGGTTGTTCAATGTGCTTAGCAATGAATGACGACAGATTAGAAGCAGGTAAACGCTGTGCTTCTACATCAAATCGTAACTTTGAAGGTCGCCAAGGTCGCGGTGGCCGCACTCACTTAGTGAGCCCTGCAATGGCTGCGGCAGCGGCAATTCATGGTCGTTTTGTTGATATCAGAGGAGAAGCCTAATGAGTGTATTTTTTAGTGGCTTAATGGCCCCGTTAGATAAAAACAATGTTGATACTGACCAAATTATTCCAAAGCAGTTTTTAACGTCGACCAGCCGTGATGGCTTTGATGCGGCGCTTTTCTACGATTGGCGTTATTTAGATAACGGCGAGCCAAACCCTGAGTTTATTTTGAATCGCCCTTGTTACCAAGGTGCGCAAATTCTTTTAACTCGCGACAATTTTGGTTGTGGTTCATCGCGTGAGCATGCGCCATGGGCATTAAAGCAATATGGTTTTGAAGTGATCTTAGCGGAAAGCTTTGCTGATATTTTCTTTAACAACTGCGGCAATAACCAAATGCTTGCTATCGCATTACCTGCAGAAACACTTGAGCAATTATTTGTACTGAGTGAACAGCATGATGATATTAATATCGAAGTTGATTTAGAAAACCAACAACTTCGTAGCGATAAGTTTGACACTATTCACTTTGATATTCGCCATGACATCAAAGAGCGTTTATTAAGTGGCTTGGACTTTATCGGTGTGACTGAAACACTTAACAGCCAAATTGATGCCTTTGAGCAGCAACTTGCAGCAGAACGCCCTTGGCAATAACCTGTTTTTCCATGTGAACCTAAACGCGGCCAAGGCCGCGTTTTTATTTGTTTCTAAAAAAGAAAGTTGCTAATTTGGTTGGTAAGATAACGAAAACAACAAATAACTATGTGGCCTCTTTCTCCTAAATCTATCGGCATCTTGATGGGTGTGCTTTATGGCATCAGCATGCGCATCTTTCTTGAAATTAGCGGAACCTTTAATTTCGGTAGCCTTGTTACTATTTCGTTTATGTTTTTAGTGCCTGTGGCTATTGGGTTTATACGGGTACATTTTGAGTACAATCAACTATCGCCGATGACATATGGAAGAATGGCGGTAGTCGCTTGGCAACCTATTTTTGTGTTCTTATTTGTCAGCGTAGTAACTCTTTTAGAAGGAAGTATCTGCGTTGCAATGGCTCTCCCTGCATTTATGTTTTTTGCTAGTATTGGCGGTATGTTAGCAGGGCTATGTCATCGCCTTTGGGAAAAGAAAAGCAACAAAGCGGTGATGTCGGTAGCTTTGTTGCCGTTGATCCTTTCTCCTTTAGAGCTCAACTTTTTACACTTATCGAAAACTTACGAAGTTAAAAATACAATTGTTATCAATGCGCCTGTTGATGTTGTGTGGCAACAATTAGCTAATGTTAGCCAAATTCATGAGGGCGAATATCCAAGTTCATTTTCGCAATTAATTGGTATTCCTAGGCCAATTCGAGCTGATATGAGTGGTGATGGGGTAGGTGCAATTAGAACCAGCCAGTGGCAGAAAAATGTTGTATTTAAAGAGGTAATAAGCGAGTGGCTGCCGAATGAGAAAATGCTATATAACTTTGAGATTGACCCAGAGTTAATTCCTGATCATGCACTTGATCAGCATGTGAAATTAGGTGGTGAATATTTTTCGCCGCTACATGGCGGTTATGAGTTAGTTACAAGTGGTAATAATCAAACGCTGTTAAGCCTTAAAACGACGGTACTTGATAACACTAACTTTGGCATTTATTCACGAGTATGGGGGGAGGTGATCTTTCAGGACTTTCACCGAGCACTTCTCAAGCTAATGAAAGTTCGCGCTGAAAATGACAACATATTAGTTGTAAAAGCATGATGACGACTCGCTGTCTAGCAGCTTATCGTAATTGTTTTCTTTATGGCTATTAAGCTATTAGGCTAGGCTGAAATTTTATTTAGGGAACACACCATGAAATACTTAGTGGCATCGATGCTCTTGGCAGCATCATCAGTAGCGGCTGCACGACCTGCACCGTTAGTGTCAATTCCAAGCCATGATGGCTTTTTTGATAATATCGCTGCCCATTGCGGTAAAGCTTACGAAGGTAAAGTGAGCGTTGATAACGCAGCTGGCCCGAGCTCATTTGTGGGCAAAAAGTTAGTAATGCATGTACGTCGTTGTAACGAGCGTGAGTTACAAGTGCCATTTCATGTAGGGGATGATGCATCTCGTACTTGGATCATCACAAAAACGGGCAGTGGACTTAGTTTAAAGCATGACCATCGCCATAAAGATGGCAGCGATGATAAATCAACCATGTATGGTGGGCATACTCTTGATGCGGGTTTTGCTAACGCACAGTCGTTCCCGGCTGATCAGTATTCAAAAGAGTTGTTTGTGAGTCAAGGTATTCCCCAATCAATGGGTAACACGTGGCAAATGTATATTTATCCAAAGCAATTTACGTATCGCTTAGTGCGTGAAGGACGTGAGTTTCGCGTTGATTTTGACTTAACAAAACCTATCACGCCGCCAAGCGCGCCGTGGGGATATGAAGACTAGTACTATTTAGCTTCGTCTTCACACTGTAAAACAACCGTTAAAGGTGGCTGATAGGCGCGTGGTTTAGTTGGAAAACGTTCATACTCCTGCACCCCATCAGTCACTCTTAGCATAAAAGGTTTGTCTCTACATAAGCGACTTGCATGGCGCAGTAAGAATACGCTTTGATTGCGAAAGTGCTTGTAGTCGTCAGACTGAATTTCGAGGTGGTAGCGGCCGTCGGCCAATTTAGTTTGGTAGTAATGGACTTTTTCGTCGAAGTCATAGAGCTTTTCGGTTTCGCCTTTTGCTGCTTGTGCATTACTGCACCCCGCTAACATTAAAACGGCGCTAATTAATAGTGCTTGTGTACTTCTCAGTTCACTCATAAACACTAAACTCCATGTGATTAATACCTTGTTTCATCGTGATGTTGAACCTGAATTAGCATCCATAGTCAAACTAAGGTAACGTTACGTCTTACATGTAGTCTAACACCCAAAAAGGGAAAATGTGATGCTCAATAAAATAAAACAGCTGTTTTCAGCGCTGAATGATACCCAATCTAGCATTACTGAGCATGACCTAAAAACCGCCGTTGCTGCGTTATTGATTGAGGTTATGCGTGCAGATAATGAGTTACAAGATGATGAGCAACAGACCCTGAATGAGACCTTAAAGAAGTATTTCTCGCTTAACGAGGAAGAGGTTCAAGAGTTAGTTGCAAGTGCATCGCAAAGCCTAGATGAAGCAATAGATTATTTTCAGTTTTCAAAGCAAATTAATGCCCAGTGCAGCGCCGAGCAGCGTATTGATATCATCGAGCTGTTGTGGCGTTTAGCCTACGCAGATGGCAATTTAGATAAGCATGAAGAAATGGTTATTCGCCGTGTCGCAAGTTTATTGTATGTAACCCATGAAGATTTTATCGCTGCTAAGTTAGCAGCGACAAAACTAAGTTAGTAGCGATAAAACTAGGCTAGCAATTATTTATTTAATTTGCTCGCTACGCTCACAAGTTGCTGGGCAAGGCTGGCAACTTTATCGGCTGTATCAGCATCGCTGATGCGGCCTTGCTCATCTAATTTGCTGTGGATAGCAGGCACTGCAAGTTGATCTGCAAGCACTAAACTACCAATACCCGATAAAATATCACGTACGTGATTTAAACCACGTAAGCCGCCTAAACCACCTGGTGAAGATGCATAAAGTGCTGTGACTTTATTACGAAATGCGGGTACTGCGCCTTGCTCTGTACGAGAAGCCCAATCGATTGCGTTTTTAAGTGGCGCTGTAATTGAGCCATTATATTCTGGGCTTGCTAATAAAATGCCATCAGCAGCGCGAAGCTTATCTTTTAATAATTGTGCGCCAGCAGGTGTACCTTGCGCTTCAATATCTTCGTCAAATAAAGGTAAGTTTAAATCGCTTAATTTAATCACTTCTACTTCAGCACCACTTTCGAGGGCGAAGCGCGCAGCTTCATTGATCAGTTTTTGATTAAAGCTGTCTTTACGTAGGCTGCCTGCTAGGGCAATAATTTTTGGTGCTGTCATGATGGTTTCCTTTTTTAAGCTTCACTGTTGATATATTCACTGTAGCAAAAAACAGCTTGCAGAAAAGCCAAATAAACGCAAAACTTATGTGCGTATATGCACACAAGGAGCCGTTATGGCGATTCAATTTGATGATTGGCAAGATGTAAAAGTCGCTTTTGAGGTGGCAAGGCTCGGTACGTTAACCGCTGCTGCCGAATCTTTAGGTGTTCATCACAGCACTGTGCTTAGAAGAATCAACAATTTAGAAGATAACCTTGATGCGCGGTTATTCCATCGTCATGCCCGTGGCTATACAGTGACAGAAATTGGCGCTAAGTTGTTTGCTACTGCAAAATCGATTAACGCTGAACTTGAAAAACTTCACAACGATATTATTGCCGCTGATAGCCAACTGCGAGGCAGTTTATTATTAACTACAGTCAGTGGTTTTATTGATGTGCTTAGTGATGTCTGCGAACAGTTTCAAAGCCTGCACCCGCAAGTGCAGCTCGAAGTTATTCTTGATCAAAACCGCTTACGTCTTGATCACGGTCAGGCACACATTGCCGTGCGAGCAGGTCCTCGGCCTGATGAAGGCGACTATATTGCCCAGCATTTAGCTGAACTTTCGTCAGGGTTTTATGCCTCTAAAAGTTATATTGAAAAGTATGGCATGCCAAAGAATATTGAGCAGTTGCAGCAGCATAGTTTTGTCTCTGGGGTGGCTGGCTATAACGGTAAAGTGCCTTATTTTGCATGGGTTGATCAACACATTGAACCTTCGCAAATTAAGTTACGGGTGTCTGAAACATCAGAAGCTACACGGGCGATTGTGAGGGGCTTAGGAATTGGTGGTTTACAGCATGAAGTGGCAAGCCAATACCCTGATCTGCTGCCAGTGCTTCCTAAAGAGCTAAACTGGCCAACAGATCTTTGGCTAGTGACACATCATTTGGTGCATCGCACAGCCAAAGTACAAGCATTTAGTCAGCTTTTAAAAGCGTATTTTAAAGATTTAAAAGCTTAAACAGACTTTTTAACGCTAATGCCTAGTCGTTTGGCTAGGCGCACAAGGTTGGCTCTATCAACACTTAAGCTGCGTGCTGTGGCTGCCCAGTTTAGGTTGTGTAGTTCAAGTTGTTGCATAATCAATTGATAACTAAAAGCGTCAGTTGCCTCTTTCAGCGATAAGCGAGTGGCTTTTTGTTCGTTAACTGCAACAGGGCTTGGTGCGGCAACGGCTGTTTTAGCAATATCACAATGTTCAGGTTCGATTGTGACAATGCTTTGTTGCCATTGCTGTTGTTTGGCTTTGAGTGCCGCGCGGCTGATCACATGTTCAAGCTCTCTCACATTGCCTGGCCAATCATATTGACGCAGTAGTAATTGTGTATCGCTACTAAGTTTAAGTTGTTTAATTGCCAATTTTTTAGATGTTTGCTCAATAAAAAAGCCTGCCAATAAAATAACATCGTTATCGCGCTCTTTTAGTGGTGCAACATGCAATGGGTAAACGCTTAATCGGTGATAAAGATCTGCACGAAAGCGGCCCGCAGCGACTTCTTGTTTTAAATCGCGGTTGGTTGCTGCAATCACTCTGACATCAACATAACGGCTTTGATCTTCCCCCACAGTTTGTACTTCACCACTTTGTAATACACGCAATAACTTACTTTGCATGGCAAGCGGAAGTTCGCCGATTTCATCTAAAAATAGCGTGCCGCCATCGGCGAGTTGAAACTTACCCTGGCGAGCAGTATGTGCGCCAGTAAATGCGCCTTTACTGTGACCAAAAAATTCACTCTCGGCTAAGTTCTCTGGTAACGATGCGCAGTTTAAGTGGATCAACGGCATGTCACGGCGTTTTGAGTTTAAATGGATATTGCGCGCAACGAGTTCTTTACCGACGCCTGTATCACCTTGTATTAAAACGCTAAATTCTGAGGCAGCCACCAGCTGAATATCATTTTTAAGGGTCTGCATTGCTTGGCTATTACCAATAATTTCGACACCTTCTCGTGTTAGTGCCTCAAGGTTAAGCTGCTGCGCAACTTGATGGCTGTGCTGTGCGTGTTGCATAAAATGCTGCAAGGTTAGGGCATGCTCAACATAGCCTGCAGCTAGCTGTTTTAGTTGATTGAGCTCGTTCATTGCTAAAGCGTCAAAGGCATGTTCATCTAAACTATCAAAGGTCAAAACACCCAATAGTTCGTTGTTATCTTTGCTACTCAGCAGCGGCACGCCCATGCAGGCATGAACAGGAAAGTCGCCATGCTGGCTTTGTAATAAACCATCGTAGGGGTCGGGTAGGCCACAATCTTTGGCAAATTTTAGCGGTTCACTGCCACGGCATATTTCAAATAAGCGCGGATGCTCCGCTATTTTAAAGCGTCTTCCTAACGTATCGTCCGACAACCCATGAAGGGCTACGGGCTTTAACACATCGCCTTGTTTCAATAATAAGGCAACTGCATCACATTCAAGCCAATCATTAATGCAACTCAACAGATAACTGAAATTATGATCAACACTGCTTGCTTTGGTAAGTGCAAGTGCAACATCAAGAAGGGATTTTTTGATTATCATGTCAATTTGACCTGAATGTGTTTTATTGATGCTTTTAATGGTGTGTCATTTTGACTTATTTATCAAGCGTCCAAATTTAATGTATTGATATTTAATGGTTTTTATTTTTGGCTTGAACTGTGCAATAGCTGGGGAAATTAAACGCTGAGAGCACAAATGAAAGTCATTAATTTAACTGAACCTATGCCAACTAAGATCAAATTTTATCAACTCAGCCAGTGGCCGTTATGGGCATTAGCATTTCGGCCTTTTTTCTTGGCGGCAGGTGCCTTAGCTGTATTTGCTATGAGTTACTGGTTTTTAATCTTGGCGGGCTATGCACAGTGGCACCTAACAATGCCCGCAACGCTTTGGCATGCTCACGAAATGCTGTTTGGCTTTGCAGGCGTGGTTGCCATGGGCTTTTTGCTAACCGCCGCACAAACATGGACAGGTGTGGCGAGTGTAAGTGGTATTAAGCTTTGTTTGCTTAGCATGATTTGGCTTGCTGCAAGGTTTAGTTTTTTTATTGAGATTGCAGGGTTCGAGCAGCTAAACCTTTATATTGTTAGTGCGCTACAACTCGTTTGGTGGCTAGCTGGAATTATTATTCTAGCTGACATGCTGATACAGGCAAAAAGCAGCCATAACTACTTATTTATTGTCATCGCATCTTTGCTCTGTGCGCTCAATGTGATTTTTTTGAGCTTAGTTGTACTTAATAAAATGTCGCTGGCACTGGGGGTTGTTGATACCGCTGTACTTATCATGACACTGCTAGTTGGTGTTGTGGCTGGGCGAGTTGTGCCATTTTTTACCGCGCGCGGCCTTAACCTAAGTGAACAAGTTAGAACCCCCAAGCTCGATAAATTAGTCGTATTTAGCTCATTTTTCGCCATTGCGTGGTTTTTTATGAGTCAGCTATTTTTTAGCGCAATGAGCACCGGTTGGGTTTTTGCTTGGCTTGCTTGTTTACATTCAGCCCGGTGTGTTTTGTGGTGGCATAAAGGCATTCTAAAAGTGCCTTTGCTATGGTCATTACATGTGGCTTATTGGGCTTTATCGGTTGGTTTAATACTCGTCGCGCTGAGCTATTTCAGCCCAATTATCTTATTCAAAGATGCGCTTCATCTGATCACTGTTGGCACCATAGGTGTGATGATCATCGCCATGATGGTACGTGTCTCTCATGGTCACACTGGGCGCGCATTACAGGCCCCTGCGTACATTAGTTTGGCATTTGTACTCATTGTGATAGCTGCCATTGTACGTTCGTTACTTCCCGTTTATTTAGGTCATCACCTTGCATGGCAGTTAAGTGCGTTGCTGTGGGTTGCTGGCTTTAGCTTATTTTTACTTCATTGTGCGCCCATCTTAGTGAATCGTCGTGTTGATGGTCGCCGCGGTTAACCTCTCCAATAGGAAAAACTATGTTATCTGAAAAAACGATCCAGATTGTTAAAAGTACTTTGCCGTTGCTTGCACAAGCAGGCCCTCAAGTGACTGAGTATTTTTATGATCGTATGTTTAGCTACAACCCAGAGCTTAAAAATATTTTTAATATGACGCATCAGCAATCGGGCTCTCAGCAATTTGCGCTATTTAATGCCTTAGCTGCCTACGCGGCAAATATTGATAACTTGGCAGTGTTAAAAGGTGCGCTTGCGCGCATTAATCATAAACACACCAGTTACCATATTTTGCCAGAGCATTATCCTATTGTTGGTGGACATCTGATTGCGACTTTAAAAGAGTTATTGCCAGAACAATTTACTCCTGAGGTCGAGTATGCATGGCGTGAAGCCTATTCATTATTAGCGGATGTATGTATCAATGAGGAGATGTCGCTATATCAAAAAACCAAAAAGGCACCGGGAGGTTGGTTTGGTACTCGTACTTTCACAATTACAGAAAAACGTATGGAGTCATCGCAAATTTGCAGTTTCATATTAACGCCTGCCGATGCAAAGCCTGTTGTGGCGTATTTACCGGGCCAATATTTAGGAATTAAAGTAACGCCAGCAAACAGTGATTTAACGCAAGTTAGGCAATACTCTTTATCACAGCAAAGTAATGGTCACAATTACCGAATTAGCGTGAAAGAAGAAGGCTTGGTATCTAACTACCTACACAGCTTAACTGAGGGGGATAAGGTAGAAATTTACCCACCTGCAGGCGACTTTGTGCTTCGCGAAATCGACTCGCCTGTTGTATTGATTTCTGCGGGTGTTGGTCAAACCCCAATGATGGCGATGCTAGAAACACTATTAAGTAATCAACCTAACCAGTCAATCCATTACCTGCATGCTTGCGACAGTGAGACGCAGTTTGCCTTTAAAGAGTATTTATTTAAGCAACAGCAAGCGCACGCTTCATTACATTGTGTTACCTGGTTTAAAGATGGCAAGGGGGGCGATTTTGCGGGCTTAATGGATGTAAACCACATCGCTGAAAGCTTACCAATAAGCAAAGGTGACTTTTACCTGTGTGGCCCAATCGCATTTATGGCAATGATAAAAGAGCAACTACTAAGTATTGGGGTTGCAAGTGAACGCATTCACTACGAGGTGTTTGGCCCTCACCAAAGCCTATGATGTAAAAGGCGCAGCTTGAGCTGCGCCTTTTTGTTAGTTAACTTCGCACTCTAGATTAGGAAGTGAAATACGGAGCTCTTTTTGTACTTTAGAAGCCCATAAAAATTTCACTATTAGAGTAACTTACGATTGCTCATTTCAGCTATTTCAAGCTTTTGCCACGATTCAAATAGCTTGCGTTGTTTGTCTGATATTTTTAAGCCATAGGTTTTTTGCATATAAAAATAGGTATCGGCTATTTGCTTTCTTGCATAAATGGGTGGCTCAAATACGCGCTGCTTAAAGTCGATTTTTACAGGGCATGCTCCGTAACTTGCACTTGATGTTGACACCATGCCGTAGCGAAAGTTTGAACGGTCAGCATTGATCTCGCCTATAGCAGGGGCAAGGTTATTTATATCGGCTTCCATTTGACGGAATTTCGCACTGACCTTTTTACAGTTTTTACGACCGCCATCTTGCCAGCATTGTAATTGATGACCAAACTCCCAGGCAGGCACAATATGCTCCCACTCTATTCTTTTTGCGCGGGCATTCTCTTTTCCTGAGCGGGTGACAGGGTTTCTAGGAATATAACCACACGCATCAGGATCTGGCACAAGTTTTTTACCTTGGCGCTTTATGTCGCAACCACAATATAAGCTTTTACTGTTGCTTGGTAGATTCTTAATTAAATGCTTTTTGGCACTGTAAAAGCTCGAAAATTCTTTAGCGGATATAGGGAAAGTGAAAATAAAACACAGGGCTAAGTATAGAAATAAACGCATATCCATCACATCAGTGAACTACAGGAAGCGCTATTTTAGAGCGACTATTCTAAAAATGAAAAGTTTTTCAACTCAGCTATAGTTGTTAGGCCGTTTTAATTAAAGGAATTACAACTATGTTATTAGGTGCCTTCTCAGTGAGTTTAAATGTCAAAGATATTCGTGCTTCAAAGCAGTTTTATGAAAAGCTAGGTTTCAACGAGTTTGCTGGGGAGATAGAACAGCATTGGCTAATTATGAAAAACGGTGAACATTTAATTGGTTTGTTTCAAGGTATGTTCGACAAAACCATGCTGACCTTTAACCCAGGGTGGGATCAAAATGCTGAAGCTTTGGACGAATTTGCAACCTTTGAGCAATTAGCTGCACAATTTCAGCAACAAGGATTAGAAATACAAAAGGCCGGTGACGCGAGTTTTATTATCACCGACCCAGATGGCAATCCTATTTTGATTGACCAACACGTGTAGCTGGCTTTTTACGTTTAATTCGAACGTTTTGTAGTAACAAGAGAACTCCTGTAATACAAAATAGTACGCTGGTGGCCGAGAAGCTGATGAGTAGTGGATTGTTAAAGTTCTCACGCTCATCATAATCCATAATGTGTAGCATCCAGAAAAAGTCGAAAACCCGCCACAGGGTGCTGCGCACAGTAATAAGGTTACCGGTTTGGCTATCTAAATATAAGGTTGTTGTTAACCAATCATCGAAGCTAACTTGCCAAACATTGGCTTTGCGGCCGACCTCTCTTGGCCCTTTTGTTAATAACTGCGCTTGCGTTATTTTTGCGTCAATAAGCAGGTGAGCTTGCGCATTTTCAATGATTTGCGCTTTACTCGGTGCAGGCATTTTAGCACCTGTTCTGCCATCAAAAGTAAACGTACCGCTAGAGGATGTAACTTCTATAATCGGGGTATTTAAAAAATGGCTATATTTAATACCTTCGATTTGCTCAAATTGCGCTGTTATTTTATCAATTGAAGCAGGGTAGTCCGACAATAAAAATGGGCTACTTAAACTGCGATTAGCCAGATGTTTACCATGCACTTTTTCAAGTGGTAATGAGCTCATCACAAGCCCACCTAAAAGCCAAAAAAAGATCTGTAAAGCAAGTAAATAACCAAGCCATTTATGCCCTTTACGAGCATACTTAAACAGGCGTTTATTCATAATTACCCCGTTATTATTGTTATGTGGGCGCTATTTTAGGTTGTTTAGCTAGATTGCCAATGCGGCATAATGTCGCATTAACTGTATTCTAGATTTGGTATATATACAAAACTGAGTTAAAGTTTCAGTCGATATCAATAGAGGGTAAAAACGAGAGTATGTCGGAAATTCAATTTTTAAATGTAGATCTGGAGCTTGAATCAAAGCACGATATTAGTGCGCTTGTTGCTGATTTGAAGAAAAACGCCATGGTTTTACATTATGACCAAGATGAATACCGCCAACTAGCACGTATTGAAGCAACCGCAGATATCAGCTCTCCAGATAAAGCCATTAACCAGCTTTGCGAGCTTATTGAGTCATGCTCGCGCAATGCATTAAAACAGTGGTTATCGTGCTCAAAGCGTACATTTGATATAGGCTTTGAATCAGGTAATTCGCCTAAATGCTTTAACCAACCCCTGCATGCCGACACCTTGTTACGTATCTCAGCAATTGGTGCAGGGATTGAAATTACTATTTATCCTGTCGAAAAATAGCCAGAATTTATCGCTCTACAACAGCTGCGGTCATTCTTGATACGCAGCAAAGCTCTCCTGCGGCATTGGTAATTTTAATATCCCAAACAGATGTTCGCTTACCTAAATGCAGCGGTCTTGCTGTTGCTGTTAACGTTCCTTTGCGTGACGCTTTCATGTGGTTGGCATTAATTTCTTGGCCAACAGCATAGAACTTATTGAAATCAACCACGAAATTGGCTGCATAGCTTGCCACTGTCTCTGCTAATACAACGTTTGCTCCGCCATGAACCATACCCATAGGGTTATGATGCTCAGGAATAGCAGGCATGGTTGCCATTAAATAATCATCACCAATTTCAGTCACCTCAATGCCCATAGTTTTCATTAAAGTGCCTTGACCGGTGATCCCTTTTTCTAGCTCTTTGCAAAGCTCTAACGTGATTGGGTGGTGCCAAATACTCATTGTGTTTCCTTAGCCTGCTAATTAAAGCTAATACCTTATGGCATCTTTCGGTGTGGTTCAATGTTAGTTTTGTAGCAATATGATGGGGTTAATTTAAATTTGCGATTTTCAAATAACTGTATATACTCACAGTTAAATGTACTGTATGGAAAACCAGTTGTATGCGCCCATTAACTAAACGCCAATCGCAAATTTTAGAACTAATTAAAGTCTTTATTAAAGATACAGGCATGCCACCTACGCGTGCTGAAATAGCTCAAACATTAGGTTTTAAAAGTGCCAACGCTGCTGAAGAACACCTAAAAGCACTGGCTAAAAAAGGCATGATCAAAATGAAGCCTGGGGCGAGTCGCGGTATTCAGTTAATTGAAGAAGATGAGCCAGAGCAACTAGGCTTACCTTTAATTGGCCGTGTTGCAGCTGGTGAACCTATTTTGGCGCAAGAGCATGTTGAAAGTCACTGCCAAGTTGATCCTTCATTATTTAAACCTGCAGCCGATTTCTTACTGCGTGTAAATGGCATGAGTATGAAAGACATTGGTATTATGGATGGCGATTTGCTTGCAGTACATAGAACACAAGTTGCTGAAAATGGGCAAGTAGTTGTAGCTCGAGTCGATGAAGATGTAACAGTTAAGCGCCTAGAAAAGGCAGGTCGCAAAGTGCTTTTACATGCTGAGAACGAAGAGTTTTCGCCTATTGAGGTTGACCTTGAGCATGAGTCGTTCAACATCGAGGGGTTAGCTGTTGGGGTTATTCGTAACGCTGATTGGATGTAAACGTTCCCAATTTGGTGCATCAAATTGACTCAATTTGGTGCGCCACTGAAATTTTACTACTTAATTAGGATTTGTGAATCCTTACTCTTCATTTAAAGCCTTATATGGCGCAGTTTTCCTCTCTTTTTATATTTCGTTTTTACTCCTAAACATTAAATAACGCGCTGATTATAGTTGTTATTTCTGCACCAAAATAAACATTTATTATCATTAAAACTTGCTTATTGGTCATTTTTTAACTAATTGGTTAATACACTGTATTAACACCTAATTAATAAAAAGACACAAAAATGTGCGAGGTGTTAGACAGGGGGTCGGTATCATAAGTGGGTCAAAATGATACGTAGTCGCTCTGAACAATAAGAAAAACGAATGGGCACCTTGCTGTATCGCCTTTTCGCTTTGCGTCTTGCAATAGCATCTAAAGGAGCCGTCACATGGGTAAACTGCGTTACGCCTTGTGGCTTATATTGGTTGCACTTCCTGAACTTGCATTGGCGAACAGCCAATACAATATGCGTAAAGGGGTGACCGATATAAGTAATAATGTTTATGAGTTACACATGACGATATTTATTATCTGCTGTGTAATCGGCATCATCGTATTTGCGGTGATGTTTTGGGCTTTAATACACCACCGTAAATCCAAAGGGGCCAAGCCTGCCCAATTTCATGAAAGTACAAAAGTTGAAATACTTTGGACTGCCATTCCATTTGTCATCTTAATCGCCATGGCTGTGCCTGCCACAAAAACCTTAATTGCCATGGAAGATGCCTCTAAAGCCGATATCACCATTAAAGTGACCGGCTCACAGTGGAAGTGGCATTACGAGTACATGGGCGAAGACATTGCTTATTACTCGATTCTATCTACTCCTAAAGACCAAATAGACAACCAAGCAGAGAAAACTGAGCATTATTTGCTTGAAGTAGATAAACCGCTAGTACTTCCTATCAATAAGAAAGTTCGCTTTTTAATGACCTCAGACGATGTAATTCATTCATGGTGGGTGCCTGATTTTGCGGTTAAAAAGGATGCAAATCCTGGGTTTATTAATGAAGCGTGGACACGTATTAACGAACCCGGAGTATACCGTGGTCAATGTGCTGAGTTATGCGGTAAAGATCATGGCTTTATGCCTGTTGTGGTGAAAGCCTTACCTGAAGATGAATTTGCTAATTGGCTTGCAGATGCCAAGCAAGAAAAAGCCAATGCGGCCGCAGCAGATGCTGCTTTGCTTGATCAAACATTACCGAAAGAAGAGCTTATGGTCTTAGGTGAGCAAGTGTATATGGCAAGCTGTGCTGCATGTCACCAACCTACCGGTATGGGCCTACCTGGCGTATTTCCAGCACTTAAAGGCAGCCCGATTGTATTAGGTGATGTAAAAGATCACATAGACATTGTGTTACACGGTAAGCCTGGTACAGCAATGCAAGCGTTTGATAAACAGCTTTCAATTAAGCAACTTGCTGCGGTTATTACTTATAAGCGAAACGCGTGGGGTAATGATACCGGCGATGTTATCCAACCGAGTCAAATTCAAGCCGCGATTGATGCAGCAGCGGAGGCGAACTAATGAGTAATGTTATTAACGAGCAAGCAACAGGGCATGCGCATCACGACCATCATCACCCAGCTAAAGGTTTTAAGCGTTGGCTTTACACCACCAATCATAAAGACATCGGGAGTTTATACCTGATTTTTTCACTCACCATGTTTTTAATTGGCGGAGCAATGGCAATGGTGATCCGCGCTGAACTGTTTCAGCCTGGATTACAGTTAGTCGATCCGCACTTTTTTAATCAAATGACTACCGTACATGGCTTGATCATGGTGTTTGGTGCCGTTATGCCCGCGTTCACTGGGCTTGCAAACTGGATGGTACCTATGATGATAGGCGCACCAGATATGGCCTTACCACGTATGAATAACTGGAGCTTTTGGATATTGCCGTTCGCATTTTTAATCCTGTTGGCTTCGTTACTCATGCCTGGTGGTGGTCCTGCGTTTGGTTGGACTTTCTACGCACCACTATCAACAACTTACAGCAACGATAACACTGCACTTTTTGTGTTTGCCGTACATATCATGGGTATCAGCTCAATTATGGGGGCGATTAACGTTATCGTGACCATCGTCAACTTAAGAGCACCAGGTATGACGTGGATGAAGCTACCGCTATTTGTTTGGACATGGTTAATCACTGCATTTTTGTTAATTGCTGTTATGCCTGTTCTAGCAGGGGCGGTCACTATGGTGTTGACCGATAAATACTTTGCAACCAGCTTTTTTGATGCAGCCGGAGGGGGCGACCCTGTGATGTTCCAGCACATTTTCTGGTTCTTCGGTCACCCTGAAGTGTACATCATGATTTTACCAGCCTTTGGCATTATATCGACTATCGTACCTACCTTCTCGCGCAAAAAGCTATTTGGCTATGCGTCTATGGTGTATGCAACTTCATCGATTGCGCTGCTAAGTTTTATCGTTTGGGCACATCATATGTTTACCACAGGGATGCCTGTAGCAGGCGAGTTGTTTTTCATGTACGCCACCATGCTCATTTCGGTACCAACGGGCGTTAAAGTGTTTAACTGGGTAGCCACCATGTGGCGCGGTTCAATTAGCTTCGAAATTCCGATGATGTTTGCCATCGCCTTTATTGTGTTATTCACCTTAGGTGGTTTCTCTGGCTTGATGCTTGCGATTACACCGGCAGATTTTCAGTATCACGATACCTATTTTGTGGTGGCTCATTTCCATTATGTGCTTGTGACAGGAGCTGTGTTCTCAATTATGGCGGGGGCCTACTACTGGTTACCGAAATGGACTGGCAACATGTACAACGAAACGCTGGCGAAATGGCATTTTTGGTTATCGCTAATCAGTGTCAACGTGTTGTTCTTCCCTATGCACTTTGTTGGCCTTGCCGGTATGCCGCGTCGTATTCCTGACTATGCACTGCAATTCGCTGACTTTAACGCCATTATCAGTATTGGTGGTTTTGCATTTGGCTTATCGCAACTGTTGTTTGTGTTGGTGGTATTTAAATGTGCCAGAGGGGGCGAAAAAGCACCTGCCAAAGTATGGGATGGAGCTGAAGGTTTAGAGTGGGAAGTCGATTCTCCAGCACCTTATCATACCTTTGAAACACCGCCGGAGATTAAGTAATGAACCATGCACCTTTGCTAAAAAAACTGCTGATTACATGCTTGCTCATGTTTGCTTTTGCTTTTGCAATGGTGCCGCTTTACGACGTGTTTTGCGACGTTACAGGGTTGAATGGTAAGCCATCATTAGAAAAAGCGAGCGCGAGTGAATCAATAAATACACAGCGTCAAGTTGATGTCAGCTTTACCACTCACGCTCAAAGCGGCGCGCCATTTAAGGTGCAGTCTGAGCAATACAGTGTGGCAGTACAACCTGGTGCCATGCGTGAAGTTAAATTCTCAGCGAAAAACACCAGTAATGAAGACAAAGTCATGCAAGCAATTCCATCAGTATCACCGGGTAAAGCAGCAAAGTACTTACATAAAATCGCCTGTTTTTGCTTTGATCAGCAGCCAATGAAAGCCGGTGAAGAAATGGAGTTTACCTTGTTGTTTTATGTTGATACTGAGTTACCCGACGATGTTGAGGAACTGACGTTGTCGTATACCGTGTTTGATATTAGCGGGCATGTTGTGGCTAAAAACGATTAAAAGCCGCCAAGCTAATTGCTAATTGGGAGCAAACAAAATGAATCAAAATTATGAAAAATACTATGTTCCAGCCGAGAGTCCTTGGCCAATAGTTGGTGCCATCGCGATGTTTTTAATTGCTGTTGGTGCTGGTTTAACTGTGATGCAAGTAAGTGGTGAGGGCAGTAGTGGCCAGTATGTGTTGTATCTAGGCATTGCCATATTAGTTTATATGGTTTTTAGCTGGTTTAGAAACGTTATTGAAGAGTCTCATAAAGGGCTTTACTCAGCACAAATGGACCGCTCCTTCAGACAAGGTATGAGCTGGTTCATATTCTCTGAGGTTATGTTCTTTATGGCGTTTTTTGGCGCTCTCTTTTACGCACGTATGATTTCGGTGCCTTGGCTCGGTGGCGCTGGTAATAACGCTATGACCAATGAAGTGCTCTGGCCAACCTTTGAAGCCGTATGGCCGCTATTAACTACGCCAGCGGGCGAGACCACACAGGCTATGGGCTGGCAAGGTCTACCATTGATCAACACGCTTATTCTACTTACCTCGTCGGTCACAATTCACTTTGCTCATGTTGCTATTGAAAACAACAAGCGCGGCGCCCTGAAGGTGTTTTTATCTTTAACCGTGCTATTAGGTGTGATTTTCCTTGGCTTACAAGTTTATGAGTATATGCATGCTTATCAAGATCTAGGTTTGACCTTAGATGCGGGCGTTTATGGGAATACCTTTTTCTTGTTAACGGGCTTTCACGGTATGCACGTGACACTTGGAACCATTATTTTATTTGTGGTGCTGCTCAGAATTTTTAAAGGCCACTTCACGAGTGAAAAGCATTTTGCCTTTCAAGCAGCTGCTTGGTATTGGCACTTTGTTGATGTGGTGTGGTTGTGTTTATTTGTATTTGTGTACGTGCTGTAGCTTTGTGAAGCGGCGACGGGTTGGTGTGAATAAAGCCTAATTTCATTGCGGCAATGATGAGCACCAGCACAATACCTGAGAACAGCACTCGACGACCTAAATAATGCGACATGGGTTTAGAGTGCTCTTTTGCTGACATCATCACAAACAGCGCTCTAAACAGGTTGAACAGAATATAAAGTAATAACAAAACAATAATGATTTTAATCATATTAGGTATTCCAAATGCAGTTAATTTTATGGCGCAAACAAAAGCTTAGCTCAATTATCGCAATTTGCGTTGTGATACTTGCAGTGCTTATTTGTTTACGACTCAGCGTTTGGCAATACCAGCGAGGCGAGCAAAAACAGCAGCAACTAAGCCAGTTAGCCGTTTCGAAAGAGCAAGGAGTTTTGAATTGGCAAGAGCTGCAAAATTTACCTAAAGAGCTGAACAAAACGGGCATGCAAGTCAAAGTCTCTGGCGAGGTAAATAAACAACAGTACTGGCTGCTTGATAATCAAATTTATCAGGGGCAAGTGGGCTATGACTTACTAGTAGCGATGACAATTACCGGTGAAACCGCGCCTTTAATCGTTAACTTTGGTTGGCTAAAAGCTCCAACAAACCGTAGCCAGTTGCCAACCGTTGTGTGGCCAGAATCAACAAGCTTTACGGCTACTGTGCAATTGAAACAAGGCAACTTACAAGGCTTCACACTTGCCGATGAGATTGGTGCAGAGCAAGGCTGGCCTAAGCGTATTCAAGGCATCGACTTAGCAATTTTTAGTGCTCAATTAGCAAAGCCCTTACAAGGCTTTATTGGTTATCGCAATGAAGCAGATGGTATTGCAACCCCGCATTACCAGAGTGTCGTGATGGGGCCAGATAAACATTACGCCTATGCCGTGCAGTGGTTATTAATCGGCTTAGCGTGTGTTGTTATTGCTTATTTTGCGATGAGAAGGAGAGGTTATGAAAATAAACCCGCTTAGTTTATTCGTTTTATGCTGTTTTGTGCCGTTGGCACTTGCATATGCAGCATTAAAGCTTGAGTGGTTACCGAGTGGTTCGAGTAATCATGGTGAGCTTTTAAGTGAAGAAGTGAAGCTAGTTGATTGGCAACAAGGCGAACCTAAACAATGGACTATTGCGCTTAATTATCCAAAAGAGTGCACTGATGTTTGTGCAAACCAATTAGCCAGTCTAGATAACCTATATGTCGCTTTAGGTAAAAATCAGCAAAAAGTGGATGTGGCGGTACTGACAAATCAACAGCAGGTATCGGCAAATTGGCGTCAATTAGCAGTAAGTCCTGCACTCAAAGCGGGAGACCTATATTTAGTTGATCACATGGGCTTAGTGGTTTTGCATTACCCCTACACGGCTGAGCCAGAACAAAACAGACTGATTCAAAAAGGCTTACTTAAAGACTTAAAGAAACTACTTAACTATGCGCGTTCAAGTTAAACCTCATTAAGGGGATAAAGATGTATAAAAATTATAAATATTTAGTCTTAATTACGGTTTTCTTCTCTATCTTAGTTGTTGGGCTTGGTGCTTATACACGGCTGAGTGATGCTGGGCTTGGCTGTCCTGACTGGCCTGGGTGCTATGGATTTTTAACCGTGCCAAAACATGAAACTGCTCTGTTACATGTTGAGCAAAACTACCCTGATATGATGTTTGAGGCTGCAAAAGCATGGAAAGAAATGATCCACCGCTATTTTGCCGGTGCCCTTGGGCTATTAATTTTAGCTTTGTTTGTTTTTGCATTTTTAAAACGTCAATATCCAAATATGCCGGTTAAGCTGCCATTAGCACTATTATTACTGGTGGTATTCCAAGCCGTATTGGGCATGTGGACTGTCACTATGAACCTACAACCTTTAGTTGTAATGGGGCATTTGCTCGGCGGTTTTAGTATTTTGTCGTTGCTGTTTTTATTGTATCTACGTTTAAAGACCGAACCTGTTGCTAGCAGTGATAGCGGCGCAAAGCCATATTACCGGTTAGCGCTGGTGGGCTTGGTGGTGCTTATACTGCAAATTGCATTGGGTGGCTGGCTTGCGGCGAATTATGCAGCTCCACATTGCAATGGCTTACCGCTGTGTAGCTACGGACAACCGTTTTCTTTGAAGAGCGTTTTTCAATTACCGCTCGAGCACAGTACCTATGAATATGGTGTGCTATCGCAGCAAGCGCGTATGTCTATTCATTTGCTGCATCGTATTTGGGCGCTGGTTACTTGTGTAGTGTTAGCGCTGATCATGTGGCGCATATATTCACGCTGTTACTCACGAAAAATTAAGCACTGTACCGTCACTGTATTAATCGCTTTGTTGTGCCAAATCTGTTTAGGTCTAGCTGTTGTGCACTGGCACTTTCCATTAAGTGTTGCGCTTGCGCACAACCTAATGGCCGCATTGTTACTGCTTAGCATGGTAAGACTATGCTTCCACTTAAAAATAAGAACCTAGGAGGCTGTGATGGCATTATTACTAAGCTCAGAAAAATCATTATTTATTCAAAGCTCAGAGTTACTTAAAGATTACTTAGCTATAAGTAAATTTAAAGTGGTTGCCATGCTTGTACTCACAGCATGGGTTGGTCTGGCATTAGCTCCTGATGTTGGGCGAGGAGTATTTGTGCAACTTGCAAGCTTGCTAGGCATTGGCTTGCTGTCGGCCGCAGCTGCTGTGATCAATCATGTTGTTGATAGTGAAATCGACAGTAAAATGGCACGTACGCGCCATCGCCCTGTGGCAAAAGGTCGACTCAGTAAACAGCACGCTTTGAGCTTTGCTGGAGTGATTGGCGTAATAGGTTTTATGATGCTTGTGATTTGGGCGAATACACTTACAGCCATTCTTACTTTGTTTGCGCTTGTTGGCTATGCCTTTATTTACACTTCATTTTTAAAGCGTGCCACACCGCAAAATATTGTTATTGGTGGTTTGGCTGGAGCTATGCCACCGCTGTTAGGATGGGTATCTGAAACTGGCCATATGGCTGCTGCACCATGGTTATTGGTGATGATTATATTTACCTGGACCCCACCACATTTTTGGGCATTAGCGATTGCACGTAAAAGTGATTACGAGCGGGCAAAAATTCCGATGCTGCCAGTTACTCACGGTATTGAATTTTGTAAAACATGTGTAGTGGCTTACAGCATTTTACTCGCGTTAGTGTGTGTACTGCCTTACTTAATTGGTATGTCAGGGCTAATTTATTTGCTTGGGGCGAGCATACTAAATGCTGTTTTCATTTATAAGGCGCTGAAGCTGAAAATAGCACCTAAAGATGATACTGCAATGGACTTATTTCGTTTTTCAATTGTGCATTTAATGCTACTCTTTATTGTCTTATTTATTGATAAATGGTTAGTTTTATGACGCGAATAGTCGCTTTATTATTTATGGGCTTGGTGTTATTTATTGCTGGATGTGAAAAAAATAATAGCGTCCCTGAGGTGGAAGCGCTGGTTTATGAGCAAGCGAAACCGATTAGTCCTTTTTTATTAATTGATCAACATGGTGCGCCTGCAGATAACAGCCAATTTATGGATCATTGGAATTTGGTCTTTCTAGGTTACACCAGTTGCCCAGATATTTGTCCAATGACACTGGCAAAACTAACCGCGATTCAAAAACAGTTAAGTCAAGATTACAAAGTACAAGTATGGTTTGTTGCTGTTGATCCAAAGCGTGACACAACTGAAAAGCGTAAAGCTTATATTGATTACTTTAATCCTAACTTTCTTGCTGTTTCAGGTCCGCATAAACAACTTTTTCCATTTGTAAGAGAGTTAGGCTTAATTTACGCAATTAACGATAGCGATCAGCAAGAATACGCAGTTGATCATAGTGCATCAGTTGTTTTAGTTGATCCTACAGGCTCTGTTAGAGCTATTTTTAAACCACAATTTAAGCAAGGTAATGTGCCATTAGTAGATGCTAGCAAGTTAACGGAGGAGTTTAAGTTAATAGCAGACTATTATGCAGAATAAAGCATTTGCCTTGCGATATTAGCTAACAATAGTAAATACATTTTTTGCCATAACTCGCTAAGCTACTAAAAAAATTTACTATTTTTTAAAGCAATTTATGGCAATTTCGTTTAGTCAGTCTAAGCTTTTATTATGAATTGTTTTAAGCAGGGAAGATTCAAATAATGTTAAAGCTCCCTATTGAATTAGCCATTACTCAGGTCGAAACACTCCATCAAGATTTGCTACAAGAATTGTCTGCGAATGACGATATTTGTCTTGATATTAGTGAAGTGACACGAGCTGATACGGCGTCAATTCAGCTTTTATGTGCGCTGCAAAAACATTTGCTTTCAGTACAACACAAAATCATATGGGTTGGTGAAAGCAAGCCTTTGCAACAAGCAATTACTAGTTTGGGTTTAAGCCATTATCTTGTGCTTGAAAATGCCAATTAAGAGGTTTTTATGAAGAGAATTCTAGCTGTCGATGATTCTGCATCAATGCGCCAAATGGTCAGCTTTACACTAAAAAAAGCAGGCTTCGATGTAACAGAAGCAAAAGATGGTAGCGAAGCACTAAATATCGCTAAGCAACAAGGTTTTGATGCGGTTATTTCTGATGTGAATATGCCTGTCATGGATGGCATTACTCTTATTCGCGAGCTGCGTAGCTTACCTAATTATAAATTTACACCACTACTAATGCTGACCACAGAGTCAGGGCTTGATAAAAAAACAGAAGGTAAAGCTGCTGGAGCAACAGGGTGGATTGTTAAACCATTTAATCCTGAGCAATTGTTAGCGGTATTAAAAAAAGTGATTCGCTAATAATAGGAGCGGGGCATGAGTATAGATCTAAGCCAATTTTTTGAGGTTTTCTTTGAAGAAAGCTTCGAAGGTCTTGATGCAATGGAAGCCGAGTTATTGAACTTGGTGCCAGGCGAAGAAGACTTGGAAACGATAAATACAATTTTCCGTGCTGCACACTCAATAAAAGGAGGCAGTGGTACCTTTGGTTTCAGCGCCGTTGCTGACTTTACTCATGTACTTGAGACTTTGTTAGATCAAATCCGTGAAGGCTCTCGTACCTTAACCGCAGAACACGTTAATCTCCTTCTCAAGTCGGTTGATTGCTTAAGAGCGTTGTTAAGAACATTGCAAGCGGAGCAGCAGCCAGACTTAACAGAGGCTGATGAGTTACGGGTTAAATTTGAAGAAATTCTGGGCATGCGCTCTAAGAGCAAAGTTGTTCAGCAGCAGACAGTTAGTAACGAAACTAACATAAAAAATACCTTTCAAATTGACTTCAAACCCCATCATCATTTATTTAAAACTGGCAATGAACCATTGTACATGATCAGTGAACTTGCTGAGTTGGGTGAGCTAGAAACACAAGCCTTTCAAGATGATGTCCCCGATATTACTAACCTTGCCCCCGAAGACTGTTTCTTATCATGGCGTTTTTTCTTAACCACAGACAAAGAGCAAAGTTGCATAGAAGAAATTTTTGAGTGGGTTGAGGATGACGCTGACATTGCTATCACATTGTGCGGTGGCTTGTTTGGTGATGAAGAAATTACAACGACTGAAACGGCTACAGCAGTTGTCGAACAAAAGAAAGAAGTCGAGCCTATTCCAGTTAAACCAACTACTGATACGAAAAAACCAGTACCCGTTAAAGCGACCACAGCCAATGCAGAGTCAACCTCAATCAGGGTTGGTATCGACAAAGTTGATTCATTGATCAACATGGTGGGTGAGTTAGTTATTACTCAAGCGATGTTAAGCCAGTTAGGTGAGCAAGAAATAACCGAAGCAACCATCGCCTCGTTACAAGAGGGCTTAGCGCAACTGGCACATAATACTCGTGACTTACAAGAAAATGTCATGCGTATTCGTATGTTACCAATAAGCTTTGTATTTAGTCGCTTCCCTCGGTTAGTTCGTGATATCTCGCAAAAGTTGGATAAACAAGTTGAGCTTAAATTGCTTGGTGAACAAACAGAACTAGACAAAACGGTGATGGAGAAGCTTTCTGATCCTATGGTGCATCTAGTGAGAAACTCCTTAGATCATGGCTTAGAGACAGTTGATAAGCGTGTTGCTGCGGGCAAAGACCCTGTTGGCACTGTGACGCTTAATGCATTTCATCAAGGCGGTAATATTGTTATCGAAATTATGGATGATGGTCAGGGGCTCAACACGCAAAAGATCAGAGAAAAGGCGATAAAAAATGGCTTGATCTCTGAAAGTGACGATTTAAACGATAACGAAATTAATGAGCTTATCTTTTTACCTGGCTTTTCGACAGCGGATCAAGTGAGTGACTTATCTGGCCGCGGTGTTGGTATGGACGTGGTTAGGCGTAATATCGAAGCGCTCAGTGGCTCGGTTGAGGTGGCTTCAGCGCCAGGTGTCGGTTCAACCTTCACCATCCGGTTACCTCTTACTCTAGCTATTTTGGATGGTCAATTGGTTAAAGTTGCCCAGCATACATACATTATTCCACTCATTTCTATTATTGAGTCACTACAAATTGATATCAGCAAAGTCAGTCGCGTCGGTAAAGATTTAGATGTACTTCGTTTGAGAGATGAGTACATCCCAATTTTAAGGCTTTACAATATTTTTAATCACAAAGGTGCGATAGAAACGCTTGATAGAACTTTGTTGGTTGTTGTTGAGAGCGATAATCAAAAAGTTGGTTTGTTGGTTGATGATTTATTATCACAGCAACAAGTGGTTATTAAAAGTTTAGAGGCGAATTATCAAAAAGTTGATGGTGTATCAGGAGCGACAATTTTAGGAGATGGCAGAGTATCTTTAATTATAGATATCAGCGGCTTAATTAAATTATCAGGCTTAAGGAAGCCAGGAAGCCAAGAGTTAATTATTGAATCTAAAGCTAATTTGGAGGCGTCATGATTGTTGAGCACGATGACCTACAAAGTAAGCTGAATATCGGGCAAGACGAAGATATTAAACAGTTTTTAACCTTTTTCATGGCTGATGAAGAGTACGGTGTAGATATTCTTACGGTACAGGAAATTCGTAGTTGGGAAGAAATTACTGAAATTCCAAACTCACCTGACTTTGTTAAAGGCGTTATAAATTTGCGCGGCACTATAGTTCCTATTATTGATTTACGGCTGCGCTTTGGCTTGCCCGCTGTCACTTATGGACCGTTAACTGTCGTTATTGTACTGAAAGTTAAACTAGAGAGCACATGTAAAATTATGGGTATCGTGGTTGATGCCGTGTCGGATGTCTATAGCATTGCAGAGCATGAAGCGAAAGCGGTGCCACATTTGTCTGACTCAGACAACACTCAATTTGTTGCGGGTTTAGTCAATGTGGGTGAAAAGATGGTCGCGTTACTAGACCTACAAAAAACAATGGACATTTAATTGGGTAGATTAACAAGAAGGTGAAGGGTATGGGATGGTTTAGTAGTCCTAAAAACGTTGAGTCAAATAATGATTTAGTTGTTGCAGCACTGAACAAATCGCTGGCAGTTATTGAGTTCGAACCAAGTGGAAACATAATCACTGCGAATGCTAATTTTTTGAATGCCATGGGTTACCGACTTGAAGAAATTCAAGGGCAACATCACGCAATTTTTGTTGATGACCAAGAAACTCAAAGTCCTGAATACCAACAGTTCTGGCAGCGCTTGCGCACAGGTGAATTTATGTCAGATGAATTCAAGCGGTTTGCCAAAAATGGTAAAGAAATTTGGATTCAAGCTACCTATAACCCAATTATTGATAGTAATGGCAATGTCGTTAAAGTTATTAAGTTTGCTAGTGATATTACAGCGCAAAAAGAGCTAGAAAAAAAATCTAAGCGTGATGCAGATCTGTCAAACGCGCTTCGGGTCTGCCAAGCCAATGTGATGATTGCTAATAATGACCTAGAAATTATTTTTGTTAACGACCAAGTACAAAAAATGCTTAAGTTTCGTGAAGAAGCTTTAAAAGAGGTGCTGCCAAACTTCTCGGTTGATAGCTTAGTTGGCACCTGTGTTGATGACTTTCATAAGCAACCATCTCATCAGCGTGAAGTACTAAGAACCTTGACCGAGCCTTTTAAAACAACGCTTAAAATTGCGGATTTAATATTTAGTTTAATAGCAACGCCGTGGCTCAGTGTATCTGGAAGTCGCCTAGGAACAATTGTTGAATGGCAAGATATCACTGATAGCGTGGCAAAAGCGGAAGCTGAAAAACGTGAAGCAGAAGAGAATCTTCGTGTTCGACGCGCGTTAGACCGTGTGGCAACCAATACCATGATTGCAGACGCCGGCAATAATATTATTTACATGAACGAAGCTGTTTTAAATATGATGAAAGCAGCTGAAAGTGATTTACGTAAAGACTTACCTAATTTCAACAGTAGTAACCTCATTGGTCAAAATATTGATGTGTTCCATAAAAACCCAGCACATCAGCGCAATATGCTGGCGAAGTTGAGTAGCACATATAGCACTGAAATATATGTTGGTGGTCGAACATTTGGATTAGTTGCAAACCCTATCTTGACGCCAGAAAACGAACGAATTGGTACGGTTGTAGAGTGGGAAGATAGAACAGCTGAAGTGGCGATTGAAAAAGAAATTGCAGGCCTTGTTGCTGCTGCCGGGAATGGTGATTTAGAAGCGCGTGTTGAAGAAGCGGGCAAACAAGGATTCTTCTTACGTCTAGCGCAGGGCTTGAATAGCCTAGTTAGTATCGTCGATGATGCAGTAAAAGACACGGGCAATATGCTTGATGCCATGGCAAATGGTGATTTATCAAAACGAATAGAACAAGAGTACCAAGGTTCATTCGATAAGTTAAAACGTGATGCAAATGCCACAGCTGATAAGCTTACTGAAGTGATTAATCGCATTAATACCTCTGCAACGCTCGTTGCCAGTGGTGCAGAAGAAATTTCGCAAGGTAATGCAGATTTAAGTCAACGGACTGAAGAGCAAGCTTCATCACTTGAAGAAACAGCATCAAGCATGGAAGAAATGACCAGTACGGTTCGTCAAAATGCTGATAATGCAAAAGAAGTGAATGAACTTGCGGAAGAAACGCGTACAAAAGCGCAAAAAGGTGGTGAAGTTGTCAATCGCGCCGTAACCAGCATGTCGGCAATTAATGAATCGAGTAAGAAAATTGCTGACATCATTAGTGTGATTGATGAAATAGCTTTCCAAACAAACCTACTTGCGTTGAATGCTGCAGTCGAAGCTGCACGAGCAGGTGAGCAAGGCCGAGGTTTCGCTGTTGTTGCTGGTGAGGTCCGTAACTTAGCACAGCGTTCAGCCGCCGCAGCAAAAGAAATCAAAGAATTAATCCGAGACAGTGTTGGCAAAGTTGAAGATGGTACATTACTTGTTAATGAATCAGGTTCAACATTGCAAGAAATAGTAACAGCAGTACAAAGAGTTACGGCAATGATCTCTGATATTGCCCAAGCATCAGAAGAGCAAAGCTCTGGCATTGAGCAAGTTAATAAAGCCATCGCTCAAATGGATGAAATGACTCAACAAAATGCAGCTTTAGTTGAAGAAGCATCAGCTGCGGGCGAATCAATGGCTGAACAAGCAAATGATATGCGCCGCTTGTTAAACTTCTTCTCGTTATCAAATAACGAAGTTGATATTTCAAACAGCGCTAGTTCAGCGCCAGCAGTTAAACAGCCTAGTTCGACAGTGCGCTCGGCACCAAAAGGCAACAATTTTGTTGATCCCAGTGACGAGTGGGAAGAGTTTTAAACTCTTCCCGACTTTATTCTAATAAGTTAATTGCACCGACTGTTACAGCTGCAGGGTCAAACACATGAAAGAGTTTTTATTAACGGATAATGATTTCAAGGCTATTTCTTCTCAGGTGTACGATGCGTGTGGCATTGTATTGGCGGAGCATAAACGTGAAATGGTTTACTCGCGTTTAGCAAGACGTATCCGCCATCACAAGCTAAAGAGTTTTAGGGAGTACTTAGGTTTTCTTGATGAGAATAAAGAGCAAGAGTTCAGTGAATTTATTAATGCTATAACCACTAATCTGACTTCTTTTTTTCGTGAGCCCCATCACTTTAATTACCTGAAAAATACTATAGTGCCAAAACTATTGGTTGGTAATGCAAAACAAAAGCGGGTAAGGGTCTGGTCAGCTGGCTGTTCCACTGGCGAAGAGCCTTATACGATTGCTATGACATTGCATGGTTTATTTCCACCCGATTGGGATGTGAAAATTTTAGCCACCGATTTAGACTCAAATGTACTCGCAAAAGCGCAGGCTGGCACCTATACCGCAGCAAATGTGAATGGACTAGACAAAAGCCATCTTAAGCGCTGGTTTTTGAAAAGCCACGATGGAGAGCTTTATAAAGTAAAGCCTGAACTACAAAAGAACATTTTTTTTAAGCGTCTAAACTTATTACAGAGCTGGCCTATGAAAGGACCGTTTGATGTAATTTTTTGTCGTAATGTTGTTATCTATTTCGATAAGCCAACCAAAGACGAACTTTTTAAACGCTATCACGACTTACTGACTAACACTGGTTACTTATTTTTAGGGCATTCAGAGACATTAGGGAAGGATCATAAGGAATTTAAAAACTTAGGCCAGACTATTTACCAAAGGGGCGGATCATGAATAGCCACTTCCGGCCTGTTATATCTGGCTTTGAGCATGTGAAACGGTTTTGGGATAATCGTCGTGGGAAGGTAATTGCTAAGGTATTACCTGGCGAGTTTTATGTCTCTAAAACTGATGAATTGATCACGACAGTGCTTGGTTCATGTATTGCAGCATGTATTTATGATGAAGGCCTAGGAATTGGCGGCATGAATCACTTTATGTTGCCTGTAGAAAAAGGAGTCGATCCTAGTAATGCTCATAGTCTTAATTGTCGTTACGGTAACTGGGCAATGGAATATCTGATCAATGAAATCCTTAAAAACGGTGCTTCTAGGCGCAATCTCAAAGTAAAACTGTTTGGCGGAGGGAAAATAATCCGCTCAATGACTGATATTGGTGTTGGCAACATTCGTTTTGCAAATGCTTATATACTTGAGGAAGGTTTAGATTTAGTATCTCATGATGTCGGTGGGCCTTGGCCCCGAAAGGTGATGTTTGATCCTCAAACAGGTAAAGCCCAAGTAAAAAAAATGCGTGAACTGCATTCAGATAAGCTCGAAAAACGTGAAATCAAATACCTACACGATATCGAACAGCAAGATGCAGAAACGGATATTGAATTATTTTAGGAGAGCAAATGATCAAAGTACTCATAGTTGATGATTCTGCTTTGATCCGTGGTTTACTCAAGGAAGTACTCGAGCAAGCAGAAGACATTCAAGTTATTGGCGCGGCAGAAGATCCTTATCAAGCCCGAGATTTAATTAAGCGCCTCAATCCTGATGTCTTAACGCTGGATATCGAAATGCCGAAAATGGATGGATTAAGCTTTTTAAAAAACTTGATGCGCCTTCGTCCTATGCCAGTTGTGATGATTTCAACACTGACTCAAAAAGGCTCACCCATTACACTGGAAGCCCTCGAAATTGGTGCTGTTGATTTTATTGCTAAACCAACTATCAATGTAACAGAAAACTTGCAGCGATATGCACATTTACTTCATCAAAAAGTACGCACAGCCGCAGGTGCAAGAATACGTGCATTTAAAGAAACAAAAATTGAAGACGATAGCGCCTTAACAGCACTGCAATTTAAGCCCAATAGTGTACTTGCAATTGGTGCTTCAACAGGTGGAACAGAAGCAATTAAAGAAGTGCTTGTGCGCATGCCAGAAAACTGTCCACCGATAGTGATTACACAGCATATCCCGCCGGTTTTTAGTACTTCGTTTGCGATGCGCATGGATAGAACCTGCAAAATTAGTGTTAAGGAGGCTGAACATGGCGATAAGTTACAGTCAGGTTGGGCGTACATTGCGCCAGGCGATCAGCATTTAAGTGTAGTGAAAAAAGCAGGCGGCCTATACTGCCAGCTTGATACTAATGAGTTGGTTAATCGCCATCGCCCAGCGGTTGATGTGCTATTTAACTCCTTGGTTGTGGCTTGCCCTAAAGCGGTTGTGGCTGCGTTATTGACCGGTATGGGCAGCGATGGCGCAAAAGGCATGCTCGCATTAAATCAAGCAGGAGCTTACACCATCGCGCAAGATGAATTATCGTCAGTGGTATGGGGCATGCCAAAAGCCGCAGTCGAACTCAATGCGGCTAATGAAGTGGTTCGCCTTGATAAAGTCACAGCGCAAATGCTAAAACAAGCAGTTAAGGTACAATAACCCAAGGTTGAGAGAACCAATAATAGCTGCCTTTCTTTGCGATAGAAGGGGCCGTGCAGTTAAAGCGAGAACGGCCTTTTTTCAGTTTTTCAGGTGATGTGATCTTCACCGTATCTTTACTAAGCCAGGTTAAATCAGCTTGACCAATACCTGATACATAACAAGCAAACTGGCTTTTATGAAAGTCCTGCATATCAAATTGCATCGTTAAACTAGGTGGGTTTTCGTCTGTCACACTATCTGAGTAGGTGAGCTGTTTGATAGTGAATGCTTGAGAGTCGAGTTTAGTGGCAAGTGTTTCAAGCTTTGAATAAAAGCCCGATGCTGGAAAACGTGGTAATCGGGTAAAGTCAGAATGGATACCAACAGCACCCGAATGCTGACCTATACCAACAAAGCCTAGCGATTTTACTAGTTGTTGCAATGAATTATTAAACTCGCCATAAGGGTAAGCGAGGTATTTATAATCATGGCCAATTTCTTCTTTAATGCGCTGCTGGGCAGATAAAATGTCTTTTTTAGTACGTGCAAGCCATGCTTCTGCACTCTCGCCTGGTTGTTTGCGATGTAAGTAATTATGAATTTGCGTATGGTTGCTAATTAAGGCACCTTTTTTCGATAGCTCCTTTAACTGCTGCCATGTCATTACATAGCTTTTGCCTTCATCAATTAGCTCGGGATTGACGAAAATAGTGTACGGATAGCCAAATTTTTCTAAGATGGGCGCTGCTTCTTCATAGTTATTTTTGTAGCCATCGTCGAAGGTAATCGCGACGGTTTTATCTGTTAGCGGTTGGCCTGTTTGTAATGAGGTAATGAGTTCATCTAATGGAATAACGTTAAAGTTATTATCTTTTAAATATTGCATATGTTCAGTGAATGTTTCGCTACTGACACTGGTAACCGCAGGAAGGCTTTCACTGACGTGGTGATACTGTAGAATGACTGCACCATGGGCGCGCAAAGATAAACCTAACAGGACTGCAAATACTACATGAAACATTTTCTTAAACGTCATAAGGCACACCATAAAAGTTTACTGTTATTAGCCGGTCCGATGATTTTATCAAATATTACCGTGCCAATGTTAGGTTTAGTTGATACTGCTGTAATCGGCCACTTAGGAAGCGCTCACTATTTGGCTGGTATAGCGCTCGGCTCAGCAGTTATCTCGTTATTATTTTGGCTAGCAGGCTTTTTGCGCATGAGTACCACAGGTTTGGTTGCCCAGGCTTACGGTAAAAGCGATCATACCTTGCTCGCTGAGCTATTAAAGCGCAGCTTGTTACTAGCAACAGCGGTTGCGCTGTTATTAATAGCGCTGAGTATACCTATTCAATCCTTAATGGCATATTTATCAAATGCTAATGAAGCTGTTTTAGAACAAGCAAATAGCTATTTTTCTATTCGTATTTTTAGTGCGCCAGCTGCTTTATGTAATTTGGTTTTACTTGGTTGGATGCTAGGTGTCCATTATGGCCGCGGGCCTTTTTATTTATTACTAATCACCAATATTACCAATATCGTGCTTGATATTTATTTTGTGGTGTTTCTTGATTGGGGGGTGGCTGGAGCTGCGTGGGCGTCTTTAATTGCTGATTATATCGCCTTTGCTTTTGCACTTATGTTAGTTGCTCAGCTCGCCAAAAAGCAAGGTGTCAACCTTGCCGTGAAAGCCTGGTTAAGTATTGCTAAGTTACTTGATTTGGTGAGCTTAAATCGCGATATTTTTATTCGCTCACTAGCACTCCAGCTGTGTTTTAGTTTTATGACTTTTTATGGCGCACGGTTCGGCGAAACAACTTTAGCGGCTAATGCCGTATTGCTAAACTTTTTAATGTTGGTGAGCTTTGCGCTTGATGGTATTGCTTATGCGAGTGAAGCTAAGGTCGGTAAAGCGAAAGGTGAGCACAGCGCTAAGCAGATTAAGTTATGGGTTAATTTGAGCCTATTTTGGGGCGGGTTATTTGCGCTGTTTTATAGCTTTATATTTTTATTATTTGGTGAGGCAATTATTCGCTTACTTACCGATGTGCCCGAAGTTATCAGTCTTGCAACGGTTTACCTTCCTTGGGTGATTATATTGCCTATCGCGGCGATGGGCTGCTTCTTATTTGATGGCATATTTGTTGGTTTAACCCGTGCTAAAGATATGCGTAATACTATGCTATTTAGTGCTTTAGTGGGCTTTTTTGGACTGTTTTGGTTAGTGAGTAGCTGGCAAAATCATGGTTTATGGTTTGCGATGACCAGCTTTATGCTGATGCGCGGGTTAACGCTGTGGTTTCGCTACCGTAAAATTGTCAATAATCAGCAATTATTAGATTAAATTACTTCCACAAATCAGGGTCGTGATTTTTGGGTGAAGAGCGCTCTAAAACTTGCGCGAAGCGGTTGGCAAAAATACCTAAATAGCCCCAACCAGCAAAGAATAAAGCCACTGCGAGTATGACTAGGCCAATTAATTGAAATAGTGCGGGCCCATAATAACCTATGGCAATAAAAATCACGGCTAGCACAAACAGTGCTAGGCCGCGAAGAAAGCGTTTTAAGCTTAATTTGGGATCGCTACCTAAGCGAAATACCCATTTTTTAAGCATGCTTTAGATACCGGTTAGTAGTAAGAGTGCTCACCAGATTGGTGATCAGTAATGTCTCTTACACCGTTGATTTCGTCAAACTTGGCGATCATTTCTTTCTCGATGCCTTCTTTAAGTGTGACGTCAATCATTGAACAACCGTTACAGCCACCGCCAAATTGCAGTACCGCGATACCGTCAGCTGTAATTTCTACTAGGCTTACTTGACCGCCGTGGTTAGCGAGCTGTGGATTAACTTCGGTTTCAAGCATGTGTTGAACACGCTCTTGTAGTGACGCATCATCGCTAAGTTTGCGTGCTTTTGCGTTTGGTGCTTTAAGCGTTAACTGAGTACCCATTTTGTCAGTTACAAAATCGATTTCAGCTTCTTCTAAGAAAGGGGCGCTTTCTGCATCAACAACGGCATCAAAACCATTGAATGGTAGACGAATATCAGTCGCTTCAACGGCGTCTTCTGGGCAGTAAGATACACCACACTCAGCCTGCGAAGTACCTGGGTTTACTACAAACACACGAATGTTTGTTTGTTCAGCTTGGTCTGCTAAAAGTTTAGCAAAATGAGATTGTGCAGATTCAGAAATAGAGATCATAAAACGGACTATACTTGACTAAATTACTCGGATACTGTGTATCATACTCCGCTCATCGTGTTGTCGCCAGTGTTGAGCGTAAAAAGTTGCATCTATTTTATCGAATGGTAGCGTTAAAACATCAAATAATTACGGGTGCTATCTATGCGTTTCATAATAACAATATTAACCATGCTAGTGAGCGTTAGCGCATTAGCAAAACCTCTTTCTTATTACTTTGAACAAGATGTGAAATTTGACCCAAGTATTCCGACTCCTGAACAGGTGTTAGGCTACGAAGTGGGTGAGTGGCATGTACGTCACGATCAGCTTGTGCAATATATGCAAATTCTTGCTGAAAAAAGTGACCGAATGAATTTTAAAGTAATCGGTCGTACTCATGAGCAGCGTCCATTGGTGATGCTAACAATTACAGCGTCCGACAAACTTGGCCAAGTTGAGCAAATTCGTAAGGCTCACTTAGCTCGCCTAAATGGTGAAGCAAGTGACTCAAGTAAGCAGCCAGCGGTTGTTTGGATGGGTTACAGTGTTCACGGTAATGAATCATCAGGTAGCAATGCGTCGTTACTGGTTGCGTATTACCTTGCAGCTGCACAGGGCCCAGAAATTGACGCCTTACTTAACAACACGGTTATTTTACTCGACCCATCATTAAACCCTGATGGCTTAGCGCGTTTTGCAAATTGGGCAAACAGCAACCGTGGCATGAAGTTATCATCAGATCCGCAAACTCGTGAGCATATCGAAAGTTGGCCTAGTAGCCGTACTAACCATTACTTGTTTGATTTAAACCGTGACTGGTTATTACTACAACATCCTGAATCACGTGCACGTATTGCACAGTTTCACCAATGGAAACCGAATATCCTAACTGACTTCCATGAGATGGGCCCAAACAGCACTTATTTTTTCCAACCAGGGATCCCAACTCGTAAGCACCCAATCACGCCTGAAGAAAATGTCACGCTGACTAAAGCAATTGCAAACTATCATGCAAAGACACTTGATGAGCACAACGCACTTTACTTCACTGAAGAAAGCTTTGATGACTTTTACTATGGTAAAGGCTCAACTTACCCAGACGTCAATGGCGGTGTAGGCATCTTATTTGAACAAGCGAGCTCGCGTGGTCACTTACAAGAAACGATCAACGGTCCGTTAAGCTTCCCGTTTACAATTAAAAATCAGTTATTAACTAGCTTATCGACATTCCAAGCAGCGATTGATAACCGTACAGACTTACTTGATTATCAAGCAAAATTTTACAACAAAGCAGTTGATCTTGCTGGTGATGAAGACTTTAAAGGGTATGTAGTTAAAGGCGGCGCTGATCAAAGCCGCATGCAATACTTCCTTGATTTACTTAGACAACATCAAATCAATGCGTACATGTTAGAAGAGCCGTTAAAAGTAAACGGTCAAAGCTTTTCTGAGCAGAGCTATTATGTGCCATTAGCACAGCCACAATTTCGTTTAATTAAAGCAATTTTCAGTGAGCAGCAGCGTTTTGTTGATAATACGTTTTATGATGTATCTGGCTGGACACTTGCTCATGCCTTCAACCTAGAATTTGCAAAGGTAAGCAGCAACTGGGGTTTAAATGTGGCAAAAATGCCTTGGCAGCAAAGTGTTAAGTCAAGCTTTGCAGCATTACCGCAAAGCTATGCTTACGCATTCAAATGGGATGACTACCTAGCGCCAAAAATGCTTAATAGCTTACTCGAGCAAGGCGTGAAAGCACGTGTGGCATTAAGCCCACTAACAGCAAAAACACCATCAGGTGAAATCGCTTTTGAGCCAGGTAGTATTCTTGTTCCTGCTGGTCTGCAAACTGATAGCAACTGGGTTAGTTATTTAAACCAAGCACAGAATGAGTTTGGCATTGAAATTACACCCATTAGTTCGGGCTTAACGGTGAAGGGGGCTGATTTAGGTTCTCGTGCAATGGCGGTTGTGAAAGCGCCTAAAGTATTGCTAGTGGGTGGTCAAGGAACTAGCCAGTATGAGCTGGGAGAAGTGTGGTACTACTTAGATCGTTTTGTTGGTACAGCGCCAAGCATTATCGAAATGGAACGTTTAGGTAACATCGACCTTGAAAACTACAGCCATATTATTTTAGCGCACGGAAATTTCAATCGTCTTGATGATGCGACTAAAGTGGCTATTAAGTCGTGGGTGCGTAAAGGCGGTGTTATTTGGGGTCACAAAGGCGGTGCTAAGTTCTTAGCCGATCAGCAGCTACTAAAAGCCAATTACTTATCTCGTCGTGATGTAGCGAGTGCCTTTGATACCACAGGGCTTAGCTATGCTGATAAAGATCACTTAGCAGGCCGTCAGCGTATTGCAGGGGCTATTTTTAATACCTCAGTGGATTTATCTCATCCACTTACCTATTCGCTGAATCGTAATACATTACCTGTGTTTAAGAATAGCACTTGGCTACTTGAGAAGTCAGATGCCCCATTTGTTAATGTGCTTACTTACACAGATAAACCGCTTTTAGCTGGCTTTACTGATGACGTAAACGTAGAGCAAGTAGCGGGTGCTGCTGGCCTCATTGCGCATTCATATGGCAAAGGCAGTGTGATAGGCATGACAGATAACCCAGTATTCCGTGGTTACTGGTACGGCACGAGTCGATTACTAAGCAATGCCTTATTTTTTGGTAATGCCTTTCATGCCTCTGGTGATAAATAATCACACTTAATCATAATGCAGGTTGCCTAACCCTGTTAGGCAAGTGAGCATAGCCCATATTTGCTTCGCCCCTGCATTTTTTATGGCTTCTGTCGCAGCATTTAAAGTTGCGCCAGAGGTCATCACATCATCAACAACTGCCACGGTTTTCCCTGTTAAATCTTGCTGACAAACAAATGCATTTTGTAGATTTTTAACTCTTTTCGCTTTACTTAACTGTGATTGTGCTTTGGTTGCTTTTTGCTTGTAAAGAGCTGAGCTAACAGTACATTGCTGGTTTTTTAAAACAGGCAGCCAAGTTTGGCTTACCTGATTAAAGCCGCGTGCTAAAAAGCGTTGATTATGCAGAGGCAGCACAATAAAAAGGTCGGGCCAATTTGCATTAACTTGACGAGCTAATTGCAGCTGTTTCCCTATCACTTGTTGTAGTGCCACACGAAAATATTGTTGGTCATTAAATTTCAATTGCTTGAGCCAAAGTTTAAAAGGTGCTTGATACCACGCACAGGCAATTAAATGGTCAAAATTACTATCAGGAAATGCATCACATATATCTGGTCGGTGTAACAGATTTGGATGGCGTGTAAGGTCAAATAAATTAAGGTCATCTAAACAATACTGACACAAAGCTTGATCAGCCTGTATGTGATTCTGGCAGCTAATGCAAAAGTTGGGGAATAGTGCGTCTAGCCCTAGTTTTAAGGCATGAGGTAAGTGAGACATTGCATTCATTCCTTTAAACGCTATTATGAGCGCTAAGTGTGGTTGGGAAATACAAATTATGCAAAATGAGATGGTGCTATTACATGGCTGGGGAATGAACCAAGGGGTTTGGCAAGTGATCAAACCTGAGCTTGAGTTTTTTCATGATGGTGAAGTCCGTTGTCTCGATTTACCTGGCTTTGGTAACGCACAGTCTATTCCCACACCTTACACTTTGCACGCTGCGGCTGAGCAACTAAGTACACAGCTAAATGATCAGTCTATTCTTGTTGGCTGGTCGTTGGGCGGGCTTTTTGCCTTGTATATTGCAGCACATTGGCCTGACAAAGTAGCAAAGGTTGTGTTGGTTGCCTCAACGCCTTTTTTTGCGCAAACCGACGAATGGCCGGGTATTAAACCTGACGTATTAAATGCATTTAAAGATCAGCTAGTTAGTCACAGAGAAAAAACGATAGAACGGTTTTTGGCGATACAAGCGATGGGCAGTGAATCAGCTCGGGATGATATTAAGCAACTTAAAGCACTTTTAAACCAATACCCTGCGCCTCAAGAGCAAGCTTTAAGTGCGGGCTTAGACATTTTACAGCAGGATGATTTACGGGAACTATTCGTTAACCTTAGCGTACCTGTGCGTGGTATTTTCGGTCGCTTAGATTCATTAGTACCGTATCGTGCGATTGAAAAAATGCATGCCATACAACCCCAGTTTGAATACGAGGTTTTAGATAAAGCTTCACATGCGCCTTTTATTTCTCATAAAGCAGCATTTATATCAGCACTGAAATCAATGTGTTAAGCAAAACTCGCTGAGAGGCCAGAAAAATAGCGGGATTTAGCTTTATTTTGCTCGTTTTATGAGCGATACTTACCGGGTAGATCTCACTGTTGGAGGGTGTTATGCCAATCAGTTCTGTTTTTAATAATGCGGTAGAAGGTTATAACCGTGCAAGCCAAGGTATCGAAAAGGCAAGCGCTGAGATTAGCCGTGCCTCAATTGATCAGCAATATGATGCCCAATTAGCTCAACAACGCCAATTACAAGCGGCGACTCCAAATGAAGCTGTAACTCCGCCAGTTTCACAACCTGCCCCAATTGATGAGTCGCTTGTTAACTTAAAAGTTGAAGAGTTTAATGCAAAAGCCAATATCAACACGATTCAGACTGCTGATGAAGTGCTCGGCACATTAATAGATATTAAAGTTTAAAACTTATGAATATCGTCACTCCGTTTCCTTCGATTAATATCAACACGGCGAACGTGCACACCGAAAGTGCTCGCCGTGATAATCAGTTACGTGAAGTGATCCCGCCACCTGCCGCTACCAAGCCGAGTAACGCAGAAAATAAAACCCTGAATGATGGCGACAAAACCAAGCAGCCGGGTTCTGAGGCGGGTACGTATGATGCAAAAGGGCGTCTGGCTGAAGACAAGGTGATTGAAGAACGTAAGCAAGGTGGTGAGCAAGAAGAGCCTGAACAATCAGAGCAAGAACAACAAGAAGCTAAACAAGAGCAGCAAAAAGAGCAAAAGGTTGCCCAGCAAGAGCAGCAAGATGCTGAGCAAATTAAAGAGCTAAAAGCCCGCGATACCGAAGTACGTATTCATGAGCAAGCTCATGCATCAGTGGGGGGGCAATATGCGGGCTCACCAAGCTATGAATATCAACGCGGTCCTGATGGTACGAACTATGCTGTGGGCGGCGAGGTGCAAATTGATGTTGCTGTAATTGAAGGCGACCCAAAAGCCACAATTGAAAAAATGCAGACGGTGCGTGCTGCAGCACTTGCACCACAAGAGCCTTCGAGTGCTGATCGTTCAATTGCCGCAGATGCCACGCAAAAGCTGATGGCAGCGCAAGCTGAGCTCGCCAGTCAATCAGCCGATGGCGATGTTGATTCAGGTAAATCGACCTTCAAAATAAACAGTGAGTATGGTGAAGATAGCGCTACTCAAACTAGCGAAACCAAAACAGCAAAGCGTGACGTTGAAGTAGATGAGCGCGCTGCACGTATTGCTAATTTTTATCAAGCAGCGACCTCGCCAAGTAATCAAAATCAGTTCTCTGCTTTTATTTAAGTTTCTAAAATAAAAAACCGCGTAAGTTTACACTTACGCGGTTTTTTTCGACTTATGCCTACAGCCTATTATTTTTTCACTTTTGCATTGGCAAATGCATCAGCAAAGGCATTACCCATGGCAACATTGCCAAATTCGCGTTTTTGTTTAGGTGCACTTTTCGCTTTCGCAGCTGGCTTAGGTTTGCTAGCTGATGCGGCTTTATTGCTGGTATCAACATCATCGTCTAAACGCATGGTAAAGCTAATACGTTTACGGGCAGCATCTACTTCAACTACTTTTACTTTTACAATATCGCCCGCTTTAACCACTTCACGTGGATCAGAGATAAACTTGTTCGTAATAGCAGAAATATGCACTAAACCGTCTTGGTGTACACCCACATCAACAAAGGCACCAAAGTTAGCAACGTTAGACACTACACCTTCTAAAATCATACCCGGTTTTAGGTCATTAATGGTTTCAACACCGGCTTTAAATTCAGCTGTTTTAAACTCAGGGCGCGGGTCGCGGCCCGGTTTATCAAGTTCTTTGATAATGTCGGTAACCGTTGGTAAACCAAACTTTTCGTCTGTGTAGTCGTTCGCAACGAGCTTGTTTAGGATGTCAGAGTTACCAATTAGGCTGTTAACATCTAAGCTGTTCTTCTCGCAGATACGCTTAACAACTGGGTAGGCTTCAGGGTGAACTGACGAGTTATCAAGAGGATCTGAGCCTGTGCTGATACGTAAGAAACCGGCAGCTTGTTCAAAGGCTTTAGGCCCTAAACGTTCAACTTTTTTAAGTTCAGAACGTTTGCTAAATGAGCCATTCGCATCACGGTAGCTAACGATATTTTGTGCTAACGTTTTGTTTAAGCCAGATACGCGAGTAAGTAATGGCACCGACGCCATATTTAAGTCTACACCCACTGAGTTTACACAGTCTTCAACCACAGATGTTAGCGTTTGACCAAGTTGGCTTTGCGATACATCGTGCTGATATTGACCTACACCGATTGATTTAGGCTCAATTTTTACCAGCTCAGCAAGTGGGTCTTGTAAGCGGCGCGCGATAGACACAGCACCACGTAGTGAAACATCAAGGTTAGGGAATTCATTGGCGGCAAACTCAGACGCTGAATAAACAGAAGCGCCCGCTTCACTGACCATAATTTTATTGAGTTTAAGTTCGCTGTTGGCTTTAATCAGTTCAGCTACTAACTTGTCAGATTCACGTGAAGCCGTACCATTACCAATAGCGATTAGCTCAACTTTATGTTGGCGGCATAATTGCTCAAGAGTACGAAGTGATTTATCCCAATGATTTTGTGGTGCGTGCGGGAAAATTGTTTGTGTTGTTAACAGCTTGCCAGTGCTATCGACAACGGCAATTTTACAACCAGTACGCAGGCCAGGATCGAGACCTAACGTAGTACGTGGACCTGCAGGAGCGGCCATTAATAAATCTTTTAAGTTTTTAGCAAAAACGTCGATTGCGCCGGTTTCTGCTTTTTCGCGCATTGCACCTAAAAATTCATTCTCAAGGTGAAGGCTTAACTTAATTTTCCATGCCCATTGCACTACGCCCATTAACCAACTACTTGCAGCAGAATTGCTAACATCTAAGCGATAATGATCGGCAATCATTTGTGCACACACTTGCGCCGGATTTTCTGCGTCAGGCTCTGGGTTGATACTAAGTTGTAACACGCCTTCATTACGCGCACGCAGCATAGCAAGTGCACGGTGTGATGGTACTTTTTTTAGTGGTTCTTGATGCTCAAAGTAGTCGCGGTACTTTACGCCTTCATTTTCTTGACCAGCGATTACAGTACTTTCAATCTGACCATGTTGTGCGATATGACTACGGAATTTAGCAAGTAGTTTGGCGTCTTCTGCAAAACGCTCCATTAAGATAAACTTAGCGCCATCTAACACCGCTTTATTATCTGCAAAGCCTGCATCGGCATTAATGTAGTCACTTGCTTGTTGTTCAGGGTCGAGGCTAGGGTTGTTAAATAGCGCATCGGCAAGCGGCTCAATACCCGCTTCAATGGCAATTTGTCCTTTTGTACGGCGCTTAGGTTTGAAAGGCAGATATAAATCTTCAAGCTCAGTTTTACTGTCAGCGTTATTAATATCAGCACTTAGCTCAGCAGTTAACTTGCCTTGCTCTTCGATAGTATTAAGGATAAAGCTGCGGCGCTCTTCTAATTCACGTAAATACGATAAACGCTGCTCAAGTAAACGTAATTGCGTGTCATCTAAGCCACCAGTTACTTCTTTACGATAACGGGCGATAAAAGGAACTGTGGCACCTTCATCAAGTAATTTGATTGCAGCAACAACTTGTGGTTGCTGGGCACTTAGCTCAGTTGCTAAGCGTGCAGAGATATTGCTCATGCATAACCCTTTTTAAAAATAGAAAATCAGTAAAACTGAAGATTAATTGCCTGAATAATATCACAATAAGAAGGCCTTAAAAGCACTGCTTTTAAGGCCTGCAAAAATAGTCTTACACAACGCGGGTTTTAACGCTTAGTGCGGGTGATCAACCTGCTGTAATACTTCGCTGAAGCCATTAGCAATTGGGTTGATATTAACAGGAATATGTAATTTTTTAGCAATTTCACGGGCTGAAATCAAACCACAAATTTCATGTTCAGCACTGGTTACTAAAAGGAACATCATACCTTGGTGTTCCATAGTTTGCAGTGCATCGCCAATGCATGCATAGCTAATACTTTGTAAGCTTACACCAGCTAAGCTGCTAAGTGGTGTCATTACATGCTGCAAAGTAACTTCATTGCGATGTAAATTGAGGCGCTGAGCAAGAATCATGATTTTAGAGCTTTGTAAGTCAGCACTTGAAGTAATACCAATAAGCTTTTCGTCATTATCTACGACTAAAATAAAGTCAGAACAACGACTGCTGGTTTGTTTAAGTGCATCGACAATACTCAAATCATGATGTGCTCGCACAGGGTCTTTGCTTGTAAAGCTATTTAATACTTTTAGCGCTGGAGAAGTTAAGTCGAGGGTTGGTTCAACTTCGTTTACAGTATTAGATAAAGCACCATTAGAAATGTCTTGAAGACGTAATTCTTTGAATTTATTCATTTTGATCACCATACATTTTAATAAAACTGAAATAGAAAATTTGAGTTAATTAAAAAGCAGGTGGTCCTCGCTGGTGCGCGCTATAAACAGACACCTTATTACAAGGGGGAACATACGAAACAACAGGTGCATCTTGCAGTGGTTGGGCTACATTAGTGATGAACGCAGGAGTATGTTTATCGAGGTCGGTATCTAAGTTAGCAGGGTCTGCACTATCACACGCAATAAAATGAGCAGTTGGCGTAACACTGTCTGAGTGGCTTTCTATATCACTGGCGTAAGATATCAAACTCACACTAATTAATAGTGCGAATACAATGGCATTACTCATTATGCGTTGTATTGCGTTTGACATACTTACTACCTTCTAAAACTCAAGTAATGATTTATCTTGAGTACCTTTAGTTATAGATCACATTTTTAGACTAAACAATCACTAATTAACGCTTTCTGAATTTTCAGGGAAAATTAGTTTGCATCAGGATAAGTTATCTCGTTGATATACCATTCTTTTGCGCCTTCAGGAGTGATCACCGAAAAATCATCATCTACCTGTTTGCCAAGGAGCGCTCGAGCCATAGGTGCATCAATCGAAATGTAATCTTTGCGCTCGTAAATTTCGTCGGGGCCGACAATGCGAAAACGCTTTGTATCGCCTTGTTCATTCTCAATTTCGACCCAAGCACCAAAAAACACTTTACCTGCTTGTTGCGGGTTGTAGTCAACAATTTTAAGATCTGGCATGCGTTTACGAAGATAGCGCACACGTCGATCTATCTGTCGTAAAACACGCTTATTAAACTGATAATCTGCGTTTTCAGAACGGTCGCCCAAGCTTGCTGCCCAAGTCACAATTTTGGTAATTTCAGGGCGCTTTTCATGCCATAAGTAGTCATGTTCTTGTTGTAATTGCTGATACCCTTCTCGGGTTATTAAATTTGTCTTTGCCATTTTATTCAGCCTAAAAAGAAAACCAGCCGCAAAGTATACCCTTTGTCGAGTCAGATTTTGAAATGTTCAGTAACAATCTAAGCGCGTAATTCGTTTTTTATTCTTAACTTTTTCATTTATATTAATAAGTAACATATTACAAAAAGAATGAAAGTTATGGGACACGAAACGACAAAAGTATTGGTTGTTGATGACGATATGCGCTTACGAAGTTTGCTAGAGCGTTACCTTGTAGAACAAGGCTTTATTGTTCGCTCAGCAGCAAATTCAGAGCAGATGGATCGCTTATTAGAGCGCGAAAACTTCCATTTGATAGTATTAGATTTAATGTTGCCAGGTGAAGATGGGTTATCAATTTGCCGTCGTTTACGTCAAAAAGAAAATGACATTCCAATTGTAATGCTTACAGCCAAAGGCGATGAAGTTGACCGTATAATCGGTTTAGAGCTTGGTGCTGATGATTACATTCCTAAACCATTCAACCCACGTGAACTGTTAGCGCGTATTAAAGCAATTTTACGTCGTCGTGCGAAAGAAGTGCCGGGTGCGCCTGCTGCCGAAGAAAACGAAATTAGCTTTGGTGACTTCACACTAAACCTTGCGACCCGCGAAATGAGCCATGGTGATAAAACAATGTCGTTAACCAGTGGTGAGTTTGCGGTATTAAAAGCGTTAGTGACTCATCCTCGTGAACCGCTTAGTCGCGATAAACTGATGAACTTAGCGCGCGGCCGAGATTACAGTGCGCTTGAGCGCAGTATCGATGTGCAGGTTTCACGCTTACGCCGCATGATCGAAGTGGATGCCGCGAATCCACGTTATATACAAACAGTATGGGGCTTAGGCTACGTATTTGTGCCAGACGGTGAAAAATAACAGTAATGGGCATGTTTCCACGTAGTGCGTTTGGACAAACGGTATTTTTGGTTGCAGCCCTGCTGTTAATCAATCAAATTGTCTCTTATATTACGGTCAGTTTTTATGTTGTTAAACCAACTATAGAACAAGTAAACCTGATCCTATCTAAACAGGTGAAAACCGTGTTTATTGAATGGGAAGAAGGGGTTGAGGTTAGCAAGGAAGCTTCTGATAAGTTTTTTGAGATCACCGGCATCGAGGTCATGACCCAGCGCCAAGCAATGAGTCAGGGTTTGGCTGAAACTCGTGAGTACTCAATGTTATCGCGCAGTATGTCGAAAGAGCTCAATGGTTCTGCTCGGGTACGTATTAGCCAAACCGACCCACTTGTTTATTGGGTTGAAGCTCCACAAGCACCGGGTTATTGGGTGCGCGTGCCGCTCACCGGCCTGCAAGAAAACAACCTAAAATTCTTAACCTTTTATTTATCGAGTATTGGCTTTTTAAGTGTACTCGGTGGGTGGTTGTTTGCCCGCCATCTAAATAGACCTTTAAAAGCACTGCAACAAGCCGCTGTTAAAGTAGGGGTAGGTGACTTTTCTACCAAATTAGAAGAACAAGGTTCTACAGAAGTCATTGAAGTAACCCGTGCGTTTAACCAAATGTCGCGTGGTATTGCAGCTCTTGAGAACGACCGTCGGTTATTAATGGCAGGTGTCTCTCATGACTTGCGCACGCCGCTTACACGAATTCGCCTTGCCACGGAAATGATGTCGGACGATGAAGATTACCTGCGTGAAGGGATCATTCATGATATTGAAGACATGAATGCCATTATCGACCAATTCATTGAATATTTACGCCACCATAAACGTGAAGAGCTTGAGCTAGAAGATTTAAACGCGATTGTGTCAGAAGTTGTCGAAGCTGAACAAAAACATCACCGCACTATTACCTTTAAAGAAAATCCGAGCTTAAGTGAAGTGCCAGTGAGTATGGTGGCAATAAAGCGTGTTGTTACTAATATGATTGAAAACGCAATTCGCTATTCAGATGGTGATATAGAGGTTGAAACCCGCGTGAGCAGTAATAAAAAGTTTGCTATGGTCGTGGTTAACGATCATGGCCCGGGGATCCCTGAAAGCGAACTTGAAACTGTATTTGAACCGTTTAAACAAGGTGATGCCGCTCGCGGTAGCGAAGGCAGTGGCTTAGGCCTTGCGATAATTAAACGTATTGTCGATATGCACGGCGGCCGAGTACAACTACTTAATCGCCCAGAAGGTGGCCTCAGCGCGCAAATCTATTTGCCGTTTTAAAAGTATTTAGCTGTAAGCCTTAAGCTATAAGTTTCAAGCAGCCCGAGTGGGCTGCTTTTTTATGGGTGGAGATTTACAGAGCAGTTAGTTACTTATAATTTAAGTTGCCACAGTTATGAGTTATCAATAAAACTAGTTTTAAAGTGCTTTCTTGCTTTAAAGGGGGCTGAAGCAATGATGAAATTTAAAGAAAATAACAAGATAACTATTAAGATAGTTAGCCAGTTTAAAGCCATCTGAATGAGAGTCGGTGGTTCATAAAAGCCAAAATGCATGAACTCGGCAATTAAAATTTTATTTTTATAAATTAAGCTGTTACAAAAATTGCCAAGTGCAAAAAAAGATACACTAACAAGAAATAGCATAGCAGTTATAGTTGCCACTTTGAGCTTTAAAATATTTACCTTTATATATTTCGTTAAAAAATATAGAAATACTAAAAACGCAATACTGCTTACAAAGAGCGTGGCACCCAGCCCCAGAGTTAGTAGATTTGAAACCACCCATACTGGCTTTACAGTTATTGGCAAATCATTCGGATTTATGTCGTCAGTCACTAAAAAGATGTAAATAGACATATAACTTAAAATACTGATTACAGTGATCGGAATATGCCAAAGTAATTCACGCTTTTCTTTTTTACGAGCTGTTTTATGTGCGGTATTTCTCTGTGCAAGTCTTTCTAAAGGATCCATTCTTTACTTACTTGAGTAATCATTCAAAAAATTTACCTTTGAGGAAGGTGATTTGCAAGTAACCATAGCCATTACTAGTGCTCCTATTTCTAAATACAATAAAAAAGCGCGACATCAAATGCCGCGCTCTTTTTTACTTGAAGCTTAAAACTTTCAGCTTTTAGCTTTTAGCTTAGATTGCTTTAAAACGAATCGCTGTACCGCCGCTGGTGGCAAGCTTTAACGTTAGCTTATCATCAGCAGTCACTATGCGTTTTTCTACTTTTAAGTCGTAAGGGTTATTTACCCATTCAGCTTTGTCACCGTCGCGGTAGATTTGCGCTTCAAACTTTTTACCTTTATCTAAGAAGTCTAACTTCACTTCTAAAGTGCGGGCTTTTTCGTCTGTAACAGCACCTAGATACCAGTCGTTACCTGAGTATTGATCACGCTTGCGTTCTTTACGTGCAAATACAACGAAATCGCCAACTTCACCTTGTAGTGCAATACTTTGTTGCCAATCAGTTGGTACATCCTGAATAAACTGGAATGCATCTGGCTTCGCTAAATAATTACGTGGTAAATCTGCCGCCATTTGAATTGGGCTGTACATTACAACGTATAGCGCTAATTGCTTCGCTAGGGTTGTTTGTGGGCGGTTGGTATCAGCACCTAAACCGTTAAAGCCCATATCAAAAATACCTGGCGTAAAGTCCATTGGGCCTGCAAGCATACGCGTGAAAGCTAGCATTGGAATATGCTCTGGTGGGTTCGGCGGTGTACCCCATGCGTTAAACTCTTGACCACGGGCACCTTCACGAGCAATCCAGTTCGGGTATGTACGACGTAGGCCGGTATCTTTCACAGGCTCATGCGTGTTGATACTAATTTTATGTTTTGCAGCAAGTTTTACGTTGTGTAGGTATTCATTAACCATGAACTGACCATCGTGCCACTCTTTGCGTACAATACCATTTTCATCGATACGCTTGATGTTACCACCGTCAGCGACATAACCTGTTTTAACTTGGCTTACATTTGATTTTTCGTATAACGCAAATGCATCTTCCATTTGGTTACGGTAGTTGGTCACGTTACCCGACGTTTCGTGGTGACCGATTAATTGTACGCCTTTTTCTTTGCCGTAACGTGTCAGCTCTTCAATATCAAAGTCGTCATAAGGTTGTGTGAAGCTAAATACGTCACCGTTATAAAACCAGTCGCCATCCCAGCCAATATTCCAGCCTTCGACTAACACACCATCGAAGCCATATTTAGCAGCGAAGTCCATGTAGTATTTCGTGTTTGCAGTGGTTGCACCATGAATTTTACCGCTACCCCAAGTATTTTCATTGATGTGCATACCCCACCAAATACCTACGTATTTACCCGGTTTAACCCAAGATACATCACCCAGCTTATTTGGCTCATTTAGGTTTAAGATGATATCTGAGTTGATTAAATCAACGGCTTCATCACCAATTTGAATTGTACGCCAAGGAGTATTAAATGCGCCGTGCTTTTTAACCGCTACACCGTCTGACCAAGGTGTTAAATCGGCTTGGAAGGTACCATCACGACGTTGATTTAACACCATGCCTGCATAATCAACAAGGGCAGCTTCGTGAATACTAATATGCACACCCTCTTTATTTTTTATAGTAAATGGTGTGTGCACAAGTGCTGCTTTATGAAGTGGGGTGGTGTTATAAACATATTCATAACGGTTCCAACCACGAGCGGGGATCCACCAAGCTGTTGCATCTGATGAGTCTGTAATTGCAAACTCTGTAAGCTCTTTAGTGATTTCTACATCATCATAGCCAGCTTGTTTTGGTAATTCGTATCGAAAACCTACACCATCATTAAAAGCGCGAAAACGTACCGTAAACGTGCCACCTTGTGGTTGTGGTTTTTTAAAAGTAACAGCGACTTCGTTATGGTTATCAACTACTGTTTGGCGCTCACCCCAAGGTTGATCCCAGCTGCTTTTTACCGAATCAGTGGTTTGGCTGCTAATTTTGTAACCTTCGCTCATTGCTGGTTGTTGTTTAAAAACAAGGCCTAACGAAGAGTTAGCAATGACTTGTTTACCTGCAAAGCTGATTTCGTAGCTAGGTGTGTGTTGCTCATCTGAGATAGTTACTTTGATCTGCCCATCAGGTGAACTGACGGTTGTGGTTTGTGCTAGGCAAGTACCTGAAAAGGCTGCTAACATTAAGGCAGTTAATCGCATTGTTGTTCCTTGGCGGCTTATGGTTATGGATTGTTGTCACGTATTCACATACATCCTTAAAGCATAAAGTGACTTGCCGGTTAATACGAGAGATCTGCATACGTATTCAACAAAGTGAACGCTGCGATATCAGCCCTGCACCTAAAAAGGTTAAGCAAAATGATAAGAATAACCCTGTTGCTACTATTGTTTAGTCAAAGTTTATTGGCACAGCAAATACAGATAGTTGATAAGCAGAATCAGCCAGTCAAGAATGCCGTGGTTTGGCTCAAAGGTTCAAAACAACTTGCTGTTGCTGATAGTCACTACACCATGAGTCAAAAAGAACGTGCCTTTGTGCCTCATGTGCTGGCAGTGCCACAAGGAGCAAATGTTGAATTTCCTAACCTTGATTCAATCATGCACCACGTTTATTCATTTTCTAAAACAAAGCAATTTGAGTTAAAGCTTTACCACGATAAACCCGAAAAACCGATTAACTTTGCACAATCGGGGGTTGTTGAGCTTGGCTGTAACATTCATGACTGGATGCTGGGTTACATTGTGGTCGTCGATGGTGGGATTTATGGGCAAACAGATGATCAAGGTATGGTTGAATTAAGCTTACCTGAAAGTAAGTTTACTTTGGCTGTTTGGCATGACCGCTTTAATGATATCAGTACACCAGAAACTATCGAGATAACGAACAATGCAAAGTCGGTGAGCTATCAGTTAAAGCAAAACTTATTACCAAAATTAGAACTAAGCAGTGACGAGTTTGATGATTATGAATAAATGGCAAGCCTTGCTATTGGCGAGTGTTTTTGGGTTGCCTGCAGTGGTATATGCTGAGCATGATGGGCTGGTAACTGTTTCGGCTGTGCGTGGTGACCAACTAGCGAGCTATCAGCGTAAAGGAATTGGCTTATACCGTTATGACCAAGAGCATGATGGTGTTGTGATATCCCAAGCTATGCTGAGTAGTCGTTTTGAGTTAAATAGCGATTGGTCTGCGCGCACAGTACTTAACGCTCATCCTGATCCAGAACTAACAGTTGGTTTAACTCAGGCTTATTTGCAATATCAGCCTCTTACAGCTAGTCGTTATAAATGGACAGTGAAAGGAGGTGGCTTTTATCCCAAAATGTCGCTTGAGAACCCGCAAAATGGCTGGATGTCACCTTATAACTACACTAATTCTGCGATTAATACTTGGATTGGCGAAGAAGTGCGGGCCTTTGGTTTAGAGGCAAACATTAAGCGCCCAGGTAGGCAATTTAGAAGTAATCATAGTTTTGAAGGCTTTGCTGCGGTTTTTAAAGGCAACGATCCTGCTGGGACGTTGCTGTCATGGCGTGGCTTTGCTATGCATGACAGGCAGACTACGTTCAATGAACAAATTGATTTTGCTGTTCCACGTTCATTTGAATGGTCGCAGCTAGATAAGCAAGCCGAGCACGTGCAGCCTTTCGAAGAAGTAGATGGGCGTTTTGGCTATTACGTTGGCGCTCATTGGGATTATCAAAAAAAATCACAATTACGTGTTTATTATTATGACAACAATGGCGATCCAGGTGCTTTGAATACCCGTACTGGTCAATATGCGTGGGATACACGTTTTTTAAGCGCGGCATGGTTGTATAAATTTAATAAGCAAACACGCATTATTGTACAGCTCCTTGATGGTAAAACTGCGATGGGCACAAATCGTGGGGTAGACAATGATTTTTATAGCCATTTTGTTTTATTAAGCCACAAGTTAGACCAGCATCGTCTCACAATTAGGTATGATTATTTCAAGGTTAGCGATCATGATGATTGGCAATTTGATCCTAACCAAAGTCGTGGAGAAGCTTTAACCGCAAGTTGGCGTTATCAACTGTCAACCAAGTGGCAAGTAGGTGCTGAATATTCAGTGCTGAGCAGTGACGCTCAAAACAGACCCGGTATGGGATTTAATGAGCATAACTCGCAGCAGCAATTTCAGCTTTCTGCGAGTTGGCACTTTTAATTTCATACAGTTTTATATTTTTCAGCTAAGATTCAATAAGCATGCTGGTTTCGATTTTTAATTAGGAAAATGTATGAATTTACAAAGCATTCGCGTTAAAAGTTCCCTACCGATTATTTTGTTAGGCATTGCCATTCTTATTCTAATTGCAGGCTACACTTATCTTATCAGTTTGCAAAAACAAGCTGTTGACGCGCAATCAGAACGATTTTTGAATGCGATTTCGGTCGTTGTTAATGCTGATAGAGATATTTACCAAGCAAAGGTTGCCGAGCTTACTCTTGTTACAAGCAGTAACACAGATAAAACTTATCTAAATGAACATCAAGAAAATGCCGATCAAGTTAAAGAGCGCTTTGGGCAATACTTGTCTTACATGTCACCTTACACCGAGGTAGTCGACCGGTTCCGTCATTTTGATAGCGCATTTGATTCATGGTATTCGGCATCAAAAAACTTTATTAATGACCCACAAAACAGTGAAAAAAAGCAGATTGCTGAACAAACATTTTCAGCACTGAGGGATATTTTAGATAAAGCAGGCGAAGCAGCAGATAAAACATCAAAATCTGAAACTGAGAAGTTAATGGATGGTGTTATCAGCTTTAAAGTTAAACTAATGATAATGATCGCTATCGTTTTACTTGTCGCTGGTTGGTTTAGCTATTATGTACCTCGACAACTCACGAAGCAGATTAACTTTGTGACAGAGCGAATTAATGAGATTGCGTCGGGAGATGGTGATTTAACAGGCCGTATCAATGTAAAAACACAAGACGAGTTTGCAGAACTTGCGACGGCTTTTAACGGGTTTTTAGATAACCTACAACAACTTATCAAAGACATACTTGGACAGGCTAAAGAGCTGCATAATTTAGGTCGTGACCTTGATAATTTTGCTAATCAGAACCATCAAATAAATCAAAAGCTTAGCCAAGCATCTGAATCAATAGTTAGTGCAGTACATGAAATGAGCGTTGCAAGTCGTGAGGTTGCAGGTGTGGCACAAAACTCATCCCATGAAGCTGACAACTCACAGCAACTGGCTAAACAAGGCTTGGCTGCGGTTGATAACTCGAGTCGAAAAATTGTTGCCTTGTCAGATAATATGGAACATGCCAGCCAACGTTCCACTGAACTGCAACAAAGCTCAGACAACATTGCTAAAGTGCTTGAAGTTATTCGCGCTATAGCTGAGCAAACTAACTTACTTGCACTCAATGCCGCAATTGAAGCTGCGCGAGCTGGTGAGCAAGGGCGAGGTTTTGCGGTGGTTGCAGATGAGGTTCGCACCCTAGCAACTCGGACCCAAGAAAGCACTAATGATATTCAAACTATGGTTGAGCAATTTGCAGCCAGTGTTGAGCAATCCTTACAGGCGATTAATAGTGGTAAACGTTTTGCTGATGAAGCAGTAGAGTCGTTTACCCAAACTAACGATATACTTAACTCGATGCAAGAATCATCGGTCAAAGTAAATGATATGGCGATGCAAACAGCACAAGCAACTGAAGAGCAAACTGCTGTGGCAGATGAAATTAGTCAAAACCTGTCTGATCTAAACGATCAAACCCAACATGGAGGCGGGTTAGCGAGTTCAACACAAGAGGTCGCTAACCGTATGAATCAGCTTACTGACGAACTGAATCAGCTAGTTAATAGATTTAAGGTTTAATACAACAAAAAAGGGCTCAATGAGCCCTTTTTTCATTTAGTCAAAACGCTTACTTTTTCTCGAAAGCACGTTTCATATAATTAGGTGTGGCTAATGCACCGTGGTGAATACCTGCATTATAGTATTCAGTGCTTTGCGCAAGTTTATTGGCATCATCTTCACGAAAACCAGCGAACGCTTCTGACTTACGAGCAAGCGTTACAGACCATAAACCACTTGGATAAATTGGTTGTGGGAAAGGCAGCGTTTGTAAGTCAACAAAGCCCACTTCAGTCATTGCATCACGCATTTCAACTAAAAGTGGCATGTGCATAAGTGGCGATTCACTTTGTTGAATTAAGATGCCACCTGGGCGAAGTGCAGTTAAACAGCTGGTATAGAAAGCGTGGTTAAATAAACCTTCGCCTGGGCCAACTGGATCTGTACCATCAACAATTACTACATCGATTGATTCTGGGGCTGCTTCGCGCATGTACTTGATGCCGTCATCAAACATCACTGTAGCACGCGGATCTTGATTTGATTCACACAGCTCAGGGAAGTATTTAAGTGACATTTGTGTCACGACTTCGTCGATATCAATTTGCGTTACGTTTTCAACACTTGGGTGTTTTAATACTTCGCGTAAAGTACCGCAGTCACCACCACCAATGATCACAACATTTTTTGGATTTGGGTGTGCAAGCAATGCCGGATGGCTGATCATCTCGTGGTAAAAAAAGTTTTCACGGCTACTTACCATAGTGCAACCGTCAATAATCATCAGATTACCGAAGTCAGTTGTTTCGTACATTTCTACTTTTTGAAATGGCGATTGCTGTTCATCAAGCTTTTTAGTAATGCGTAATGAAAAGGCACTACCATCACGGTCACTAATTTCAGTGAACCAGTTATTTTGATCTAAATTAGCCATCTTGCTTATACACTTTTGGTTAATGGTAAAAAAGGGGTGCAATTCTGCCAGTGCTTGGCTAATTGCTCAATCAAATTTTAATCAGTATAGCGAATATTTTTTATCACTTTGGCATACAGCGCAATTTTTGTTAGCGTGGTCAGCCCTAGCGTATTAAAATGTGCGTTTATATTTAATGAATTTACAGAAGACATTGCCATGACTTGGGGTTTAGATAAAGCACGCGAAACATACAATGTTGCTCACTGGAGTGACGGTTACTTTGACATTAACGCACAAGGTGAGCTGGTGGCTTACCCTGATGGCGATCAAACTAAAGCCGCGGTGTCTTTATCTGAACTGACTGAGCAATTTAAAAAGCAAGGTCTTACCCTACCTGTTTTAGTGCGTTTTACCGATATCTTACAAAATCGCGTTGAAACGCTGACTAGCGCATTTACCAAAGCACGAAATGCCCGTGAATACCAAGGTAGTTATACCTGTGTTTATCCAATTAAAGTTAATCAACAGCGTTCTGTGGTCAGTAAACTACTTGCTCACCCAAGTGGTTTAGTGGGCCTTGAAGCCGGCTCAAAACCTGAGCTGATGGCTATTTTAGGTGTAGCACAAGAGCCAATTACCATCGTTTGTAATGGTTATAAAGACAGTGAGTTTTTACGCTTAGCCTGTATTGGCCAAGGCATGGGTCATAAGGTTCATATTGTTGTAGAAAAACTTTCTGAGCTAACTACTCTATTGGCAGAAATTGATGACCTAGGCATCGAGCCATCAATTGGGATTCGTATTCGCTTAAACTCGGTTGGTAAGGGGAAATGGCAGAATACCGGTGGCGAAAAAGGTAAGTTTGGTTTAACAGCAGGGCAAGTGCTATCTGCGGTTGAGCTGCTTAAATCGCGCAATAAACTTCATTTAATGCAACTAGTGCATTTCCACATCGGCTCGCAAATTGCCAATATCCGCGATATTCATCGCGCACTGCGTGAATGTGCTCGTCACTTTGCAGAGTTAACACAGTTAGGCGTACCACTTAATACCGTGGATGTCGGTGGCGGTTTAGGTGTTGATTACGAAGGCTCTGGGTCACGTAGTTCGTGTTCAATGAACTACAGTGTTGAAGAATATGCGCGTAATGTAGTTAATGCGTTTGCTGAAGTGTGTCAGCAACATGACCTTAAACACCCTGCCATTATTACCGAGTCAGGCCGTGCGTTAACAGCGCACCACGCGGTATTAATTACAGATGTTATTGATGTTGAGCGTGCGCCAAACCATGCAAATCCAACGGCGCCAGAGGCAGGCAGTGTATTGGTACTAGATGAAATGTGGCAGTGTTTACAGCGTTTAACACCGCGTATGGCGTTGGAAATTTATCATGATGCAATGCATCTATTCAGTGAAGCCCATGACCAATATGTGCATGGCCTACTCACTATGCTTGAGTGGGCGAAGCTCGAGCAGTTGTATTTCACAATTTTACATCGTGTTCGTGCATCACTTAGTGAGAATGCCCGTTCACATCGAGAAGTGTTAGACGATTTAAACGAGAAACTTGCCGATAAGCTCTTCGTTAACTTCTCATTATTTCAGTCACTCCCCGATGTCTGGGGGATTGGGCAGTTATTCCCTGTCATGCCAGTTGAAAACTTGCATCAGCCATTAACACAGCGCGCCATTATTCAAGACATTACCTGTGACTCAGATGGGCAAATTCGTGATTATGTCGAAGGCACAGGCATAGAGAGCAGCTTACCTATTCCTGAGTACAAGCAAGGTCAGCAATACCATATTGCAATGTTTTTAGTGGGTGCGTATCAAGAGATTTTAGGTGATTTACATAACCTGTTCGGCGATACAGATTCAGTGCATGTTGAGCTTACAGAAGCAGGCTATCAACTGACTAATGCCATTAAAGGTGACAGTGTTAAGGACGTATTAAAGTTTGTTGATTATGATAGCGAGATTCTTGCTGAAAACTTTGCAAAACGGGTCAACTCACTGGCAATTGATGAGCAATCTAAGGCACAATATTTATCAGAACTAAATGCAGGCCTTGCTGGCTATACGTATTTTGAAGATTAAGCGTTAAAGGAATAAGTAGTAATGTCGATGATCCGTTGTGTGTTCAGTTTTTTATTTTACACCCTCAATACCCTTTTTTGGTTTGTGCCTATTTTTATTTGTGGCCTCATAAAGCTTATTCCAATCAAGCCATTGCAAAAATTAATGAGTTGGATTGCTAAGCAATGCGCCACTATGTGGGTGAGTTGCAACAGCATCAACCAAAACATATTTGCTTCATATAATCTGAACGTGACAGGTCTTGAGCAGTTAAAAGCGAAAGACTGGTACTTGGTGATCGCGAATCATCAAAGCTGGGTCGATATCGTTGTTATGCAACGTCTGTTTAATCGCCGTATTCCGTTTTTAAACTTTTTCTTGAAAAAAGAGCTGATATACGTTCCTTTCTTGGGTCTTGCATGGTGGGCGTTGGATTTCCCATTCATGACTCGTACGAGTAAAGCCCAGTTAAAGAAAAACCCTAAATTGCGTGGCAAAGACTTAGAAACCACGCGCAAAGCCTGTGAAAAGTTTAAAGAAATGCCAGTGAGTATTGTTAACTTTGTTGAAGGTACGCGTTTTACTGAGCAAAAGCATTCTCGCCAAAATAGTCCTTTTGAGCACCTATTAAAGCCGAAAGCGGGCGGGGTTGCGTTTGTTATGCAAGCAATGGGTGAACAAATTTCCAAAGTAGTGAATGTAACCATTCATTACCCTGGTGGTATTCCTAGCTTTGTGGACTTTGCTAGTGGTCGAGTAAAGCAAGTCGATGTGCGAGTAGAAGTGATGGAAGTGAGTCCAAATTTGATTGGGGATTATACGGGCGATGCAGAGTTTAGAGTAAATTTTCAAGCTGAGCTAAATCGAATTTGGGAAGAAAAAAATCAACAGTTAGCCGAATTAAAAGCTAAAACGCAGTAGTATTGCTAACGCAGTCGAGAGCACACATATGTTAAAGAAATTTTTACCAAATTGGTTAACAGGCGTTCTAGTTAGTATTGTCTTGTTTGCTAATGTGATTATTTGGGGCACGCTGGTGCTGCTGTTTGGTGTGCTTAAGTTGCTACTGCCATTTAAGGTGGTTAGCGATATTCTTCATTTAGCTTATCGCGGTTGGTGTAAAGGTAACCGCTTAGCCTTGTGGTTAGGTTGCCCAACAATTGAAATTGATATTAAAGGTAAAGTTACTACAGATGGTTGGTACTTACTTATCTCTAATCATATGAGCTGGCTAGATATTGTTGTTCTGAGTGCAATCGATGTTTTACCCGCGCCAAAGTTTTTCTTAAAAGATGAGCTGAAGTATGTGCCATTCATTGGCACTGGCGCATGGGCTATGGGTATGCCTTTTATGAAGCGGGTGAGCAAAGCGCAACTGGCAAAAAATCCTAAGTTGAAAGGGCTCGATGTTGAACGCACCAAACGTAGCTGCCGTGATTTTCGTAATCACCCAACAACAATCATTAACTTTGTTGAAGGCACGCGTTTTACAAGTCAAAAACACAGTAAGCAAAATAGTCCGTTTACTTACCTTTTAAAGCCCAAAGCAGGCGGTATAGCATTTGCTCTTGAGGTGTTAGGTGAGCAATTTGATGCATTATTAAATACCTCGATTATTTATCAGGGGGAGGGCGACCATATTTGCCGTAATCTTATGCGTGGCCGTTTAAACGTGATTAAAGTTGAAGTGCAAGTGCAAGCAATTAGCGCAGAGATGATTGGTGATTATCAGCATGACCGTGCATTTAGAACGGCTTTCCAACAACATATTAATGAGTTGTGGTTACAAAAAGATGCTCAGCTACTAACTTATCACCAAGCTCAGCAAGCTGAGTACCTTGCTACCATCAATAAGGAGATTGAAGCGCCATGAAGCAAACTCACCTACAAGAGTTGGTGATGCCTTGGTTTGAATCAATGCCAGACGCGGCGCTAATAAGTGCATTAACCGCTACAGCTATCGGTGTTGGCTCATTACTAATAATTTACATGTTTACCCGTCGCTTATTACTGCCGGGTATTCAAAAGGTTGTTACACGCCTGTCTCCTGAGCGTATTGGTGCGCTCACACCTATGCTCAATAAGTTAAACCGTCGTTTTGCAGGGATATTGTGCTGTGTACTTTATTTAGCGACCTTCGATTATGTTTATCCAGTTCATGATGTCGCTGCATTAGTACTTAAAACGGTGGGTCAAATTGCACTGATCATTTACGGTGGCTTCATTTTAAGTAGTGTGGTGAGCATTGCTGGTGGTATTTATAACCAGCTTGATTTTGCGCGCGATATTCCGATTCAGGGCTTGATCCAAGTTGTAAAACTTATCACCTTTATGGTTTGCGCCATTCTCATTGTGAGCATTTTGCTAGAGAAGTCGCCAACTTATATTTTGTCTGGCTTTGGTGCGATAGCGGCGGTGACCTTACTCGTATTTAAAGATACCATTTTGGGTTTTGTCGCCAGTATTCAAATTGCGGCAAATCGACTAGTAACTTACGGTGATTGGATCCAAGTGGATAGCTATGGCGCAGACGGTGAAGTTATCGACCTTGGTTTAAATACAGTAAAAGTGCGTAACTGGGATAACACGATTACAACCATTCCAACTTACATGTTAGTTGCAGGGTCATTTAAAAACTGGCGTGGTATGCAAGAGTCAGGTGGTCGTCGTATCAAGCGTTCTTTAAACATTGATATGAATAGTATTCGTTTGGTGGATGATGCTTTTCGAGAGCAAATTGATGATGCAATTCCTTTGCATGACTACATACGAGTAGCAAATTTACCTAACCCAGTAACAAATCTTGGCTTATTTAGACGTTATGCTGAAGGTTACTTAAAGCAACATGAAAAAATTAATCGTGATTTAACTTTAATGGTGCGAGAGCTGCAACCAATAAATCATGGTTTACCTATTGAGTTTTATTGCTTTAGTGAGGATAAGCGCTGGATTTCATACGAGCACTTGCAAGCAGAGATCATGGATCATCTACTTGCTGTACTGCCTATTTTTGGGCTTAGACCTTATCAAAGTGTTACGGGTCAGTTGAGCACAAGCGAAGCCCAAACTGGCTTAAAGCCTAGTATCAAGGTAGCTAATCCTCCACGTGAGAAAGCTTAAAGCTGACCAATCAATAAGCTAATCGTAATAAAGCCTAACAAAAGCCACCAAATAGGTGGCTTTGCCATTCTTAGCCATGTAAATGCTGCAATGACTAAAGCTACTTGCCATAGATTTTGCACTGCCGATTGCCAAATCGGTGAATAAAGAGCAGCGGCTAAAAACCCCACTACAGCGGCATTTAGCGCTGCGATACTGCCTGCAAAGCGTGGCTTATCTGCTAACTGTAACCAGCTTTTCATAAAGGCTAACATCAACAAAAAACCCGGTAAGAAAATCAGGATGGTCGCGACAATAGCACCTACAAGTGGAATGCTTGGTGTAACTTGTGCTCCCAAATAAGTAGCGATAGTAAACATCGGTCCAGGTATGGCTTGGGCACTGGCATAAGCCGATAAAAACTGCTCAGTTTCAAGGCTCGGTACACCAGCTTGTAAAATAGGTAACACAACGTGACCGCCACCAAAGACCATAGCGCCAGTTTGATAAAATGGGGCAAACAAAGAAAGCCATTCACCGAAAGGTAAAAAACTAATTAATAACAAGATGGCAAATAAGCCAAGTGGTAACCAAGCAATTTTCACTGATTTTTGCTCTTGGCTTTCAGGTAATTTAAGTTGTGGATAGCACCAACCTATAGCCGCTGCTGCAATAAGTACTAAAATTTGGCTCGATAATTGTGAGAAAATAATCAATACAACAGTACTTAGCACTGCTATAAGTTTATGTAAGTGGTTTTTGCAAAAGCTCATTGCCATGCTATAGGTTGCATCGGCAACAATCACTACTGCAAAGAGTTTTAGCCCAGCAATTACTGCAAAGTATATATCACCAAATTGATGAGCGCTTAGAGCCAGAAAAAACATGATTAAAAATGAGGGTAGGGTAAACCCAATAAAAGCACACAGGCCACCCAATACCCCTCCTTTTTCAACCCCCATCGCAAAGCTAACTTGACTCGAACCTGGGCCCGGTAATGCTTGGCTAAGACTAATCAGTTGGGCATAGCGTTCAGCAGAAAGCCATTTTAAATTATCAACAAAGTGGCGTTTGAAGTAACCAAGGTGTGCTGCAGGGCCACCAAAGCTCATACAGCCTAATAAAAAGAATTGCTTAAATATGATGAATAACATTGATTTGCCATCAGTAATTTTTTTTCAATTATGACAAAATTGTATGACATTTTTGTGGTTTTTATGACACAAGGCCGTCTACAATATACAGAACCAGTGAACGTAGTCATGAGTATCACTATGAAACACTACATTGCAAGTTTGTTGTTATTTTTTTTCAGTGGCTTAGTATCTGCGAACTCTTATGAGAAAGTGTTGGTGGCTGTTGATCATGCGCCCCCTTATGGCATGATTTCTGATGATGGTAAAGTGAGTGGCGCAATTGTTGATATCATGCGTGAAATGCAACCTAGCTTACCAATTAAGTTTGAGTATGTTGCTTGCCCATTTTCTCGTTGTTTAAAGATGCTTGAGCAAAATGAGCTGGATGTGATGGGCGGCCTTATTCGCACAGAAGCGCGCGAGCAAAAAATGCAGTTTCTTACCCCGCCTTATATGATGCTGTCGTCTTCTTTCGTGTTTTATGCAAAAGCTGATAGCGAGCTTAAAATAAACAATTATCAAGACCTAGTCGGTAAGCGCATTGCGGTAATGCGAGGTGCTGCGCATTTTCCCCGCTTCGACACTGATAAAACCCTCACTAAAATCGAGGCTTTAAGCGAACATAATGCTTTTGAGATGTTATTAAAAAATCGTGTTGATTTAGTGATTGCTGTTGAAGAGACTGCAGATCATGCCTCCGTTTTTTTGCAGCGACCTTCACAAGAAATTGTAAAAATGCCTTATCGCTATAAAGATGTTATTTATGGTCACATTGCCCTAAGTAAACAGTTTGCAAGCTCGAGTTTAGCCGAAAAAATTCAAGAGCGCCTCAATACCTTAGTCCTCAATGGCCGTTTAACAGAATTGGTCAAAAGTTATAACTTACCTCCGGTTACTGCTGTAGCAATCGATAAGTAACCCATTCTTCATAGTTTGTTCATAGACGTTCATTCATAATTGTAAACAATTCAATTTGAATAATTGCCATGGAGAGACACATGACTTTTACAAAATCAGTTTTAACAGTGGGCGTATTAGCCGTTTTATTGACAGGTTGTGAGACAACGAATACAGGTAAAGGCGCTGCGATTGGTGCTGCTACAGGTGCCGTTCTAGGTAAAGCAACTGGCGACCACGATGATAAACGTATCTTCATTGGTGCGGCTATTGGTGCATTAGCAGGTGCAGCCGTTGGCGATTATATGGATAAGCAAGAAGAAGCATTTCGCGATGAGCTAGCAGGCTCAGGTGTTGAAGTGGTTCGTGAAGGCGACAATATTCGTCTAGTCATGCCATCAAATATTACTTTTGCAACTGACCAATCTTATATTTCGTCGGGCTTTCATAGCACCTTAGATGCGATTGCTAAGGTGATGAATAAATACGAAAAAACCTACTTAAGCGTAGAAGGTCATACCGACAGCACAGGTAAAGATAGCTACAATATGACGTTATCTCAACAACGTGCGCAAAGCGTAAAAGATTACTTAGTGAATCATCAGATTATGTCTGCGCGTATCAGCACACGAGGCTATGGTGAAACACGCCCTGTGGCAAGCAATGACTCAGCAAATGGCCGAGCTTTAAACCGCCGCGTAGAAATTCAGATCGTACCGAATACACAAGGTTAGATTTTATATCTAGATTTGTGGTCAGGTTTGATATGCCCTTTCAAACCTGACATTTCCCTTCTTAATCTCGATTAAACTGTAATTCGCACAATTGTTTATACAATGGGTTAGTCTCAAACAATTGCTGATGCGTACCCGTTGCAATTATTTCTCCTTTATCCATCACGACAATCACATCGGCGTGTTTAACCGTTGCCAAACGATGGGCAATGATCAGTGTTGTTCTGTCTTTCATTAGATGCTCAAGGGCAGCTTGTACATGAAACTCACTTTGTGCGTCGAGTGCACTGGTTGCTTCATCAAGCAATAAAATTGCAGGGTCTTTTAATATTGCGCGGGCCAGAACTATGCGTTGTTTTTGCCCACCTGAAAGCCTAACACCTTGCTCCCCTAAAAAGCTGTGGTAACCATCTGGCAGTTGACTAATAAACTCATCGGCATGGGCATATTTGGCCGCCGCATATACTTGCTCGTCGCTGGCGCTTGGGTTGCCATAACGTATGTTATGCATTACGTCTGAGCTAAATAAAATTGGGTTTTGTGCCACCATCCCCATTTGCTGGCGTAAGCAATCAAGAGAGAGTGCTTTTATGTTTATTCCTGCCAGCGAAATACTCCCTGAGCTTGGGTCGTAAAAGCGCTGCAGTAACTCAAACAACGTTGTTTTACCAGCCCCCGATGGGCCAACGATAGCAAGAGTTTGACCTTGTTTTACTTGTAAATTCAGCGTATTTAAAGCGGCTTTATCTGGCCTTGAAGGGTAATGAAAAGATACCTCATTAAACTCGATAGCAGGGTGATTAAGTTTGTTTGCTTCAAGTTGTGCATCATGATTTGTATCTGGACTTTTGATCATGCTTTCAACGGCAAGTAGCTCTAACAGCCGTGCTGCTGCACCTGCGGCTCTTTGCAGCTCACCATACACTTCGGCAACGGTTGCTACAGACATCGCCACCATAATCGCATAGAACACGAAAGCACCTAGCTCACCACCTGTCATAGTGCCAGCTAATACGTCACTGCCACCAACCCAAAGCATCACGCTAATAGCACTAAAGGTCAGAAATATCACCGCTGCAATCAAAAACGAGCGCTGTTTGATTCGGCTCTTCGCTACTTGAAACGCCTTGTTGGTCTCTTCGCTAAATGCTGCTTTTTCACGTTCTTCATGGCTATAACTTTGCACTACTTTAATATTTTGAATGATCTCACCAGCATAGGTGCTGATATCGGCAATGGCATCTTGGCTTGAGCTTGCCAGTTTTCTTACTTTTCGGCCAAAAATCATCATCGGCACTAATACTACTGGTACGCAGGCAACAACGACAAGAGTCAGCTTTAGGTTGGTAATTAGTAACATAGCCAAGCCACCAATCAGCATTAAACTACTACGTAGTGCCATTGAAAAAGAGGAACCAATGATAGATTGCAACAAGGTGGTGTCGGTGGTCAGGCGCGACATCAGCTCGCCACTACGGTTTTCTTCAAAGTAGCTGGGGTGTAGTGTAACGATGCGATCAAACACGGCTTTACGGATATCGTTACTGACTCGCTCACCAATCCACGACATTAAATAAAAGCGACAAAAAGTACCTACAGCTAATAAGCTTATTAAACCAATCAACACCATTACTGCTTGTTGAAGTTGAGCTTGCGAGCCTGCAATAAAGCCATGGTCGATAACAAATTTAACGCCTTGTCCGAGTGATAAGTTAACAGCGGCCGTAAGCAGCAAGGCGCCAAGGGCCGCAAACACCATCCATTTATAGGGTTTTATAAAAGCTAAAATCGGTAACAGGCTGCTAAATGCGGCCTTTTCTTTATTGGTAGACATGCTAGATTCTTGTTGATGAATAGGGTATAGATATGGTTATCAATGCTCTAAAAATCAACAGTTATTAAGGGATTAGTATGGAATCTACAACGATCAGTGGTCAATTCACCGTAAAGTTAAACCCAATTGGCGGCTATGCCACAGGGCAAGATGGCGTAAATTTGGGACGCATGTCGATTGATAAACAGTTTTCAGGTCCATTAGAAGCAACAAGCCAAGGCGAAATGCTCAGTGCCATGACTGCAACTCAGGGCAGTGCAGGTTATGTAGCGATAGAGCAAGTTGTTGGTAGCTTAGAAGGTAAGCAAGGCAGTTTTGTGCTGCAACATTTTGGCACCATGGATAAAGGGGCTGACCGATTGATTTTAGAAGTGGTACCAGACTCAGGCGCAGGTGAACTTGAAGGTATTTCTGGTAAAATGGCAATTCGAATTGAATCGGGTATTCATCATTATGACTTTGAATACCAACTGACGGACTAACATGCAAAAAGTTGTAGAGTTTAAAAAGAAACGCTTTTTTGGCGGCATCGATATTGATGCATTAAATCAACGAGTGTTCGAATTAGGACAAGCAGGTTGGCAAGTGAAAACCATCACTACAGCAACAGGGGTTTATGGTCAGATAACATCCGTTTTATTACTAATTGAGAATAACGAATAATGACACTAACTGAGTGGTTGAGTTTAGTTTTAATTTGCGTGATGGGGGCAATGTCGCCGGGGCCGAGTTTAGCTGTGGTTTTAAAACACAGCTTACATGGCGGTATGAAGAACGGCATGTTAGCGGCGTTGAGCCATGGTATTGGGGTTGGCTTTTATGCGTGTGCCTCGTTACTTGGCTTAGGTGCGCTGATGACTCAGTTGCCAACGCTTTATCAAGTGCTGGTCTATGGCGGTGCAGCCTATCTCGCATATTTGGGTATTCGTATTTTGTTAGCTAAACCTAGCTCGCAAACATTGAATGTTGAGCAGACTAAGCCGAGTCCTCGTAGCGCACTGCAAGATGGCTTTGCTATTGCCTTTTTAAACCCAAAACTTGCGGTGTTCTTTTTAGCACTGTTTTCGCAATTTATTGATCCTGAAAAGCTGACTTTGCAAGTTGGTTTAATTATGTGTTTAACGGTATTTGTGCTTGATACGGGCTGGTATCTAGTTGTTGCACTGTTAACCGACATATCAAAAAAGCGTTTTGGTTTCACCAAGACAAATCCATGGCTCGAAAAATTGCTAGGGATAATTTTTATTGCTCTAGCTGTTCGCGTCGTTATTACTTTATAAATCCCTCTATATTGCGATTACATCACTAATAAAAAAGGGTTGTGATCGCTACTCTCCCCAGCAAGCTCCTATTGCATACGTATTCATCACACAATATTTACCTTTTGGTTACACTTTATTGGTTGTTTTTTGACAACAACAATAACCACAAATACAACACCTCCAACGACAACAGGGTGGAAATCCAATGGGGAAATTCAAGCTAAGTGCACTTATGCTGGCTTTAGTGGCAGCAAATAGTGCAATAGCGGCGACGGAAGAAGAACGCACATCAGCAAAGGAAATCGATCCTGAGCTTGAAGTAATCGAAGTGCGCGGCTTTAGTCGCAGCTTAATTCAATCATTAAATCAAAAACGCTTTAGCGACACAGTCTCTGAGCAACTATCAGCTGATGACTTAGGGGCATTACCTGATGTGTCTATGGCTGATGCATTAACACGTCTACCGGGGATCTCGGCGGTACGTACCGGAGGCCAAGCTGCCGAAATCAACATCCGCGGTTTATCTGGTGGATTTGTTTTTTCGACATTAAATGGTCGTGAGCAAGTATCTACTAGTGGTAGTCGCAGTATTGAGTTTGACCAATACCCCTCTGAGTTAATCAGTTCAGCGGCGGTCTACAAGTCGCCTAAGGCATCGCTTATTGAAGGGGGCGTCGCGGGTACAGTCGAGCTACAAACAGCAAGCCCTTTGGATAATGACCAGCAACACAAATTTACTGCGAATGTGCGTGGTATGTATAACGACCGTGCTTCAGAGGTCTTTGATGCAACCGAGTACGGCGACCGTATTAGCTTTTCTTACCAAGGTAAGTTTCTTGACGATACGCTAGGTGTCGCAGTGGGTTACGCGCGCTTATTCCAACCAAGTGTGGCGACTCAGTTTATTGGTTTAGCATATAACGGAAACAAAGATGTTGATGGACTGGCAAATGATACCGATGGCCCTGCAGATAATCCTGCCAATGAATACATCAGCGAGGGATTTGAGCTTCAGCACTTAGGTGGTGAAGAAACCCGTAATGGTTATTTAACCTCAATTGAATGGGTGCCAGCCGATAACTTTAAATTAAAGGGTGATGCGTTCTTATCGCGTTTTGATAGCGAGTCATTTGCCCGTGGTTTCCGAGTTAAGTTTGGTGGTCCGTCTGCGGTGTATGCTAACCCAGTGCTTGACGGTAATGCGGTGATTGGTGGTGCAATTAACCGTACATCAAATAGCTTTACCCGTGTTGAAATCGTTAATGATGATAACCAAGATTTCGATGAAGTAGACAGCTACGGCATTAATGCCGATTGGCAAGTTACTGAGCGTTTAAACGTCAATGCTGACGTGTCGCTATCACGTGCTAAGAGTAATTTCCGTAATGGTTTACTTTGGGCATTGGTTTCGGAAGATGCCACCGTTGAGAACCCAGTATTCGATACCAATGTATCGCTTAACTATCAATTGAACGGCTTAAACTTGCCTGATGTAGGTTTTAACCAAGCCGACGCATTTAGCGATATTGACCGAGTTATGGTCAGTAAATACGGTATTTACCCGTATGAAAATGAAGATGAAGTAAAAGCATTTCGACTCGATTTTAAGTATGAGTTAGAGAATAACTGGTTTAGCTCCATTGAATTTGGCGCTCGTTATTCAGACCGTGAGTACAGCAATAATCGCTCTGTATTTGAATACGGTAACGACGGTGCATTTTCTTCGACTCAACCACCGCTTCGCCTTACCGATGACATGGCTACAGTCGTCAATTGGCAAGGTGAGTTTAGTTATTTCCCATCATATCTAGCGATAGATTTAGATAAAGCACTTAACGCATGGTTCCCAAATGGTATTCCGCAACCAGTACAAACCTGGGGTAATGCTGATGGTGTTGTTGATTTAGATGGTGATGGTGAGCCAGATGCACAAGACTATACCACTAACTATTCATGGACCATGTTGCAAAGTGGTTCAGTGTATGAAGAAGTAGTGTCAGCCTATCTGATGCTTAACATTGATACTGAAATTGGCAAGCTGCCAATTACAGGTAATATTGGTATTCGCCGAGTAGATACCGATCAGTCCGCGACGGTGCTTGAAAACGTCGGTGGTGACCCACAACTCGGTGCGCAGTATATTGTTGATGACAATGGCATTGTTAACGACCTTTATGCACCAAGCGTGTTAGGCATAAAATACACAGACTACCTGCCTTCATTAAACCTAAACTTTAAAGTGAGTGACGCGACACAAATTCGTTTTGCTGCGGCAAAAGTGATGGCGCGTGCTCCGATTAACCGTTTAGCAGGCGATGCCAGTGCATCGGTTAACAATGACGGCGAAATTAACGGTTCAAGTACTAATAATCCATTCTTAAAACCTTTTTATGCGGATCAGTACGATATCTCGTACGAGCAATACTTTGAAGACACCGATGGTGCGCTGGTTGTTGCTGCGTTTTATAAGAATATCGACTCATTCATAGACACGGTAGCCATAGAGAACTTTGACTTTAAGGGTAATGGTTTTAACGTACCAGAATACATTGTTGACCCTGTCAGCGGTGAGCAAATCGAAACTACTAATGGTGTGTATGAAACTGCGGTTAATAATGCCAAAGGGGGTTATATTCGTGGTATTGAGCTTGCCTATACGCAAGTTTTCTCTTTCTTACCCTCGCCGTTTGAAGGCCTAGGCATTAATGCCAGTTACTCATATACCGAGAGCGAAGTGCAGTCTATCACCGACTTAGGTGGTGATTCTGTGTCGCAAGATTTGCCTGGCCTGTCAAACAATGTCTTTAACGGCACACTTTTTTACAGCTATGAAAACTTTGAAACACGTTTGAATGTGCGTTATCGCGATGATTTCGTTTCAGAGCAAGTTGCTGTCAATGAGCAAGTGGTGAACTTTGATGCGGAAACGGTTATCGATTTCCAAACGTCGTATCAGTTCACAGATTCATTCGGCATGTTATTACAAGTGAATAACTTAACCGATGAACCAACACAAAGCTACTTTGGAACAACCAGTAAAACAGGCACCACGCAATTCTTTGGTCGTCAGTTTTATCTAGGTTTTACCTATAACCATTGATCAGTAAGCTGGAGATAATAATATGAAAATAATAGCTAATTTTAGCCGCTTACTGATTGCATGTAGCATGGTATTGCTAACTGCATGTGGTGGTGGCGCTAGTAACGATATAGATTCTGGGCAAGTTTTATTGACCTGTAGTGTCCCGCAAGTTCCCAATGAAGCGGGGACTGAGTGTGTAGATCCACCACCGATTAGTTGTCCGGCACCAACGGTACCCGATGAGAATAATGAAAGCTGCGTGGTAGGCGCTGATCCCACTTTGCCTGATCCTGTGGTTTTCCCTGCAGATGACGAAGCCATCTTATTCTATAACCGCACCAGTGATGATGCCTATGAAGGTTATCGATTACACTCATGGAATAATGATGACTGTGATGCGTACGCAGCGCCGTTTGATGCTACTGATTGGGCCAATGGTCATGAATACGATGGTATTGATCCTAACTATGGCGCGTACTGGATTGTAAAATTAAAAGAAGGTTACAACGAGTGTGCTAACTTCATCGTGCATATTGGAACCGAAGGGTCCGGCAAAGCGTTTGGTGATGTTGATTTAAAAATGCCATTGATGCAGGACGATGAAAAGTTCCAACGTATGAACTTTACCATTCATGGTGAACCATCAGTATTTGAATATCCAATTATAAGCTTAGGTGAGCGCCCGGTGAGTATTTCTGGTGCTTCAGCGCATTGGATTGATTTATCTACTGTGATTTACCAGCCAAGTAATGAGCTGACAAGCATCATTAAATTACACTCATCAAACAGTGCAGATTTAGCTGTCGATGAAGATACTGGTGAGTTAAATGGTCAAGTGGTTGAGCTTATATCGACATCTTTAAGCGATGAACAAATCGCTAAAGTACCACACCTTGCCGGATGGAATGCGTACCAAGGTAACTGGGATGCAGCCGCTGCAAAAGAGCTTATTAAACAACAATTAGTTGTGGCGGGCTATGATGCTGATGGCAAGCTAACAGAAGCCACTTATGTGCAAACCGCTAAAGCCCTAGATGACTTATACACCAGTGGCGAAAGTGATGCTAATGAAGCACAACTAGGTGTGCATTACGCCAATAATGGCATTGATGTGTCGGTATGGGCTCCAACGGCAAGCAATATGAAATTAGTGCTGTATGATGCTGATAAAACAGAGCTTGAACAACTTGTGATGACCTTTGATAGCGCAACGGGTATTTGGTCTAGCAATATCGATATCAGTCACGATCGCCATTACTACCGCTTTATGTTTGATGTTTATCATCCTACGACTAAGCAAATTGAAAGCTTATGGAGCACAGATCCTTATTCATTAAACGTTTCAACCAATGGTCTATATAGCCAACTGATCAACCTTGATGATGAAGATACTAAACCAACCGGCTGGGATGAGCGTATGGTGCCAACGGTTGATTACCCTGAGCAAGCGGTCATTTACGAAGGTCATGTGCGTGATTTTAGTGTACGGGATGAAACCGTCAGTGAAGCAAACCGTGGTAAGTATCTAGCGTTTACTGAGCTTGATAGCGCACCAATGCAACATCTTAAAAAGCTAGCAGATAATGGTTTAACTCATTTCCATTTACTGCCACTGACAGATATTGGCACCATAGATGAAGATGCCAGTCAGCGTGTTGATATCACTGCAACCTTAGGTGATTTATGTAGCCGCATTGACGATGATGCCGATGCATGTAAAACCGAAGATAAGAGTTCATTGATAGTTGATTTAATGGCGTCATACCTACCTGGCTCTGATGATGCTCAAGCACTTGCTAATGCAATGCGTGGTGTTGATAGCTTTAACTGGGGTTATGATCCGCATCATTTTATTGCGCCTGAAGGCTCTTACGCTTCATCGCCTGAAGGTATTGCACGAGTCAAAGAAACGCGTGCGATGATCCAGTCTTTACAAGAAATTGGTTTACGTGTCGTCCTTGATGTTGTTTATAACCACACGACCTCATCAGGTGTTTGGGATAAATCAGTGTTCGATAAACTGGTACCAGGTTACTACCACAGATATAACGAAACATCCGGCGATATCGAGCGTTCAACCTGTTGTGAAAATACAGCAACAGAACATGTCATGATGGATAAGTTTGTTGCTGACTCTATGGTGATTTTAGCCCGTGACTTTGGTTACGATAGCTTCCGCTTTGATGTGATGGGGCATATGCCAAAAGCATCAATTATGACCGCGCTTAGTGCAGTACAAGCAGTTGACCCAGATACCTACTTCTACGGTGAAGGGTGGAACTTTGGTGAAGTCGCTGATAACCGTTTATTTGTGCAAGCTAAACAAATGGATATGGCTGGCACTGAAGTAGGCACCTTTAATGACCGTATCCGTGAAGCAATTCGTGGTGGTGCGTTCTTTAGTAATAATGCCACAGATGGCAATTTATCTGAGCAAGATACGTTGCGTTTATCACTGGCAGGTAACTTACAAAACTACATTCTTAAAGACTTTAAAGGTAATTCAGCAAAAGGCAGCAGCTTTAGCTGGAGTGGTCAGCCAGCGGCTTACGCTCTTGACCCGGCTGACAGCATTAACTATGTCTCTAAGCATGATAATGAAACTCTATGGGATCAGCTGCAATATAAACATGGCACTAACTTAAGTATTGAAGAGCGTGTGCGTGTTCACAATATGGCTTTAGCTATGCCGCTGATGAGCCAAGGTATTCCATTTATGCAAATGGGTGCTGATATGCTGCGTTCTAAATCAATGGATCGTAACAGTTATGATTCTGGTGATTGGTTCAACTTTGTTGATTTCAGTATGGATACCAATAACTGGAATGTAGGCCTGCCACCTGCGCAAGATAACCAAGCGAAGTGGGGCGAAATTGCACCTATTTCTGCAAATACGAATGCGCAAGCGATGGCAAGCGACATTGAGTACGCAAGTAATGTATTTACCGAGTTCTTAGCAATTCGTAGTGCCAGCCCATTATTTAGTTTAACCACAGAGCAAGACATTCTAGACCGCGTTGGCTTCCACAATATTGGTAAGCGTCAACAACAAGGTTTAGTGGTGATGAGTATTGATGATGGTGTTGGGTTGACTGACCTAGATAGCCAATACGATGCCATTGTTGTGGTGATGAACGGTACGGAGCAAAGCTTATCGCATACGGTATCAACGGCTGCGGGTTTTGAGCTTCATCCTGTTTTAAAAGCGAGTGTTGACTCAAGTATGTCAGCAGCAAGCTTTATGGCTGGTGAGGGCGAAGGTACCTTTAATGTTCCGCCATATACTGTTGCTGTGTTTGTGAAACCACAAGCTGATGCTCAAGGCGAAGGCCTAAGTGCCGATGCGACTGTGGGTGCGCCAGATATTGTGCCATTTGGTAGCACAGAGGTTTATGTTCGTGGCACGTTAAATGACTGGGGTACGGCAAATAGCTTTGAATATGTGGGTGATGGCGAGTACAAAATTGCGATTCCTCTAACAGCAGGCAGCTATGAGTTTAAAGTGGCTTCTGAAGATTGGTCTACCGTTGATTTTGGTGCGCTTTCTGCCGATGTTGCTGAAGTGCTCGAAGGCGAAGATGAGCTGCTAACACGCAGTGGCGCCAATATGACCTTTACGGCGGCAATGGATGCTGTTTATGTGTTCTCATTCGATGCCACAGACACCGATAACCCAGTACTTAAGGTTTATAATGAAGAACCATTTGTTGGTACGCCAATTTATGTACGCGGTAGCTTAAACGATTGGGGTACCAGTGACGAGTTAATGTATCAAGGTAAAGGTGTTTATACCTTCACTAAACAATTAACTGCGGGTAGCTATGAGTTTAAAGTGGCCTCTGAAGATTGGAACACGGTGGATTATGGTTCAGGTGAAAGTAGTGCAGCGGTTACAGTGGGTACTGAAAAACTACTCGCAGTAAAAGGCGCAAATATGACAATGGATATTGCAAGCGATGGTCAATATCAGTTTATGTTTGATGCCAGTAACCTTGAAGAACCACTTATGACTGTATTCAATGCAGAAATGTTTGGCGAAACTCAAGTGTACTTACGTGGTAGTGTAAATGATTGGAGCACAGATAACCCACTGATTTATGCTGGTGATGCGATGTACAGTACTAGCATGACTTTAGAAGCTGGTGACTATGAGTTCAAAGTCGCTTCTGAAGACTGGAATACGGTGGATTATGGCGGCAGTGGTGATGCCCCTGTTGCTGTGCTTGGCGAAGCGGCTTTACTAGAAGCCGTTGGTGCCAATATCGCCTTGAGTATCCCAACAGCGGGTGATTACCGCTTTACAGTGCAAGGACCTGATCTGAGTAAACTAACAGTGACGGTTGAAGCAGTGGAATAGCTTTCCCTGCAGTACCCTTAAGCCGGGCTTTTGCTCGGCTTTTTTTGTATTTAATGAAAAGTTTGTATATTGTCATAACTCTCTATCAAGGAGCCTATGATGACAGAAACCAGTTTAACGAGTGCTAGCTTTGATCCAAAAGTAAAACAATATTGGTTATTACTGGGTATTTTTACCTGTGTGATTAGTATGGTAGGGATCCCTTTCATTCCCGTAGTTGCGTTAATAATCTGGCTGGTGGCAGGGCGTATTTTAGCGGCGATGTCAGCCACGTTGTTAACACGTAAGTTAGTGGTAAAACGCGGTGTCTTCTTTAAAGAAGAAAAATCGATCCCACTTGAAAAAATAACCGATGTAGCACTTAGCCAAGGCCCTTTAATGCGCCAATTTGGTCTTTATCGACTGAGCTTTGAAACGGCAGGTCAATCAGGGCAAGGTGCATTAGTATCATTGCTCGGAGTGGTTGATGCAGAGACGTTTCGCGAGGCAATCTTAAAACAAAAAGATGAGATGACTCAAAGCAGCAGTATTAAAGCTGAGCATCAACCTGAAGATAGTCAGTTAGAACTGCTGCGTTCACTTACTTATAGCGTAAAAAACATTGAGCAAATGTTAGTTACGCTATTAGATGAAAAGCGTTAAGCCATTTGTAAAGTAGGGTTACCAGCTTGTACGCTGAGCGCTTTTTGACGCTCGCTAAGCAGTGTGTAATCGGCTGTTTTAACGCTACTTACATAATGCCACTGGGCAAGCGCTTGTTGTTGAGTAAAGGTGACGGTTAAGTAGCCGCGTTCAACTAAGTTATTGTAAGCTAGGTCGTTAACCAATAATGCAATGACTTGCTCAATTTGTGCGACAGCTTCGCTCGATTGCGTATTTAACGCTAAGTAGTTCTCAAGACCTGGTGATGAAACCGAAGATGCTGCAAATTCAACACCAGCTGCGGCTTTAGCAGAAACAGGATTGCTTGCATCAGTGACTAATTGTCCTGCCCAACTGTTATGCGTATCACCTGCCAAAACGACCAAATTCTTTTGTGCTGCAATTGCAGTCCCAAGTATTTGCTCGCGCTCATAAGCATAGCCATCCCATGCATCAAGATTATAAGGTGCTGTTGTTTCTACACGTGCTCGCTGTTCACTAGTAACCGTTGGATCGCCAGCTAATACGCGCCCTTTAATTTGCGCAAGCTCACTAAATAATGTGTTTGCTTGAGCAAGTAATGCCGAGGGATCAGCACCGTTTGCTTGAGTCACTTGAATATTCATTAGTAACTGTAAAATCTCGAGTGGCAAATGCATTTTGGTCATCAGCACCTGTTGCCCAAGTACTTGCCATTGTGTTGTTGCTGTCGTTAAACCATCAGTCAGCCATGTAAGTTGCTCGTTACCTAATAGAGCACGAGTAGGTGAGCTAATTGCTGCAACAAAGTCAGTTTGTCCTTGGCTGCTGGTTAAGTCGAAATCCGCATAATTAACTTGCTCGTCGCGCGCCAAAACACGGGTATCGAGCATGTGTAATGAAACTAAATTACCAAACTCAAAGCGTCGATAAATACGTTCTTTATCGGCAACATTACGGATAGGCATCCATTCAAAGTATGCTTGTAGCGCATGCATTTTGCGCTCGCTAAATTCACCTTCGCCGTCGTTGTGATTTTCAGCGCCACTATGCCATGTATCATTAGTTATTTCATGGTCGTCCCAAACAGTAATAAATGCACAATGACTATGGGCAGCTTGCAAGTTATCGTCTTTACGATAATGGGCGTAACGTTTGCGATAATCCGCTAAAGAAATGATTTCATCGCTATTGTCATCAGGTAATAAACGGCCAAGTTCGGCGGCATCTTCAGTGGCATAACCTGTATTACCGTATTCATAGATGTAGTCACCTAAGTGCAGTACTGCATCTAAATCGGTTTGTTTTGCGATTTCACCATACACATGGAAGTAGCCTGCAGGATAGTTAGCGCAAGAGACAACGGCAAATTTTACTTGTTCTATGTTGTCGGTTGGAAGTGTTTTACCTGCTCCAGTGGGTGAGGTTTTACCATTACTTATGAAGCGGTAGTAATAGGTGGTGTTGGCATCGAGACCTTGCAGATCAACTTTTAAGGTGAAGTCAGTTGCATCGCTTACCTGTGTTTCGCCATCATGGCTAATGGTTGTAAAGTTAGCATCTGTTGAGGCTTGCCAAACTACGTTAACACTCGTGACGTTTTCAAGAGGGGTTATGCGAGTCCAAATAATTAGACTGTCAGCGAGCGGGTCGCCACTGGCAACACCGTGATCAAAGTTGACAGGGATTTGCTTTGTAGTTTCGTCATCATCGTCATTAAGACTACAGCCCGTTAAACCAAAAGATAAAACGGCGGCTCCAAAACCAGCCGCCGATGCTTTTAAAAAGCGTCTGCGCGTAAAAGTCATTGCTCTGTACCTATAAGTAGAAAAGTACGAGCTTATCCGACCAGTGTTACTGTTCTATGAAGTTAAAACACCTGACAAATTTGTTCTGTATTACAGGTGATTACAGTGACATTTTCGTAGCCAACACGAGTCAGTGCTTCGGCACTGAGTGTGGCGCGGGCACTACTTGCACAGTGTAAGTAAATGGGTCTTGCAGGATCTTTTTCGATTTCCATTAATTTCATTTCAAGTACACCGCGTGGGATATTAATTGCACCTGTTGCTGCTTTAGTTGCGTGCTCAGCAGGCTCACGTACGTCAATTAATAAACCATGGTTTTCGCTTAGCTCTTGTTTTGCTTGGTCAGCGCTAATGCGGCGCTGGTTTGGGGCAACAATTTTCATTAAGTCAGGAATTGGTGTCAGCATACTAATCCTCCATACCAAGTTTTCGTAAAAGGGTGATGTATTTAATATATTAGATAACACTATATTAGTAAATTCTAATATTAGACTTTTCTAATATATCAATCTATACTTTAGCGGCATTTTAAGAATATAGAGTAGTGTGAATATGAACATCGATTTTGCGGCTATGGCCGACAATGTGGAGCAAGCAGAGCAAATGCTAAAGATATTGGCGAATAAAAATCGCTTGATGATCTTATGTTCGCTGCAAGATGGTGAAATGAGCGTGAGCGAATTAAACGAAGCTGTGCCGTTGGCGCAGTCTGCATTATCGCAACACTTAGCGGCGCTGAGAAAAGCTCAGATAGTTGCTACTCGACGCGAAAGCCAAACTATCTATTATCGCGTGGTTGATGAAAATGTAGTATCGATCCTAGCAACTCTATATGGCTTATTTTGCAAAGGTAATTAAGCAGTGAGTGCTATCGATAATGCTGTTAAAAACAGCTTGAGCGGCCGCCTTCCTGTTATAATTTTTATTATGTCGGTGTTGCTTGGCTTAATGGCATTAAAGCAAACCCCTCGTGAAGAGGAACCGCAAATTGTGGTTCCTATGCTTGATATATATGTAGCAGCACCAAACGTTGAAGCGCCAGAAGTAGCCAGGCTGGTAACAGAGCCATTGGAGAAGTTATTGGCGCAGTTAACGGGTGTTGAGCATATTTACTCAACTACACAAAGTAATGCTGCTGTTGTCACTCTTCGTTTTGAAGTCGGTCACGATCGTGAGCAAGCTATTCTCGACACTTACGCTAAACTCTATAGCTATCAACACACTATGGCGTCAGTGATCAGCTCATGGCAAATACGTCCGGTTGAAGTGAACGACGTGCCAATAGTAATGCTGGGCTTATTTAGTAAAGATCCAAAACTTTACGATGACTATCAACTAACTCGTTTTGCCAACGAAATCGCTAACAGTTTACAGCGCATCGAAAACACCAGCGAAGTGAAAGTGATTGCTGGTAGAATCCGTCAATTAACAATTAACCTTGATGCAAGCGCTCTTGCTGCCCATCAAACAACCCTAACCGATGTGTATTATGCGCTTAGCGTATCTAACCAATTAGTGAATGTGGGCAGTGTTGTTGAGGGTAAGCAGCAAATTGCCTTACAAGTGGGTGATGTTTTACGCTCTCAATCTGCGATAGAACGGCTTGTTGTCAACGTGGTAAACGGTAAGAGTGTTTATCTAAGCGATGTGGCCGAGGTGAGTGATGGTCCAAGCGAAGCGCAAAGCTATCAATGGCTGGCTCATTCAGATAACCAACAACAACTTCCTTTAGTCACCATTAGTGTCGCTAAGCAAGCTGGCACCAATGCGGTCGCTGTAGCCAACGAAGTGCACAGCATGATGGACAGTTTATCGGCTAATCTATTGCCAGATGAAGTGGGCTACACCGTACTGCGTGATTATGGCCAAACCGCGAACGAGAAAGTAAATAACCTTACCTCAAGCTTAGTGTTTGCGGTATTTACCGTGGTTATTTTTGTTGGCGTATTTTTAGGTTGGCGACCAGCGATTGTGGTTGGTTTGGCAGTGCCTATTTGCTACGGCATCACCCTGACACTTGATTTTGCCTTTGGCTATACAATTAACCGAGTCACACTGTTTGCACTAATCCTTTCTTTAGGTTTGTTGGTTGATGATCCAATTACTGGGATAGACAACATAAGTCGTTTTTTAACCCACAAAGGCGATAAAAAACAACGCATAGTTGATGCCATGAGCGAAATTCGTGTGGCGCTGTTTATGTCTACATTAACCATTATGGTGGCGTTTATCCCACTTGCGTTTATTACTGGCATGATGGGGCCGTACATGGCACCGATGGCATTCAATGTGCCAATTAGTGTAATGGTTTCGACCATAGTGGCATTTTTTGTTACGCCGTGGTTGGCAATGAAACTACTTAAAGCGCCAGTCGGTGACAGCGTACAACTCGATGCCAATCAGCATGGTTTATATGAGCGCATATTATCACCATTACTTGAGTCTAAAGGCCGTGCCAAACTCGTTTTATGGACCACATTAGCTTTGTTTGTCGCCAGTGCCATGTTACCCGTAATGCGTGCAGTGCCTTTAAAGCTATTACCGTTTGATAATAAAAACGAGTTACAAGTTTTAATCGATATGCCTGAAGGTACAAGCCTTGAGCAAACCGCCGCTTTCACTCGACAAGTACAAACCATCACTTGGCAATTAAATGAAGTAAGCGAGGCGGCAGCCTACGTTGGTCAGCCATCAAGCATGGACTTTAATGGTATGGTGCGTGGTTATTATCGACGTGAAGCTGCTAATTTAGCTGAACTCAGAGTATTACTGCTCGATAAAACTGAGCGTGATCATCAATCTCATGGCGTGGTCATGCGCTTGCGTGCCGCATTAGCGCCACTGGCAACCGATGGCATTGTAATTAAAGTGGTTGAAGTGCCACCGGGTCCGCCGGTTTTAAGTACCTTAGTGGCTGAAGTTTACAGTGAGCCATTTGTTGATACAGACACGCACTATCAAGCAGCCCTTGCTGTTGCTGCAAGGTTAAAACAAGAGCCGCATGTGGTTGAAGTTGATACCAGTATTGCTGCCAATGCGCCCTTACAGCGTTTTATTACCGATAAAAGTAAAGCGTCATTGTCGGCGGTGTCTACACAAGATATTGCCCAGACCTTAGCCATTGCTTCGCATGGGCAAAATGTTGGGGTGTTATATGTTAGCGGCGAAACAGACCCTGTCGATATAAAGTTACAACTGCCATATCAAGATCGTAACCAATTTGCTCAATTGCTGGCATTACAAGTTCGTGGTGATAGGGAGCTTGCAAAAACCAGTGATGAATTTGGGCTGCAAAGTGCACCGCGTACGCTGGTGGCGCTCTCTGAGTTAGGTGAATTTCAGCATCAAGATGTTGCCAAGCCAATTATGCGTAAAGATCAGCGTAATGTTGTGTATGTAATGGCTGAGTTAAATGGGCGTACACCCGCTGAAATTATTGCTGACGTCAATGCTGACTTAGGCATTAGCGCTGACGAATTTAGCCAAACTGATTGGCAAAGTAGGCACTTTTTCAATAATGGCGGTAGCCAAGCTTGGCAATTACCTGCTGGCACTGACGTGACTTTTAGTGGTGAAGGTGAATGGCGAATTACTATTGATGTATTCAGAGATATGGGGATTGCCTTTGCGTTTGCGCTCACTGCCATTTTCATTATCTTACGCATTCAAACAAACTCTGCCAGTTTGTCACTGATCATCATGTCGGCTATTCCATTAACCGTAATAGGGATCATGCCGGGCTTTTGGCTATTAAATCAATTTGGAGAGCGCAGCATTGCTGGTGCTCCAGAGCCGGTGCTATTCACCGCAACAGCCATGATAGGCATGATTGCACTTGCCGGTATTGTGGTTCGTAACTCACTTATTTTAGTTGAGTTTATTAATCAAGCTCGCGGCCAAGGTATGGCAATTAAACAGGCTTTGATTGCCGCAGGTACGGTGCGTATGCGCCCTGTGTTACTCACCGCGGGAACCACCTTATTAGGTAACTTGGTGATCACCCTAGATCCGGTATTTAGCGGTCTAGCGATTGCAATTATTTTTGGTATTGTGGCATCAACATTGTTCTCATTATTTGTTGTGCCACTGGTTTATTATTTAGTGTTTGCAAAGGATGCAGCCAAAGAGGAACAAGCTCATGCAGGGTAAATCGAAACTTACTGGTTCAATCATCGCGTTATCTGTGATCATTGTGGCGGTACTTTACATGGCGGGCAGTTTCTCTGATAAGCAAGCTGCAGGCATGAAAAACCCATCAGCAAATGATTACACTGGTCAGTTAGTGACAGTGACACTGGCAGATATTGCGCGTGATGAAGTTGTACCGGGCACCGTGATTGCAAAACAAAATACGCAAATCTCTTCTCGTGTAATGGCACAAGTTGAGCGTTTAAATGTACGCGCTGGCGATACTGTAAAACAAGGTGACGTGCTAATTACCTTGCAGCAAGATGACTTTAAAGCAGGGCTGGCTCAAAGCGAAGCACAAATAAATGCGATTAATGCATCGCTGACTCAAGCAGAGAAACAACTAAAGCGTATTAACGATTTATACAAGCAAGGTTTGGTATCTGTTAGCGAATACGACGATGCAAAAGCAAGGTTCGATAATTTAACGGCGAACCTAGCGATTGCTAAACAGCAGCAAACACAAGCGCAAGTTGCACTGAGTTTTACGCAAATTAAAGCGCCGATTTCAGGTGTTGTGGTTGAGCGTTTTGCAGAGCCTGGCGATACCGCAACTCCTGGCACGCCATTACTCGCACTGTATAACCCACAACAATTGCAATTAGCATTTGATGTCAGAGAACAACAAGCAATTAAGTTGAATGTTGGTCAAACTCTAACGGTTAAACTACCTGCTTTATCTACGTCAATGCCTGCCACAGTGACAGAAATTGTGCCGGTTGCTGATAGTGCTGCGCGTAGTATGGAGATCCGTTTAGAAACAGATGCGCAAACTGGATTAATGCCAGGGCTTTATGCGCAATTACAATTACCGCTCGCCACTGAAAAAGGGGTGTTGATTGACTCAAGCTGGGTGCACCAATATGGCCAATTGAGTATGGTCTATTTACTTGAAAATAATCAGATAGTGCGCCGCTATGTGCGCCTTGGCGAAATGCTCGATGGTAAGCAGCACATCGTTTCAGGTTTAAACCCGGGTGATGTGCTGGCTGTTGATTATTAATTTTCCAAGTATTGATTTAGCATGGGACTTTAATGGAAGCTGTCTTTACGCCTTGGGTGTCATAATAGTGTTTTTCACAATACTGATTCTCCCAGCCGCCAGAGCCTCCACCAAAAATAGGTGTGCTACCGCCGCCGCTACCGCCGTCTACTATAGGTGTTTTAGGTGAGTGAGATAGGTGTTGATCTAGTGCCTCTTCAAGGCAAGTAGAAATGCTTTTCACTCCTGGTTTACTTAGTTGAGAGAGCGTATACCCTTCGAATTTAGTAAACAATGGATTTAATTCGACATCTAACCCTCTAAATTCTTTTATCCATTTTATATTAAATACTACTTTATAGTCTGTGCTTGCTGGTACATCAGAGTTGTTAGATAAATCAATTGTAGAATTGAATGTACGCGATACTTTTTTCCAGCTACCTTGATAAGAAAATCCTGCAGCGAATAGTGAAAAGCCAAGTGAATCCATTTCATCGGTTAAGAAAAAAGATTCAGGATTATTAAAATCGCTGTGAGCTTTTTCATTTAGCTTTGTTTGTAAATCTGAAGCAGTTCTTCCTCCATATGCTGCATTAACTGCGCTTTTTATGTATGAAGGGCATGTTTCAGTATTAGCTTCGTTGATTGACATAAAGCTATTCATGTTGCCGGATGAGCTTCGTACAGGTTGTTGTTTAATTTGCGCTTTAGCTTCTTCTATAAAAGTGGAAAAATTTTTATCTGTGATTTTGACCTTGTTTATAACTGATAAGTCATTACTTGTTGGTGAGGCGTTATGAATATACTTTTCCAGATTAAAAGCTGGTAAGCCTTGGTTGTGATAACCAATTAGAAAAGCAAAATGGTTATCGCTTTTTGTATCAGCAATTATTACTTTTTTTTCGTCGGTATAACAAGCTTCATTTCCAAAAGTCATTTCTTGATTGGGATTAGATGACTTACAACGCATATGTGGTGATTCTTGATTTGCATAGTACTTTGCTTCGCTATAACTACAGCTTTCACACAAATGCAGAGTAATATCTTTTTCCATAGCACATACAGAAGTGCTTGCCAGTGTAAAAAATAAAGAATAAAAATAGATTCGTTTCATCGTAGCTCCTTGCTTTGATTTAATACTTGGTTATATAACGTTGTTAACATTTAGTTCCCAATATTTAAACGTTAAGTTTTTTTAGTTACATGTCAATCAAATAAAGGTCGCTATTTCGTCCAGCGACTTTTTCACTAAGGCATGCTCAGGGATGGTTGCATCTGTACTTGGGTAGCCTGCAATTAGCAGCATGTAAGGGCGCTCATTATCTTTATCGCGGCCACAAATTTCGGTTAAAAAGCTCATTGGCTTTGGTGTATGCGTAAGGGTTGCAAGGCCAGCTCTGTGTAGTGCTTGAATTAAAAAGCCGGTTGCTAGGCCAACAGATTCATGAACATAGTAATTGGTATTTTTGTCATCGGCAGAAATACCGCCTTTCTTTTGACTAAACACGGCAATGAGCCAAGGTGCATGCTCAAGATAGGGCTTACTGGCATCGGTGCCAAGTGGTTTTAAGGCATCTAACCATTCTTCACCCGCGCGACCTTCATAAAATGAGCGCTCTAATTTTTCAGCTGCTTCTCGAATTTGTTTTTTCACATCGCTGCTGTGTATTGCTACAAAGTGCCAAGGTTGATGATTGGCGCCGCTCGGTGCAGTGCCAGCCGCTTTAATACAAGTTTCGATTATTTCTCTTGGCACTGGGCGGTCGCTAAAGCTACGAATACTGTGGCGACGCTGACTCACGGCTAAAAACTCTTCGGCGCGTTTTAGCATCTCGTCATGGGGGTACTCAATAAAGTCATTAAGTGGCTGATTTTTGTGTTCTTGCATGGCTTTTCGCTTCTTGTGTGTTGATGATTTTAATTATGCATATGTTGGTTTCGACGGTACTCTTTTAATTCATTGCTTAACCAATCTTTTGCATTGATTAAGTTACCATTGCTGAGTTTAACTTTATAGGGCTTACCGCTCCATGAGCTTTTGCTCGCCAGATTTTCGATAAACTTTTCGGCAGTTTTTGCATAGCGGGTTGCTTTTCGATACTTCATAGCTAGGTGTTCGGCAGCATCTTGGCTTGAGTGCTCTGTGCCGTTGCGAATAAATACGGCATCACTCTTAGCGACAAAATCAATGAGGTGATTTATCTCTTGTTCTGGGGTCGCTGCATTACTGAATTGGCTAATGCTCAATAACATTAACGCGATAAGCCAATATCCTTTCATTGTTATTTTCACTGTACTTTTTGCTCTATGGTCAAGGTTGCAATTATTGGATTATGATCTGAGCTTACAAGCTCAGGTACTATGGTTGTCTTTATTTTGACACCACGCACCCATACTTGGTCAAGTGCTAACCCAAATGCTTTGGTACGTTTATCATCTAAATAGATAGCTTCGTGCAAACCTAGCTGGGTCAATGTTTGCTGTAATAAGGCTTGGCGTTCATCACTCCAGGTATTGAGATCACCGGCAAATACAATAGGGCCTCTATGCGTTCGCATAATAGCGGCGGCATCGTCTAGCTGTTGTTTGAAGTCACTAACACCCATCGTAAAGTTAATGGCATGCAGGTTAATACTCAGTAATAACTGTTGATCTGGCAGCGCATATTCCACAATATTGGTGGCTTTTGGGCTACGTAGCCAAGGCTCTTTATGGGTGAGTGTACAATGCACAGTAGCTGGCCAGCGGCTGAGTGTCATAACTCCAGATTGCACGCCGCCACTCTTATACCCTTTAGCAAAGCGCCAATAGGGTTTGAGCTTTGTAAGCGAAGGTTCTTCGATAGCTTCTTGTAGTAACACAATATCAGCACCGGCATTTAGGTTTTGCAAATCTGTGAGTAAGCCATCTATTTGTGCTTTGTAGATATTCCAACTCAATAACTTGAACTGATAGGGCAAAATATAATGTTCAGCGTAAGTTTGCATACGACTTTGTGCTAACTGCTGTTGGCAATTAGCAAGGTTCACAGCGGTTTTGGTTATACCTTGTTGCTCATCAGAGCTAGGATCGCTTGAAAAGCTATACCAAGACAGCACACTCAAACACACAAGTAATAAAAATATACGCAGATATGCCGTCATAATGACCTTTAGTTACGTTCCTTGAGAGTTAGTCGTTGTTAGCCTCAGTTTAGTTCAAAGGCTAAATGTTAGAAACTGTAGTATTTTCTACAATTTCTATACGCTTTCTTACCCAAAATGAGTACTCATATTCTTATACTTACTGAGCTTAACAACTCAGACAAAGGAACTACTCATGAAACAAATGGCCTGTATGCTGCTTGCCTTATCGGTGACAGCGTGTTCATCAGTCACCATAGTGCCAGAAAAAACAACCAATAAATTAGCCACTAAAGCTGATTACCAAGATAGCCGCCCATTCTTTTTGTGGGGCCTCGTTGGTGAAGAGCGCGTTGATGTAAAGGCTATTTGCCAAGATAAAAAAGTTGCCCAAATGCAATCGCAACAAACATTCGCTGATGGCGCATTAGGACTCGTTACACTCGGAATTTATGCTCCTCACACAGTAAAAGTATGGTGTGAGCAACAAGCACAGGAGCAACAATTATGAAAAGCCTACTAGCAACAACTGTGTTAGTGGCAACCTTAAGTGGTTGCACAAATATCTACTTTGATAATGGCAGTGCTGCACAAGCCAATAAAGCGCCTGCAACAGAGCAATGGCATCATAACTTTGCCGCGGCGCTTTACGAAGGTTCAGAGCCTGTAGACTTATCAGAGGAGTGCCCTGATTCCGAATGGCAAACTGTTCACACTTATAAGTCGTTCACCAATGGTTTAGCTGAAGCTGCAGTAAACCAAGTTGGGCCTATTTGGTACCCGAAAACAGTTGAAATAAGCTGCGCTCAAGTACCTTATAAGCCAGACTAGTTATTCATAACGCAGTGCATCAATTGGGTTTAAGCGTGCCGCTTTAATAGCGGGCGCTAAGCCAAACACAATACCAATCAATGAAGTAAAGCCAAATGACAGCATAATCGCCCAACCCGGTATGTAGGCATCTGGCATGCTCGGCACTAAAACTGAAATTAGTGCCGCAGCACCGTAGCCTATCGCTAAACCAATTAAACCACCAAACAGTGATAGCACCACCGCTTCAACTAAAAATTGCAGCATAATAAAACCAGGTGTTGCCCCTAATGCTTTTAAAGTGCCGATCACACGCGTACGTTCTGTTACCGAAACCAGCATGATATTCATCACTCCGATACCACCAACTACCAGGCTGATACCTACGATCCCCGCGGTAATTGCGGTTGCACTTCCGGTAAATTTATCGATATTAGCACGGGCTTTTTCGGCGGTTTCAAATTCAAAGTCGTCATCTTCACCGTCTTTCAGTTTATGTAATTGACGTAAGATGCGGCGAATTTTAGCCAGTACTTGCGCTTCGTTAGCATCGTCTTTCAAACGAAACATCATTTGTACATTGGTATCAACACTGCCGCCCTCTAGCGCACTCATGGTACTTATCGGAATATTAATGTAATCGTCTTGGTCAAAACCTAATAAACTACCTTGTTTTTCAGCAACACCAATAATGCGAAACCACTCACCACCGAGTTTGATATATTCACCTACAGGGTTTTCAGGCAGGTTAAGCTTTTCGATAATTGAAGGGCCAATAAACGCCACTCTACGGCGTTTTGCATCATCTTCTGCGCGAACAAATCGGCCGAGTTCTGGGTAGGTGCGGTAAGCTTTTTGGTAGTCTTGCTCTGTGCCCATTACCCGTGAAGCATGGCTTTTATTGCCATACTCTGCTGCACCCGAAAAGCGCCAAGTAAACATCAGTGCAGTAAAGGTTTCAGCTTCTTTCACGCGTGCTTTTAGAGTTAAAAAGTCGCTGTAGGTTAACTTTGCTTGTTGCCCTACCATTTCTTTTTCTACGCTAGTGTAAGGCTTTATATTGGTGACATCAGGAGACATGTCAGCAAGCTGATCATTAATTTGCTTGGTAAACCCTTGCATTACTGCTACCACGGTCACAACTGCAGCAACACCAATAATAATGCCCAAGCAGGTAAGGGCACTACGCATTGCATTGGCTTTAATTGCCATCAGTGCTGCTTTTGTGCCTTCCATTACAGCGATAGCAGATTTAAACATGTTGTCTTGCTCCTTCGCCTTTGCGGGTATCACTAACAACTTTGCCATCAACTAAACGAATAACACGTTGGCAGTGATCAGCAATATCTTGTTCGTGAGTAACCAAAATAATGGTGTGCCCTTCGTTATGAAGCTCATCAAACAGCGCCATGATTTCAGTGGTGGTTTTACTATCTAGGTTACCGGTAGGCTCATCACCAAGTAGAATGTGGGGTTTAGGAACCAGTGCGCGAGCAATAGCGACACGTTGACGTTGGCCACCAGAAAGCTGGCTCGAAAGGTGATTTACCTTATCGCCAAGACCAACCCGTTGTAATGATTCGAGCGCTTGCTGCTTTCGCTCTTTGGCCGAGATAAATCGATACACCAAAGGCTGCATAACATTTTCAAGAGCGGATGCTCGTGGTAATAAATTGAAACTTTGAAAAATAAAGCCAACACTTTTATTACGCTGATGAGCAAGCTCCGTTTCGGTCATGCGCTTTACGAGCTTATCTTTTAAATAGTAGTCACCACTGGTGGGAGTATCTAAGCAGCCAAGCAAGTTCATCAGGGTTGATTTACCTGAGCCGGAAGGGCCAATAATGGCAACATACTCATTTTGAGCAATTTCAATATTAATATCATCAAGGGCTTTGAAAACTTGTTCGCCCATTTTGTATTGTTTATTGATATTACTGAGTTTGATCACCACAGACATTAGCTAGCACCTTTTTCAGGGCTGTTTTTAACGGCTACCGTATCACCCTCTTTAAGTGAGCTAAGTGGTCTAGCTGGGCCGATAACAATACGATCTCCTTTTGCAACACCGCTGGTTAGCGCTTGTTCGATATCTGAAGAAATACCTACCGTAACAGCTGTTTTAGTTACTGTGTTATCAGCGTTAAGCTTCCAAACAAAGTAGCTATCATCCTCTTTTTGAATAGCTTCAATAGGCAGTTTTAAGCCGTTTTCGGCAATGCTTGTGGCGATTTCTGCGCGGCAGCTCATTCCGGCATAAAGCTGGCGGTCAGTGGCATCAAGCAGTACCTTGACTTTAAATGATAAGCCTTGTGAACCAGCTTGATTTTTTGCTGATGTGCCAATGTTTATGACTTTGCCAGTAAAAGGTTGATTTGGGTAAGCGGCAGCATAGATATCTGCATGTTGGTCTAGTTTGATACCAGCAATATCGGTTTCATCCACTCGAAGTTCGGCTAATATTGCGCTGGGGTCAGCTACTAGCATCAAGTCTGAGCCAATAATGTTGGTTGTTCCCGCAATAACGGTTTCACCTTCTTTAATATTTACCGAAGCAAGTAGGCCACTCATTGGAGCGCGAAACACGCTTTTATTTAAACGGTCTTCAGCAATCAATAGTGATGCTTGGGCTTGGTTGTAAGCTTCACGTTTTGCTTCAATATCTATTTTTGCTAAATCGCGGGCATTTTGTAGGTTTTCATACACTTCTTGGCCAGCAAGGCCAACTTCATAAAGCTCTTTTTGGCGGCTTAATTGGCGCTCAATATTTTTTAATCGGGTTTCGCTATGTTTAATATCGATTTCGGTCGCACGAAGCACAGCTTTATTGCGGGCAACTTCAGATTCAAACGCGGTCGTATCTAAGCGCATAAGAATATCGCCTTCAGTGACACTTTCGCCTTCTTCTACAAACACTTTCGCTACACGGCCAGTCACTTCTGAGCGCAGTTGCACTTGGGTGTTAAAAACTAGGTTACCAGAGGCTAAAATTGAATCGGCAATATTGCCTTGTTCAACTTCTGCAATATGCATTTCTGGTGCATCTTTATTGCCTGTGACTTGTTTTGAGATTAGTAAAGCGACAAATGCCGTAACAGCGAGGCCAATTATAATGGCTTTTTTCATCTTTCTTCCTTGGAAGTTAAGAGCGGCATATTGCCGCTCAAAGCAGAATTAAACGAGAGCGATTACAGTCCAAATACCGTAAATAACAATACTTGGTAAGGCTGCAAACAGTAGTGCCTTATTGAAAGTAAAATTAGTCCAGCTCTTTAAACCGATAGCTGCGATGAAAATACCCCAAATAGAAAAGATATTGAGACTTTCAAGTAAGGTGTAGAATGGGTGGCCAATTTCTAAACCAATTAAAAGTTGGTTAATCGAAGCATAGTTAAATAACGTCTGTGAGATTTGGTCGGTACTCGCAGTTAATACTAAGATGAGTAAACCTAGGCTTGAAATAATCATTGGCATCATAGTCCACACACCAAAGCCATACCACGCACCATAGCCATAATTAGCTTCTGGGTCTTGCTTAGATACAAATAGGTAGTAGCCTGCCATTAGAGCATTAATAACAGCCAAACCAATAATGCCACCAAACATAGCAAACCATACTTGCATATCTATGGTTTGCTCCATGCTTTGGCGAATCATTTTTTGTTCTGCAATGGTGGCATCAACACTGGCCGCTGCCACTTGTTGATCTATTAAAAACTGCGGGTCAGCCTTATTGTAAAAAGCAAACATGCTGGCAGCGAGAATGCCGGCAAGTAAAATAAAGGCAACAAAAGACCAACCTTTTGCCTCTTTTAAACCATTAAAGGCTCTGCTTGGACTGATAAAAATATCAACCAAAGCAGTCATAACATTTGACGATTTCATTTTTTATTCCTTGTTTTATAACATTTGTTTTTAGGTACTAAAATATCCTGTTTAGTAACAAATTAGCAATCTATTTTGTAACTGTATGTTAACAGCTGTGATTGGTAAATCTGTGATATGGTTAAAGAGTTAATTTGAGTCGAATTTATTAGGAAAAGTAGGTCGTTATGGTGAATAACAATGATCGTTGTATTGATGAGTTGGTATTAGGGTTCTGGCGTTTGCTAGATTGGCAGATAACGCCCCAGCAATGCTTAAGTTTTTTAGAAAATGCAATTGAAATGGGGGTGTCACATACCGATCACGCTGACATTTACGGTGAATACGGTTGTGAAGCTGAATTTGGTAAAGCACTTAAACTAAAACCAAGTATTCGTGATGAAATCAAAATAATCACAAAGTGTGGTATCAAGCCTGCGTTTGCAAGCCTAGGGCTACAAGGCAAAGCAAATCATTATGATTCAAGTGCCGCGCATATTATTGCCTCGGCACAGCAGTCACTTAAAAACTTCAGCACTGATCGTTTAGATGTATTACTTATTCATCGCCCTGATTACTTGATGAACGCCGATGAAATGGCACAAGCATTTAATACCCTAAAAGCAAATGGTGATGTGCTTGACTTTGGTGTATCTAATTTTACCCCATCGCAACTTAGCTTGTTGCAGTCGCGTTTAGACTTTGAGCTTGTGACTAATCAAATTGAGTTTTCACCTTACGAGATGAAAGCCCTTGATGATGGCAGCTTAGACCAATGCCAATTACTTGATATCAAACCTATGCTTTGGTCTCCATTAGCTGGGGGTCGCTTATTCTCAAGTGAAGATGAAAAAGCGGTGCGTTTACGTGCAGTGTTGGAGCAGGTTGGGGCTGAAATTGGCGCCACAGCCATTGATCAGGTTGTTTATGCTTGGCTGTTAATGCACCCAAGTGCACCGTCTGTGGTACTTGGTACGGGTAATATTGAGCGTGTTAAATCAGCTGTTGACGCTAAGCAGCTTACTATGAACCGTGAACAATGGTATCGCATTTGGCAAGGCTCAACTGGTCATAGTGTACCATAAGTGTATTGATATAAATGAGAAAAGGGCCTTAACGGCCCTTCGTGTTGCAGCAAGTAACACATTCTTTATAAAGTGAAGTCAACCGCGTAAGCGACGTACACTTTTACATCTGAACCATCAATGTCGTTGTCTGAAAGACCGAAAGTAAAGCCGTCTTTCGACACTGAAACACCGTAGTCGATGATGTCATCATCACCAATGAAATCCCCTGAGTAATGACCTAAGTGAAGGGCCATTTCTGCACCGGTACTGCCAACTGGGAAACTGTAGTCAGCATTTAAATATAGAGAGTCACCAAAATCTGTACCGTCACCGCTTGCTGCTGATGTTGCTAGGACTGCTGCACCAAAGGTGAAGCTACCCATGCTAATGCTACCGTAGATTTCTGAGAAGTCTGCATCTGTGTAAGATGCTGCATCTGGGTATGCATAATAAATGTAGCCAACATCGTAGCTAAAGGTTTCATTGATTTCACCGCCAAAACCAGCATAAAGGTCTAGCTCGTAAGTCATGTCGTCAGCCCAGCTAGCATTCGACACCCAAGTACCCGCATAAAAGCCAGATTCACTTGCGTAGTCGATACCACCTTGGATTGCAGCATCACCGCCGCCTTGCTCTTGACCACGCCATAAGTAGTTTGAAGTTGCCGCAGCGTTTGCTGTGACTTCTGCATAGCTATATGTTGAGCTCAAAGTTAATAGCGCAAGGGCGCTTGCTGCGACCGTTTTTTTTAGTTTTAGCATGTTTCTGTATCCTGTTGTTATGTTGATTTTGTCCCATTTTCAGATTGCAGTCTGGTTATTATTTGAGGACATTTTCTATGTGTTGTCTGGATACGATGTTGCACTGGTTGTGCCAAGTTAATTTCTAACGGGATATTTTATGCTTAAAGGCTTTAAAAACAGGCTTTTAAACTTGTTTAATTGTGAAAAGGATAGTTATTTGAATTGTTCATGCGCACATGTGTGGTGCAAAAAATAACCCGGTTGCACAATTGCGAAGCAACCGGGTTTTGCTTATTTGAGAGTAACTTAGCCGAAAATTGCACGCATTAGACTAATGGTTTCTTCAACACTGCGGCCTTTTTCTACTTCACTGATGATTGAATCGCGCTTAGCTTTGATATGTTCAGGGATATCATCACTTGCTAGTGCGCGGTCTACCAGTATCTCAGCTGATTCTTTGCCGCGGCGTACGGTCTTTTTACCTGCTGAGCTCGTGGTACTCTTAGGTTTGTTTAACAACTTAATATAGTTTGAGTTATCAGTGGTACTTTTATCTGCATAATAAAAGAAGCTAGGCAATAGGGCTTTGATTTCAACCAGAGATTGTTCAAGCTCATTTGCTGCACTGGCCATTTTGAACCAAGGCATGTTATGTATTGCTTCGATAACATCTTGCCAGTAGCGCTCAAAATCACGGTTATTAAGCTTAGTAATACCTAATGCCGCACAAAGGGCATCAAGTTTACTATTTACGATTGGTGTAAACACGTCAGGTCGGCGCATCGCAAGCAAGCGAGTAGCAGGAGCAAGCGTTGGCTTTTCATCGCTGCCATTAAACGCCATGAAGTAAGCAACCATAAAATGCTGATAATGTTCTTGCGTTACTTCACCCTCAAGTGGAATGTGTGCAAGCGCCTCATCGAACGCACCTGGTAAATCACTCAACATTTGGTGGAAACCTTTCGCGTTCTTAGTAGAAGCAAACCATTCAACGTCGAAGTTGTAGCTGCTTGGATCAAGCGAAGCACTGTGTTTACCTGAAAACGCTAAACGGTCTTCTGGGATCATCTCTTTTAGGGATTGCGATTTAATTGCAGCAATGTAATTAGCTAAGCGTAGTTGCTCATCAAGGGCTAAAAGCTCTTTATGCTGCTCGATGAAGCCTGCAATAACAGGCCATGGCGCAACCCTTAATGTTTTTAACTGCAAAAAACTGATTGCAGAAATTAATAAGTCATGAAGTTTTTTAAGAGTGGGTAATTGCTTATCTTCTAACAGATCGTAGTTAATGCGATCGCGGCTTGCACTTAATAGCTCATAGCACCAACCTAAAAAGTCTTCAGGGTGGTTTTCTACTTTAACTGCCATTAGGTTTAAGCTGATATCAGAGGCTTGCTTGAGGATATTTTGATAAATTTGACTTTCTTGCTCGCCAAGCGCCATTTTTGACGGTGAAATAAGCAGTTTCTTCATGCTTAATCGATACTCCAGTTTTGACCAAATTGGGTTGTTTAATTTTAGTACACAGGGTGCAAAAACAACAGGGTCGTGCATCATACCGAAGTAATGAAATGATGCAATCTTACTGATAATTTATAAGTAAGATTGCGACTGACGTGGTTTATTAATCATTGTCATCGAGTGTAAATAATTGCTCAACACTGAGTTCAAAGTGAGCAGCAATTTTTAACGCGATAATCACCGAGGGTATAAAGCGGCCTGTTTCAACTGTGCTAATGGTTTTACGTGATACTGCAATGGCATCAGCAAGTTCTTGCTGCGATAATCCCTTTTCTTTGCGGAATTTAGCGATATTATTTTGCACTTTTATACCTAGTCTCTACTTTGCCAAAGAATTGATACGCCATATATCAAACACATCAAGGCAAGGTAAAATGTGGCCATCATGCTATGAGATACATTTAAAGCAAGTTCATCAGACAATAAAAAAATAGCCCCCATGCTAAAAAGCAATCCAAGCACAACATGTTTATAAGCGATGGTATCAATCGTATTTAAAAATTCATCCTTATAAGTAAGGCGATAACCAAGTTTCCATGTAAATCCCCCTCTAATCACAAACATAAAGAAAGATCCTAAAAATGCGGCAACACCAATAAACAGTAAAAATACTGATGTTTGCTTGAGCATTGGGTAAACACTAATAATTAATAACGTGACTCCCATGAATATTGAAAACCATGCGTTATGACTCATAAACTTTTCTTCCGTTTTGATATCTTGCTTAGACATAATCGTTTCCTTTTATTTTAAACTCAAATGTAACCTACAGGTATCAATGTAACCCTAGGGTATCATACGGTCAAGATCTTTTTGTAACCTACAGGTATCAAAAAGTTTCAGCGCTGATTCATATTCTTGTACCTAAGCTTGTTTACAAACCTTTTTGTGTGTTCGGCAATGCAATTGTGCCTAACTCCCGCTATGATAAGAACATTGTTTGCCCATTTTTAAGGATGATTATGAAAACCTTACTGAAAATTGTTGGTGTCATCTTCGTATTACTGATTGCATTAGTAGTCGCAGCACCATTCCTCATTCCTACAGACGCGATATTTAATAAAGTATCGGAGCAAGTAGAGCAAACCACAGGTCGTAGTCTGACTATTAATGGCGATAAAAAGCTGTCGGTATTTCCATCATTAAAACTCGAATTGAATGATGTGCACTTTGCCAATATGCAAACTGGCTCGCAAAAAGATATGGCAAGCATGCAGCAACTTGCTATCCGTATCCCGTGGATGTCGTTATTTGGCGGTGAGTTTAAGCTCGATAAATTCGTTATTAACGAACCAACAATTTTGTTAGAAACCGATAAAAATGGTAAAGCAAACTGGCAATTATTTGATGCGGTTGCTGAGCAACCACAGACAGAGCAGCAAAAGAGTTCTGGCGCTGTTAACTTACCAGATAACTTTGATATCGAACTTGGTGAAGTAGCAATCTACGGTGGTACTTTCACTTATCTAGATGGTAAAACCGGGGCAAAGCAACAGATAAGCGATTTAGAATTAGCAATCTTATTACCTTCTCTTCGTAAGACCTTAGAATTAAAAGGCGGTATTACCTATATGGGTGAGCGCTTTGATTTAGATGTCACGCTAGATACACCTGTTAAAGCGATTGAAGGCGAAACGTTTAATGTAAGCACTGAGGTTGATTCGCGCTTAGTCGATTTAAATTTTAAAGGTGCAATTGCAGAAATGGGTAATGATGTGCAAGGGCTTCTTTCTGTCAGTGGTGACTCTGTTAAAAATATTGCGAGTTGGCAAGGTGTTGAGCTTAATGCAAAAGAAAATGCGTTTAATGCCTTTAATGTAAAGGGTTCAATGCACCTAAAAGGACAGCAGTTTAAGCTTACTGAGCTACTTGCCACCCTCGATGAGCTGCAAATTAAAGGTAAAAGCGATATTAAGCTTGGTGATCGTTTAGCTGTGAATGCCGATATTGATTTAGGTATGCTTGATCTAAACCCTTACCTACCAGAGGGCGTAGCTAAAGAAGAACAAGCAGAACCTGCCGCAGATGCACCAGCACAGCCAATTGTTTGGGATGATACTGCAATTGATATGAGCGGCTTAAACGCATTAGATGCAAATGTAGTCGTGCGTTCAAGTGGCTTAAAAGCAAATGATATTACCCTTGGTGAAAACCAGTTAACGGTGAACCTAAAAAATGCCGTGGCTAAAATCAGTTTAGATAAGTTTGTTGCTTATGAAGGCAATGGTAAAGGTGTCATCACCGTTAACGCCAAGCAAACACCTTATAAAATTAGTACTAACTTTTCTTTAGATAAAATCGATGCACAGCCATTACTAACTGATGCGGCTGGTTTCGATAAGTTAATGGGTAAAGGCTCTCTAAATTGGGATCTAACGACCACAGGTCAAAGCCAAAAGAGCTTTATCAATGCTTTAAATGGTAAGTTAGGCTTTGAGTTTGCTGATGGTGCGGTAAAAGGGGCCAACATTGCAGAGATGGTTCGTAAAGCAAAAGAGCTTATCAAAGGTAACTTGAGTGCAGTATCAGAAGGTTTAGATACAGGCTTTGATAACTCACAGCAAACAGACTTCTCGGCATTGCAGGGCAGTTTTGTATTCACTAACGGTGTTGGTGAAAATAAAGACCTATCACTACTTAGCCCGCTTATTCGCATTACAGGCTCAGGTAAAGTTGATTTACCTATGACGAATGTAGACTATCGCTTGGTAACGGGGATTGTTGATTCAATCGAAGGGCAAGGCACGACCGATGACAGTACCGGCTTTAAAATTCCACTGCGTATCAAAGGTCCATTCCATGATGTTGGTTATAGCCTAGATGTCAGTGATGCGGCTAAAGAAGAAGTCAAAGAAAAAGCTAAAGATAAAATCAAAGACAAATTAAAAGGTCTATTTGGTAATTAATAAAAATTTAATTAAAGTCAAAAACAGGGCGCATTTGCGTCCTGTTTGTTTTATAATCAATAACAAACCAGCAAGCTGCTGTAATTCCTCAATGCAAGCATTGCGATTAATTCCAAATTAATTAAAAAATAACCTACCACTTCCTTGCCATTGCTGCTACAATTGCCCGCCCTTAAGAGACAACTTGCTTGTTTTTTGAGTGGAATTTAACCGAAATGTCTTGATTTTAAACAAAATTAAGGCGTGTTGTAATTTCTACACCGGAGGTCATTAACATGATCCAAATGCAAACTCAGCTGGACGTTGCTGATAACAGCGGCGCTCGCAAAGTGCAGTGTATTAAAGTCCTTGGCGGTTCGCACCGTCGCTATGCAGCGGTTGGCGATATCATCAAAGTTTCTGTAAAAGAAGCTATTCCTCGCGGTAAAGTGAAGAAAGGTGATGTTAAAAACGCGGTAGTTGTGCGTACTAAAAAAGGCGTTCGTCGTCCGGACGGTTCTTTGATCCGTTTCGATAGCAATGCGGCTGTTATCTTAAACGATAACTTACAGCCAATTGGTACTCGTATCTTCGGCCCTGTGACTCGTGAACTTCGTACTGAAAAGTTCATGAAAATCGTTTCACTAGCACCAGAAGTACTATAAGGAGTCTATCATGGCAGCAAAAATCCGTCGTGATGACGAAGTAATCGTACTAGCAGGCAAAGACAAAGGTAAGCGCGGTAAAGTGCTTTCAGTTGTTGCTGAATCTGGTCGAGTATTTGTCGAAGGCATCAACTTAATCAAGAAGCACCAAAAGCCTGTTCCTCAGTTGAACCAAGCTGGCGGTATTGTTGAGAAAGAAGCGTCTATCGACGTATCAAACGTTGCGATCTACAACTCGGAAACGGGTAAAGCAGATCGTGTAGGTTTCAAGATTGAAGATGGTAAGAAATTACGTATCTTTAAATCTACTGGTAAAACTATCTAATAGTTGGAGTAGAATGATGGCGAAACTGCATGAAGTATATAAAGACAAAGTAGTTGCTGAGCTTCAAGAGAAGTTTGGTTTCAGCTCTGTCATGCAAGTCCCTCAGATCGAAAAGATCACATTAAACATGGGTGTGGGCGAAGCTCTAGCTGACAAGAAGATCCTAGATAACGCTGTTGCGGATCTAGAAGCAATCTCTGGTCAGAAACCTCTAATCACTAAAGCACGCAAATCAGTTGCTGGCTTCAAAGTGCGTGAAGGTTACCCAATTGGTTGTAAAGTAACCCTACGTGGCGAGCGTATGTGGGACTTTTTTGAGCGTTTGGTTTCAATCGCTATCCCACGTATCCGTGACTTCCGTGGTGTAAGTGCTAAGTCTTTTGATGGACGTGGTAACTACAGCATGGGCGTACGTGAGCAAATCATCTTCCCAGAAATCGATTATGATAAAGTAGACCGTGTTCGCGGTATGGATATCACAATCACTACTTCTGCGAAAACAGATGATGAAGGCCGTGCGTTGTTAGAAGCGTTTAACTTCCCATTCAAGAAATAAGGGTAGGGTTATGGCAAAGAATTCTATGAAAGCGCGCGAAGCAAAGCGTGCGAAATTAGTTGCTCAGTTCGCTGAAAAGCGTGCGGCACTAAAAGCTATCATCAGTGATGTTAATACATCTGACGATGATCGTTGGGACGCGGTATTAAAGCTACAAGCTTTACCACGTGATTCTAGCTCTTCACGTCAACGTAATCGTTGTAACGTTACGGGCCGCCCACATGGTTACCTTCGCAAATTCGGCATGAGCCGTATTAAAGTTCGCGAAGCAGCTATGCGCGGTGAAATTCCTGGCCTTAAAAAGGCTAGCTGGTAATAGTATCACGGGAGTAAGACTATGAGCTTGCAAGATCCTATTGCGGATTTGTTTACACGTATCCGTAACGGTCAGTCAGCGAAGAAAGTATCAGTAACGATGCCAACTTCAAAACTGAAAGTAGCAGTAGCTAAAGTATTAAAAGATGAAGGTTATATCGCAGATTACGCTGTAAGCGGTGAAGCGAAGCCTGAGCTTTCTATCGATTTAAAATATTTCGAAGGCAAAGCTGTTATTGAAAACATCCAGCGTGTTAGCCGCCCTGGTCTACGTATCTATAAGAAACGTGACGAATTACCAAAGGTAATGGGTGGTCTTGGTATCGCTATCGTATCAACTTCTAAAGGCCTAATGACAGACCGCGCAGCACGTAGTGCCGGCGTTGGTGGTGAGATCATTGGCTTTGTAGCTTAATCGGAGGGGAACTATGTCTCGCATAGCAAAGGCACCAATCAATGTTCCTGCCGGTGTAGAAGTTACATTAAAAGGCCAGGAGATCACAGTTAAAGGCAAAAACGGTGAATTAACTCGTACAATCAACGACGCTGTTGAAGTACAAGTTAACGACAACGTTATTACAACTTTACCTCGTGAAGGCGTAGCTAATGCATGGGCACAAGCAGGTACTGCTCGCGCTCTAATCAACAACATGGTTGTTGGTACGCATGAAGGTTACGAGAAGAAACTTCAGTTAGTAGGTGTTGGTTACCGTGCAGCAGCTAAGGGCAAAGTATTAGACTTAACTCTTGGTTTCTCACACCCAGTGAATTTCGAAGTACCAGAAGGTATTACGATTGAAACACCAAGCCAAACAGAAGTTCTAGTTAAGGGCGTAGACAAGCAGTTAGTTGGTCAAACAGCTGCTAACATCCGTGCATACCGTAAACCTGAGCCTTATAAAGGTAAAGGTGTTCGTTACGCGGACGAGAATGTACGCCGTAAAGAGGCTAAGAAGAAGTAAGGTAAGACGATGGATAAAAAAACAGCTCGTCTACGTCGTGCTAAGCGCACTCGTAGAAATTATATTGAACAAGGCACAACGCGTCTTGTTATCCACCGCACGCCACGTCACATTTACGCTCAAGTAGTTACTGCTGAGGGTACTGTACTGGCTGCTGCTTCTACTGTTGAAAAAGCAATTAGCGAAACAGTTAAAGGCACAGGTAACGTTGCAGCTGCTCAAGCAGTTGGTAAAGCGGTTGCTGAACGTGCAGCTGACAAAGGCATCGAAAAGATTGCTTTTGATCGCAGTGGCTTTAAATATCACGGCCGTGTGAAGGCGCTTGCTGATGCAGCGCGTGAAGCCGGTCTGCAATTCTAGGAGTAGACAATGGCTAACGTAGAAGCAAAGCAACAACAGCCTGATTTGGCTGAAAAGCTAATCGCGGTAAACCGTGTGTCTAAAGTGGTTAAAGGTGGTCGTATCTTTAGCTTCACTGCACTAACAGTAGTTGGTGACGGCGCAGGTAAAGTAGGTTTTGGTTATGGTAAAGCACGTGAAGTTCCAGCTGCTATTCAAAAAGCAATGGAAAAAGCACGTCGCAACATGATCAGTGTAGACCTTAACGGTAACACGCTACAGCACCCAATCAAGGGTCGCCACGCGGGTTCTAAAGTATACATGCAGCCTGCTTCTGAAGGTACAGGTATCATCGCCGGTGGTGCGATGCGTGCAGTACTAGAAGTAACTGGTGTACAGAACGTATTGTCAAAAGCATACGGTTCAACTAACCCGATCAACATCGTTCGTGCAACGATTGCTGCTCTAGAGAACATGAACTCTCCAGAGTCAATCGCTGCTAAACGTGGTCTTAGCGTTGACGAAATCACGGGGTAAACCATGGCTAATAAAACTGTAAAAGTAACACAAGTAAAGAGCTCTATCGGTCGTTTACCGAAGCATAAAGCTACATTACGCGGTCTTGGTCTACGTCGTATCAATCACACTGTTGAGTTAGAAGACACAGCATGTGTGCGTGGTATGATTAACCAAGTTTCTTACATGGTAAAGGTTGAGGGTTAATTCGATGCATTTGAATACACTTTCACCTGCTGCTGGTGCAAAAACTGAAAAGAAACGTCTAGGTCGTGGTATTGGTTCTGGTCTTGGTAAGACTGGTGGCCGTGGTCATAAAGGCCAAAAATCACGTTCTGGCGGTAAAGTACGCGTTGGTTTCGAAGGCGGTCAAATGCCTATGCAACGTCGTCTACCTAAATTTGGTTTCACTTCACGTAAATCATTAGTATCTACTGAAGTTAACCTTTTTGAAATCGCTAAAGTTGAAGGCGATGTAGTAGACGTAAACGCGTTACAAGCAGCTGGTCTAGTTAAAAAGAACATCCAGTTCGTTAAAGTAGTTAAATCTGGCGAAGTTTCACGCGCAGTTACCGTTAAAGGTCTTAAAGTGACTAAAGGTGCTCGCGAAGCTATCGAAGCTGCCGGAGGCAAGGTAGAAGACTAAGGAAGTACTAATGGCTAAACCAGGTCAAGATATGAAAAGTGCACAAAGTGGGCTTTCGGAATTGAAGCGTCGATTACTATTTGTATTAGGTGCTATCATTATTTACCGTCTAGGTTCATTCGTGCCGATCCCTGGGATTGACGCCGCTGTACTTGCCGATTTCTTCGAGCAACAAAAGGGCACCATTGTTGAAATGTTTAACATGTTCAGCGGTGGTGCGCTTGAGCGCGCTTCAGTGTTAGCACTGGGTATTATGCCGTACATCTCGGCTTCGATTATTACGCAACTATTAACGCATATGTATCCGCCGTTTATAGAGCTTAAGAAAGAAGGTGAGCAAGGGCGTAAGAAAATTAGCCAGTACACACGCTACGGCACGCTTGTGCTTGCTACAATCCAATCAATCGGTATTGCTACCAGCTTACCGGGCATGATGGACGGGTTAGTTGTTAACCCAGGTATCGGTTTCTACTTCACTGCTGTAGTGAGTTTAGTAACTGGTACTATGTTCCTAATGTGGTTGGGCGAACAAATTACAGAGCGTGGTATCGGTAACGGTATCTCAGTTCTGATTTTTGTTGGTATTGTAGCTAACCTGCCGTCTGCTATTGGTTCGACAGCCGAAATGGCGCGCCAAGGTGATCTGAATGTACTTGTACTGTTATTGATTGCTGTAATCGTATTCGCTGTTACTTACCTAGTTGTATTCTTTGAACGTGGCCAACGTCGTATCGTCGTTAACTACGCAAAGCGTCAACAAGGTCGTCAGGTATTTGCTGCTCAAAGCACGCACTTACCACTGAAAGTAAACATGGCGGGTGTTATTCCACCAATCTTTGCTAGCAGTATAATTCTGTTCCCTGGTACAATTGCAAGCTGGTTCGGCCAGGGTGAAGGTCCGGTCGCTGATGTGCTACAAGCAATCGCTACAACGTTGACTCCAGGTCAACCTTTATATGCGATGGTTTTAGCTGCGGCTATTATCTTCTTCTGCTTTTTCTACACCGCGTTGGTATTTAACCCGCGTGAAACAGCAGATAACCTGAAAAAATCTGGCGCATTTATCCCAGGTATTCGTCCAGGTGAGCAGACATCTAAATACATTGATAAAGTGATGACACGCCTGACATTGGCAGGTGCTTTGTATATAACCTTTATCTGTCTGGTGCCCGAATTCATGACTATGGCATGGCAAACGCCATTCTATTTCGGCGGTACATCAATTTTGATTATCGTTGTTGTAATCATGGACTTTATGGCACAAGTACAGACGCATCTGATGTCACATCAGTATGATTCTGTGCTGAAAAAAGCAAACCTTAAAGGCTACGGTCGATAAGGTCATTTTACGGAGTTGAGCAATGAAAGTACGTGCTTCCGTTAAGAAAATATGCCGTAACTGTAAAGTTATTAAACGTGCTGGTGTAGTACGCGTAATTTGCAGTGAGCCTAAGCACAAGCAAAGGCAAGGCTAATTAAACAGTCGTGCAGGCTGAGTTATTTACTCGGCCTGTGTTTTTAGTTGTGATTTGGTCTTCGTTTGAGTATCCTTACGGGCTTTTCAAACAGATGATTACCAAATTCAAATATAGGAGATGTGTTAGTGGCCCGTATCGCTGGCATTAACGTCCCTGATCATAAACACGCAGTTATCGGTTTAACTGCTATTTATGGCATAGGTAAGACTCGCTCTAAGGCTATCTTAGCAGCGACTGGTATCGCCGAGACCACAAAAATCGGTGAACTTTCAGACGAAACACTTGACGTATTGCGTGAAGCAGTTGGCAAGTACACTGTAGAAGGTGACCTTCGTCGTGAAGTTACATTAAATATCAAGCGCCTTATGGACCTTGGTTGTTTCCGTGGCCTACGTCACCGTCGTTCGTTACCACTACGTGGTCAACGTACTAAGACTAACGCGCGTACTCGTAAGGGTCCTCGCAAGCCTATCAAGAAATAAGGTGGGGTAGATTATGGCTAAAGCACCAATTCGTCGTAAGAAGGTTAAAAAGCAAGTTGCTGATGGTATGGCTCACGTTCATGCTTCTTTCAACAACACTATTGTAACAATTACCGACCGTCAAGGTAATGCACTATCTTGGGCAACAGCAGGTGGTTCAGGTTTCCGTGGTTCACGTAAATCTACTCCATTCGCGGCTCAGGTTGCTGCAGAGCGTGCAGGTACTGCTGCTCAAGAATACGGTTTAAAAAATCTAGAAGTTTTCATCAAAGGTCCAGGTCCAGGTCGTGAATCTGCTGTACGTGCTTTGAATGCTGCTGGTTACCGTATCACCAACATCACTGACGTGACGCCAATCCCTCATAATGGTTGTCGTCCACCGAAGAAACGTCGCGTTTAACAATAGGTTAGGAGAAATAACATGGCAAGATATTTGGGCCCTAAGCTCAAGCTGAGTCGTCGTGAAGGTACTGACCTGTTCCTTAAGAGCGGCGTAAGAGCTATCGACTCTAAGTGTAAACTTGAGACTGCACCTGGTCAGCACGGCGCTCGTAAAGGTCGCTTATCTGATTACGGTTTACAGCTACGTGAAAAGCAAAAAGTACGTCGTATCTACGGTGTATTAGAAAAGCAATTCCGTAACTACTACAAAGAAGCTGCTCGCCTTAAAGGTAATACAGGTGAAAACTTGTTACAGCTTTTAGAGCAACGTTTAGACAATGTTGTATATCGCATGGGTTTTGCTAGCACACGCGCTGAAGCACGTCAGTTAGTAAGCCACAAAGCGATTTTAGTTAATGGTCGTGTTGTGAACATTCCTTCATACGTAATTACTCCAGAAGATACTGTTGTAATTCGTGAGAAGTCAAAAACACAAGCACGTATCATCGCTGCTCTAGAGTTGGCTGAGCAACGTGAAAAGCCGACTTGGGTTGAAGTTGACGGTAAGAAAATGGAAGGTAGCTTCAAGCGCCTACCTGAGCGTTCAGATCTGTCTGCGGACATTAACGAACAACTAATCGTCGAACTTTACTCTAAGTAAAGTTAAGAGTTAAGAGAGGATAAAATGCAGGGTTCTGTTACCGAATTCCTAAAACCAAGGTTAGTCGATATCGACGCTATCAACCCAACGCGTTCTAAAGTAGTTTTAGAACCATTAGAGCGTGGCTTTGGTCACACTTTGGGTAATGCCTTACGCCGTATACTGTTATCATCTATGCCTGGATGTGCAGTAACTGAAGTAGAAATCGACGGTGTATTGCATGAGTACAGCGCGAAAGAGGGCGTACAAGAAGACATCATTGAAATTCTGTTAAACCTTAAAGGTCTAGCAGTAACTTTAGAAGGCAAAGATGAAGTTTTTCTGACCCTGACTAAATCTGGTGTAGGCCCTGTGACTGCGGCTGATATTCAGCACGATGGTGATGTAACTATCGCCAACCCAGATCACGTTATTTGTCACCTTACGACAGATAGCAGCGAGATCAGCATGCGTATTCGTGTTGAGCGCGGTCGCGGTTATGTGCCGGCATCTAGTCGTTTATCCTCTGATGACGATGAGCGTCCAATTGGTCGTCTGCTGCTTGATGCATCATTCAGCCCAGTTGAACGTATTGCGTACTCGGTTGAATCAGCCCGTGTTGAGCAACGTACAGACTTAGACAAGTTAATCATTGATATGGAAACAAACGGCACTCTAGATCCTGAAGAAGCGATCCGCCGTGCGTCTACTATCTTAGCTGAGCAATTAGATGCATTCGTAGATTTACGTGATGTAACTGAGCCAGAAGAGAAAGAAGAGAAGCCAGAATTCGATCCTATTCTGCTTCGTCCAGTTGATGATCTTGAGCTAACAGTACGTTCAGCAAACTGTTTGAAAGCCGAGCAAATTCAATATATCGGTGATTTAGTTCAGCGCACTGAAGTTGAGCTTCTTAAAACGCCTAACTTAGGTAAGAAGTCTCTAACTGAAATTAAAGACGTGCTAGCTTCACGTGGTCTTTCTCTAGGTATGCGCCTAGAAAATTGGCCGCCTGCAAGCCTAGCTGAATAATCTAAATCACTATATTAGTTTAGTTAGAAGGATAGGGTCATGCGCCATCGTAAGAGTGGTCGTCAATTAAACCGTAACAGCAGCCATCGCAAAGCGATGTTCAGCAACATGGCTGGTTCTTTGGTGAAACATGAAATCATCAAAACAACTTTGCCTAAAGCTAAAGAGTTGCGCCGTGTAATTGAACCTTTAATCACACTGGCTAAGACTGACAGTGTAGCAAACCGCCGTTTAGCGTTTGCTCGCACGCGTGATAATGAAGTAGTTGGTAAATTATTCAGCGAAATCGGTCCACGTAATACAGACCGTCCTGGTGGTTACACTCGTATTCTTAAGTGTGGCTTCCGTGCTGGTGATAATGCACCAATGGCTTATATTGAACTAGTTGGTCGCCCAGCGACAAACGAAGAAGTTCAAGAAGACGCGCAGTCTGCAGAGTAAGTCGTAAAGACACCAAAAAGCCGAGCTTATGCTCGGCTTTTTACTTTCTAAAATTCACTACTAAAGATTCACTCTCAATAAAACAGCTCTATCAACCCTAAACATTACCATGCAATCTTGAAGCACCTAGCACCTAGCAATTAAGATCACATATAAAGATCAATTCGCGTTCTCTTATAGTTAAAATCACCTTCTATACAACTTAAATACAAGCTCATTTATAAAAAACACTGCCTAAATAGTCATAATACGAGTAATTTAGTGCTATTTTTACCCGTTTCGTTCGTATTTTGCGCGAACAGTCATTTTTTTCATAAAAACTTCAAAAAACAGTTGATCTCAATTCGGATCTCCCTATAATGCGCATCCACCGACACGGCGGACTGCTTACAAAAAAGCAAAACGACGAGTTGGTTGAGTCAAGTAAAACTGAGTTTTGAAAAAATAAACTTTTCTCAAAATTAAGTGTTGACAAAAATAACGGCTTGCGTAGAATGCACAGCCCTTGAGGCACGAAAGTGAATCAAATGTTCTTTAACAATATAAAGCAATCATCTGTGTGGGCACTCGTACAGATTGAGTTCTAACAGCGAAGCTTAGTTTGCTAAGTGGAGCAAACAAATTTAGAGTCTCAATTTCTTATGAGTGACTATATAGTCAATTTATACAGAATTCATTGAGCACGAAACTTCGGTTTCAAAAAACTTTTAATTGAAGAGTTTGATCATGGCTCAGATTGAACGCTGGCGGCAGGCCTAACACATGCAAGTCGAGCGGTAACAGAGAGTAGCTTGCTACTTTGCTGACGAGCGGCGGACGGGTGAGTAATGCTTGGGAATATGCCTTATGGTGGGGGACAACAGTTGGAAACGACTGCTAATACCGCATGATGTCTACGGACCAAAGTGGGGGACCTTCGGGCCTCACGCCATAAGATTAGCCCAAGTGGGATTAGCTAGTTGGTGAGGTAATGGCTCACCAAGGCGACGATCCCTAGCTGGTTTGAGAGGATGATCAGCCACACTGGGACTGAGACACGGCCCAGACTCCTACGGGAGGCAGCAGTGGGGAATATTGCACAATGGGCGCAAGCCTGATGCAGCCATGCCGCGTGTGTGAAGAAGGCCTTCGGGTTGTAAAGCACTTTCAG
>NZ_VFBD01000030.1:0-90923 GCF_011319765.1 Pseudoalteromonas sp. MB47 | reverse complement strand
CCGCTCGACTTGCATGTGTTAGGCCTGCCGCCAGCGTTCAATCTGAGCCATGATCAAACTCTTCAATTAAAAGTTTTTTTGTTTGAAGTAAACTTCAAACCATGCTCAATGAATTCTGAATTTGATACCTTTCGATATCGAATTGACTATGAAGTCACTCAGTTACATTTGAGACTCTAAATTTGTTTGCTCCACTTAGTAAACTAAGCTTCGCTGTTAGAACTCAACCTGTACGAGTGCCCACACAGATGATTGCTTTATATTGTTAAAGAACGTTTGAGATACTTTTGCGTCTCAAGGGCTGTGCATTCTACGCAAGCCGTTATTTTTGTCAACACTTAATTTTGAGAAAAGTTTATTTTTTCAAAACTCAGTTTTACTTGACTCAACCAACTCGTCGTTTTGCTTTTTTGTAAGCAGTCCGCCGTGTCGGTGGATGCGCATTATAGGGAGATCCGAATTGAGATCAACTGTTTTTTGAAGTTTTTATGAAAAAAATGATTGTTCGCGCAAAATACGAACGAAACGGGTAAAAATAGCACTAAAAAAGGCCCCGAAGGGCCTTTTAACGTTATTTTACTATGAGCTTCCAACCTACTTTTGCTTGTAGCTTGGACTCTAGTTGCAGCTCACTGGCCATTAATGGGTGATATTTTAACCAATCACCATCAAATGTCAGTGTAAGGGTGTTTTCATTAACACTGAGATCAATCGCTGGTAGTACATCATCTTGGCGACGCATTGATAAGATCACAGCGATCCGCACAACTCTTGTTAAGCATTCTGCGAGTATTTGATGACAGCCCAAGTGAGCAAAACTGTTTTTAACAAGATCAGCGCGATGCTCACTAGCAACAGCAGTAATCAGTTTATGCTCAGATTGCGAGAATCCAGGCATATCTGTGTTTTCTATAATGTAAGCCGTGTGCTTATGATAAAGCTTATACTCTATTAGTAAGCCTATCTCGTGCAATTTTGCTACTGTCCTTAGCAATGCAATTGCATTTTCATCGATCGATTGCCATTGCCCCATCACGCTTTTAGCCAACTGCTCCGCAAGTTGCGCAACACGACAAGCCTGTTTTTGATCTACATGATAGCGATTCATTAAACCATCAACTGTACGCTTGCGGATGTCGTGGTTATGAAGCTCTGGCACCATGCTATATAAAACACCTTCACGCAATGCACCGCGAGCAAGACCCATTTGTTTTATATCTAATGATTGAAACAAGGCGATTAATATAGCGAGGCCAGAAACAAACACTAGGCGGCGCTCTTCACTCAAGCCAACAAGCTCAAGATCAGCAATCGTTTCAAATTGCACTGATTGCTCTTTAATAGCGAGAAGTTTATCAAGCGTTAAAAGCTCATCTTGGTTTTGTGCAACCATGATTTCTTGGATCGCTTGCACTGTGCCTGACGCGCCGCTCGCAATTTGCCATCCAGTTGCTTGGTATTCATCGACAATTTCTGCAACCACTTCACTTGCCGCGTTAATTGCAGCTGCAAAATTTTCGTTACTGAGCTTTTGATCTTTGAAGTAGCGTTCTAGGAAGGTAACACAGCCCATGTGCAGGCTTTTATAATGCAGTGCATCAAAACCCTGACCAATAACAACTTCGGTACTGGCTCCGCCAATATCGATAACCAGTTGTTTACCGCTACAAGCAGAGGTATGAGCCACACCTTTATAGATTGTCTTAGCTTCTAGCTCACCGCTGATAACATTGATTTTATGACCAAGGATCTGTTCAGCTTTATGCTTGAATACATCAGCATTAATAGCAAGACGTAAAGTTGCGGTCGCAACAATTGTGATGTTTTTCTTTGGTATGTCTTGTAGACGTTCAGCAAACAAGGCTAGGCATTCCCAACCTCGTTGCATGGCTTCAGTGCTAAGGACGTTGTTTTCATCAAGCCCTGCAGCAAGCCTTACTTTACGTTTTACTCGACCGATCGTTTGCAGACCGCCAGCAATCGATTTAGCGATCAGCATATGAAAGCTATTTGATCCTAAGTCGATTACTGCATACACATTTTTTTGCGGTTGAAGTTGCCCCACCGTTCAAAAACCTCTAGTTACTACTAAGTCTTCAATAACGGCCGTTTATCACGACCGCGATTTCTGGTAACTATTATTTGGTCGACGTCCGTTGTTATTACGATTACGTGGGCCTGTAGAATAGTTCCGCTTTTTCTGAATAGTAGGCTTAGTTAAATCATCAAGCAATGCACTTTTATCATAATGTGATAATGGAATGCTGTGTTCTATGTATTGCTCAATTTCGTGGAGATTATAGGCGTACTGTTCACAGGCAAAGCTAATAGCGTGTCCTGATGCACCTGCACGTCCGGTACGACCAATACGGTGTACATAGTCTTCACAATCATCTGGCAAATCAAAATTAAATACATGACTTACTTCTGGGATGTGCAAACCACGAGCTGCAACGTCTGTTGCTACTAAAAAGTCTAAATCGCCTTTGGTAAATTGAGCCAAAATTGATTGACGCTTTTTCTGGTTTACATCACCGGTTAATAATCCAACTCGGTGACCATCGGCTTTCATCCATGCATAAACATTCTCACAACTGTGTTTCGTATTTGCAAACACAATCGCTTTATCTGGCCATTCTTCTTCAATTAAAGTTAACAGTAACTTAATTTTGTCATCTTGCGATGGATGGAATAGCTCTTCTTGAATACGCTTACCTGTTTTTACATCAGGTTCAACTTGTACATGCTCAGGGTTAGTCATATGTTCAAACGCTAATTCCTGCACACGATATGACAAGGTTGCAGAGAATAATAGGTTTAATCGCTCAGACGTTTCTGGCATACGTCTAAACATATAACGAATATCTTTTATAAAGCCTAAATCGAACATACGATCTGCTTCATCAAGCACTACAACCTCGATTTCATTGAGGGTATAACAGCCCTGCTTGTATAAATCGATAAGGCGTCCAGTAGTCCCAATTAAAATATCAACGCCTTTTTCTAGTTGTGCACGTTGTTTTTCGTAATCTTCGCCACCATATACTAATCCTAAGTTAAGATTACAGTGTGGCGCTAAAATTTTTGCATCTTTGTGTATCTGAATCGCCAGCTCCCTTGTTGGGGCCATGATCAGGGCTCTTGGATGTTTACTAGATGCTTTGCTAGATTGTAATAACCGATGGCACGTGGCGGTTAAAAACGCCAACGTTTTGCCCGTACCTGTTTGCGCTTGGCCCGCAATATCGCGGCCTTCACAAATAAAAGGTAGGCATTTTGCTTGAATGGGTGTGCAATATTCAAACCCATTTTCGGTTAAACCGGCAACCACTTCCGGTGCGATAGCAAAGTCTGAAAACTTTTTATCGGTCAAATGTGTCTTAGTCATAGCGTTTAAGCATAACGTTTAAACTTGCAATAAGAAACAAGAGTGTTTAAATACGCATTAAATATTTCGCCTAACTAATCGGAGATCGCAATGAGCGAGAAAATTATTCAATTAACTGACGATAGCTTTGAAGCTGACGTACTACAATCAGACAAACCTGTACTTGTTGATTTTTGGGCTGAATGGTGCGGACCTTGTAAAATGATCGCCCCTATTCTTGACGAAGTAGCTGGCGAGTTTGATGGCCGAGTTACCGTTGGTAAACTTAACATCGACCAAAATGCAGGCACACCACCAAAGTTCGGTATCCGTGGTATCCCTACATTACTTCTTTTCAAAGATGGCCAAGTTGCAGCAACTAAAGTTGGTGCTCTTTCTAAGACTCAATTAGTAGAGTTTTTAGAAAACAACATCTAATGAAAATATAAAAAAAGGGCTTTTTGCCCTTTTTTTAGCTTTATTTTGTTTAAAGACTGGACGCCTTGCTAGTGACCTGCTAGTTTATAAAGCCAACTAATCCTTAGTTATACCAACAAACCTCACTCATGTATCAAACGATGATTTTGAGTATGACAATTGTAATAAAGAACCCACCAATATGCATTTACGCGAATTAAAAGACAAGTCTATAAAAGAGCTTGTAAACTTAGCTGAGTCCATGGGGCTCGAAAACGTAGCCCGTTTAAGAAAACAAGACATCATTTTCGCCATCCTTAAAGCGCACGCTAAAAGCGGTGAAAACATCTATGGCGGCGGTGTACTAGAGATCTTACAAGATGGTTTTGGTTTCTTAAGATCATCAGAAGCATCTTACTTAGCCGGCCCAGATGATATTTATGTATCACCGAGTCAAATCCGTCGATTCAGCATGCGTACTGGTGACTCAATTTCAGGCCTTATTCGTCCACCTAAAGACGGCGAACGTTACTTCGCACTATTAAAAGTAAATGAAGTAAACTTCGACAAACCTGAAAACTCTCGCACAAAAATCCTATTTGAAAACCTTACCCCACTACACGCAAACGAACGTTTACGTATGGAGCGTGGTAACGGTAGCACTGAAGACATCACAGCACGTGTACTTGATTTAGCATCACCAATTGGTAAAGGTCAACGTGCGCTTATCGTTGCTCCGCCGAAAGCGGGTAAAACCATGCTACTGCAAAACATTGCGCAATCGATCAGCTACAACCAGCCTGATTGTGAACTGATGGTTCTTCTTATCGACGAACGTCCAGAGGAAGTTACAGAGATGCAGCGCCTTGTAAAAGGTGAAGTAGTTGCCTCAACGTTCGATGAACCGGCGAGTCGTCACGTTCAAGTTGCCGAGATGGTAATTGAAAAAGCAAAACGCCTTGTTGAGCATAAAAAAGACGTGGTTATCTTACTTGATTCAATCACACGTCTAGCTCGTGCCTACAATACGGTGATCCCTTCATCAGGTAAGGTATTAACCGGTGGTGTTGATGCAAACGCATTACACAAACCAAAGCGTTTCTTTGGTGCAGCTCGTAACGTAGAAGAAGGCGGTAGCTTAACAATTATCGCAACGGCTCTTATCGATACAGGTTCGAAGATGGACGAAGTTATCTACGAAGAGTTCAAAGGTACAGGTAACATGGAATTACACTTAAATCGTAAGATTGCCGAAAAGCGTGTATTCCCAGCGATTGACTTTAACCGCTCAGGTACGCGTCGCGAAGAGTTACTTACTAAACCTGATGAACTACAGAAGATGTGGATCTTACGTAAGATCGTTCATGAGATGTCAGAAATTGACGCAATGGAATTCTTAATTGATAAGCTTTCGATGAGCAAAACCAATGATGAATTCTTTGACTCAATGAAACGACAGTAACGATTACTAAGTTTTTAAAAAATGCCTGTTTAATACAGGCATTTTTTTTGCCTAAAACTAAGCACATAACACTTTAAAAGTTATACTTTTACAGAATAAGTTTATTGGTATTTGAAGAATAATTGTTCTATAAATGATTAGATATAAAGGTAAGGATCCTCTATGTCGCATTTAAAAATTGCAATTATTCTATTTGTAGTTAGCTTAATTGGCAGTATTACCAGCTTTATCATTTTCAACTCATCTATGAAAGAAATAGTCATTTTTGGCTTAGTTTCAGTCATTCCTTGGTCGCTATTAATCATTTATCTACATAAAGATAATGACAAACAAAAGGACTACCTTAAATATTTTGTATCTTGTATAACAACGAAAGATGGCATCGACTTCACTTTTCGGTTTAATGAAAGTGACAGCCAATTACCTGAGGTCTGTCACGCATTAAATGCAAGTCTAACCATGGTCGAGCATTTACTTAGTGAAGTTTCAGCTTCATCTGCGCGGCTTCTTCCTATGGCAGATGCTCTGCGAGACACCTATGCCTCAATGACTCAAAAAGCCACAATACAAAATGCACATGGAATTGATTTAGCCAATACAATAAATCGAACGATTGAAGTGTCAAGAAAGCTTGATCATAGCTTGAAAGAAATCTTTCAATCGGTTTTGGCCGCGACAGAATCAGTTCAACAAACTCGTTCTGATTCAGAGAAAAGCCAAGCAAGCCTTATTACACTTGCTGATAATATAAATCTCACAAGCGAACAAATTTTATTACTTAAACAAGACAGTGATGCTATAGGCTCAATTATTGATGTAATAAATGGCATCGCAGATCAAACCAACCTCTTGGCATTAAACGCGGCAATTGAAGCAGCTCGCGCTGGTGAGCAAGGTCGAGGCTTTGCAGTTGTCGCAGATGAAGTAAGAAACTTAGCTGCACGAACGAGTAAATCGACCCAAGAAGTGCGTGAAATGGTAGCTAAAATTCAACACAGCACCAAACTTGCAAATCAACTGATGCAAACAGCTCTCATGGAAGCTGAAAATACAGTACAGTTATCTGATGCAACGACAAAAGAAACAAATAAAATAGAGCAGGCTATGTTAGCTATCAGCAACTACTCAGAGGGCGTTCATGAGCAAGTCGCAATACAAAGTACTATGTCTGACGAAGCCCAGGCTAGTATTGATGCAATGGTAGAATTAAACTCAGACGCACTTTCAAGTTCGCAAATTCAAGCTGTGTCCAGTAAGGATTTAGTTAGCTTAGCTCACGCTATAGATGACAAACTGTCTTTGTTTCATATTGCTCTCCCAGATATCGATACTAATCAGCGTATAAATCGCGATCGTATCCAAACTAGCGACTCTTCTAAAAATCATCAAGATGGAGAGATTGAGTTATTTTGACTTACAGCAGCACAATGTAGCTGCTCAAGCAACTGAGCAACTAGGCTAGTTAAGTCTGATAATTTTTGCTGTTTTAGTGCAGACTCAAGCGCCATTGCACTCACTGCCACCTCATCTAACGCAAACATTTTTGCAGCACCACCAATGCGGTGCGCATCCTGCTGCAAATCGAAGTATTTATCAGCAGCAAAGTGTTGTTGTATTAAGGCGCTTTCGTGCTCGAAACTTGCAATAAAACTAGCGACTAAGTCGCTCATATCATGCTGAGACTTAATTGTAACGGCGTCCTTCTTACAATGCTTAGCAAGTTGCGTGTAAAACACCTTTTTATCAATTGGCTTAGCAAGATAACCTGTAAATCCCGCTTGAAGATAACCGTCGATTTCGTGACTAATAGCATTAGCCGTTAACGCATATACGGGCTGTGTAAACCCACATTCATGTAATAGTTTAAGCGCACTTAAACCATCAAGCACTGGCATCTGAATATCAAGCAACACAACATCGGGAAACTCCTTTAAACACTGCTCAACGGCTTGCTCACCATTTTCTACAGCAATCACTTCAAGTCCCATAGATTCTAAATAGCGAGAAATTAGACGGCGGTTATCTGGATGATCTTCAGCTAGCAGCACTTTGCCAGATAAGCCATTGGCAGCATGTTGTTCGAGTTTTGCAGGCTCAATGATGTCAGAGCTTGGTATATACTCTTTACAAGGTAAGTAAAATGAGAACACGCTACCTTGGTTCAGCTCACTTTCAACACTTATATAACCACCCATCATCATTGCAAGCTGTTGCGATAAACTTAATCCAAGTCCAGTACCACCGAAACGGCGACTAATACTATTGTCACCTTGGCTAAAGCAGTCAAATATTTGATTCAGTTGCTCGGCATTCATGCCAATACCAGTGTCGGTAACATAAAACCACACACCTTGCTCAACACGCGAAACCTTTAACTCGACTTCGCCTTGGTTTGTAAACTTAATTGCATTTGCACACAGGTTAATAAGGATTTGTTTAATGCGGGTAAAGTCGAGCAAGCTATAATATTGCTCACCAAGTTCATTATGAAATGCAAAGTTCAACCCTTTATCTTTAGCCTGACCACTAAGCATAGAATGGACATCTGTAAGCAACCGAACTAAATCCCCCTCTTTTAGGCTAAGCTCTAGCTTGTTAGCTTCAATTTTACTGATATCTAGCACGTCATTTATTAGCTCTTTTAAATGATCACTTTGTTTTTGGATAACAGCAAGTTCATCATTTAAGTGCTCTGGTTTATAATAACCATTAATTAAATTATCTGTTTGCCCTAAAATTGCAGTTAGCGGCGTACGAATTTCGTGACTAATATTTGCTAAAAATTGACTCTTTATTTCGTTAGCTCTGCGCAATTTTTCTGCTGTTTCTTCAAGTTCTTTTGTTCGTTTTGCCACCATTAAAGAAAGCTGCTCTTTAGCGCCTTTTTCAATACTACGACGGTATACAGTAATACCTGTTACCACCAGCATAACGAATAAGATGAATAGCATAATGCCCAACTGTCGTTGTTTGGACATTTCGAGATCTTGTACTTGTTGACGTTGCTTTAGTTCGATTATTTCTTGATTGAGCTGAGTTGCTTGTATCTGGCTTTGTAACTCTCCCATCGACTTTAATAATTTGGCATTTTGAACAGAGTTAAATGAACGAACAAACTTATCAAAATTCGCAACGGCTGTAGCAAAATCACCTTGACCTGCTTTAATTAAAGCCATCATTCCCATACCATCTTGAACACGTAAATCGTCTTTGTACTCCTTTGCCATCTGTACTGAAGTAGTTAAAGTGGATTCAGCTTTTGTTAATTTATTCTGTAACAATTCAATTTTTGCTTGTGACAACACGCCGGCCAACTCTAAGGCTTTGTTGTCAATTTTTTTTGCAAACTCAATTGCTTTTTCGGCATGGCTTAAGGCAAGCTCTAAATCACCCGTGCGCAAATAAACATTAGCAATGTTGCCATGGCGAGAAGACAAGAAATAGGCGTTATTTGTTTCTTGATAATAGCGCAAAGCACGCTGATAATAATGCAAAGAGAGTTGATACTGCCCAAGCTCAGAATAAGCTACCCCCATATTTCCATAGGATTGAGCGACACCATCCATATCACCTAAACTTTGGAATATATTTAATGTTTCTCTGTACATTTCAAGAGCAACTTCGTAACTTGAAAGTCGAATATATATTCCGGCAATGTTATGCAAAATATCAGCTTTATCTTGCTCACTACCATGTTGCTCATAAATATCTTTGGCCTGTTTGTAGTAATTTAAAGCTTGATTCAAATTAAACATATCAAAATAAGCGAGACCAATATTGCTCATTAAATTGGCTTTAGCTAGTGGGTCAGGCATTTTTTCAGCAAAAGGTATCGCTTTTAAGTACGCTATTAGCGCCTGTTGCATCAAACCTTGATAATAGTAGGTCACTCCTTGCATTTTTATTGCACGAAAGAAACGCTCCGGATTGGTATCAAATGATGTAGATAACTCAACTTTTTGGTAATTTTCAATTGCTTTAGAAAATAAGTCTTTCTCTAATGCTAAATCGGCTAATTGCATATAAACATCAAGAGTTTGCTCATTACTCAGTGAACCTTGTGAAATTAACTGTAACCCTAGTTGATGCTTATCTTCCCACTGTTCTTGTTGTGTGAATTGCTCAAATAATGAATTTGCAGCCAAATTGAAGGGCATAACGAAAAAACAGCAAAAAAACGCTGAACAAAGTATGCTTAAACGTGTAGGTGCGAGCATATATTTAATATCCCTAATCTTATACTTGGCTTTTTATGCTAATTTTATAATGCTAAATATTTATCTCAGAGCAACTTTGTAGTTTCAATTGTTTAGCTGTGATAGCGTACACACATTTAGATTACACCAAAGTCAGGCTTGCGAACAATGGTTAACCCACTGATTGATGAGATTTTTTACCTCCTTTTGGAACAGCCTGTTTGGAAGGTTCATACGCTTGCCAGCGCACTTAGTGAATCTGGAAAAATAGAATCATTAGACGCAGACCCACAAAAAGATCTGTTTAAACGCAACTTTTTAGTTATGAATGGCTTGTATCAACTGCAAGCACAACTTGCGCCAGAGCAACAGCTAGAGATTGCCTCTTTACATATTGAACTTATTAGTAAGCAAACAAGTAACGCATTAGAAAGTCATGACCCGCTACGGGGTTATTATTTAGATTGGCAAAACTTTGATACAACAAGCGATGAAATTGATGCGTTGTTAACTGATTTTTGGCAGCGCTTTTCGTCATTTAGCCCAAAAAAGGCCATTCACTCATTACCTCAGCAGCAGCTAATACAATTACAACAGGCGTGGCAGCTACCTACTGATTTTTCGGAAAAACAGTTACAAAAGCGTTGGCGACAACTAGCGTTAAAACACCACCCAGACCGCCAAGGCTGTGCAATTGAGTTTAAGAGAATACAACTCGAATATGAGCAACTTAAAGCTAGCTGCTCATAATTAACCAGATTACCGACTCAAACGTCGCGCACGGATCTTGCGCTTTTTAATATTACCTTCGGTCAATTTGCGTAATGCAGGTTTTGCAGCTGCTCGCTCAACAGCAATAAAGGCCACATTATCAAGTACGTTAATTTTACCTACCTGATGACCAGCAATTCCCTCTTTACCAGTTAATGCACCTAAAATATCACCGGCACGAATTTTTTGCTTCTTGCCAGCATCAATCATAATTGTCGCCATGGTTGGCTTATAAGCAGGCTTTTCGAGCAAGCTAAATGGCGGAATTGGTTCAGGGTCAAAGTCGCGCTCATAGTGGTCGCCAATTTGTGCCACTTTAAATTGCTCTGCTTCACCATAAATAGAACATGCAATACCCTTTTTACCTGCTCGACCAGTACGACCAACACGGTGTACATGGGTTTGAGGGTCATGCGCGAGGTGGTAGTTCACTACCATGTCCATATCGTTGATATCTAAGCCACGCGCAGCAACATCCGTTGCAACCAGAATACAGGCACTTTTATTAGCAAAGCGAATTAAAGTGCGCTCACGTTCACGTTGATCTAAATCACCGTGTAAGGCAACCGCACTAAACCCTTCAGCATAAAGGTCATCACAAATCTGTTGAGTTTCAACCTTGGTGTTACAAAAAACCACACAGCTTTCTGGCTGGAACTTTAATAACAACAGCTTCAATGTATTAAAGCGCTGCTTGTTGTTATCTAGCTTATAAAAGTATTGCTTTATTGTACTTTTTGTTTGCTCTTCTTCAACCTTAATCATTTCTGGATTGCTAAGCACTCGCTCAGCTATCGCAGCAATTGATTTTGGATAAGTCGCACTAAACAATAATGTTTGGCGTTGATTTGGAATACTCTCAACAATAGCATCAAGGGTATCTTGGAAACCCATATCTAGCATTTGATCAGCTTCATCTAACACCAAGGTTTCAACATCATTTAAGCGCAATGTGCCTTTGCGAATATGGTCATCAACACGACCTGGCGTGCCAACAATGATATGCGCACCATGCTCTAATGAGCCAATTTGTGGACCAATAGACACACCGCCACATAAGGTTAAAACTTTAATGTTATGAATACCACGGGCTAGCTTACGAACTTCTTCCGCTACCTGCTCTGCTAATTCTCGGGTTGGACATAAAATGAGAGACTGAATACGAAAGCGTTTCACATTTAACTTAGCTAGCACACCTAGACTAAATGCAGCCGTTTTACCCGACCCTGTTTTAGCTTGGGCAATAATATCTTTGCCTTGCAAGATCACTGGCAAGCTTTGCGCTTGCACAGGCGTCATTTGCGTATAACCTAAAGTTGATAAGTTATCGGTTAGCTCTTGCGGCAAAGCCAAAGATGAAAAAGCAGTAGCGGTCACAGTAATATTCCAAACTTGATAATTGAGGGACATCCTCGAAGATGCTGTGGATCATAGCAGAGAATGGGCTGTTTCTCTAAACGAAAACATTGTTCAGCATATTTAATTCATATTTGCTTACAGTTTGGTGCTTTCTAACTCTCTGCATTTGTTCTAGTTTATTGATAGCAATATTCAGGAAGAAACGATGCTTCTATTTAATACCGCACCCGCTGATGTTTTTTATAAAAAACAAAAAACGTGCCCTCACTGTCATAGTGAACATTATTCTTTAAGCAATCACAGTAAAGTTTTGCGCTTTACTATTTTGCCCATCATGCCACTTTCTATTAATTATCAAAGACAATGTGATGACTGTGGCTATGCTACTCCTGCGCCTTGGTATACATTACCAACCTTAGAGTTAGCGTCGTTTATAAAGTACTTTATTGGCCTATTCATCATCGTTTACCTATTAGCAAAAGCATTAATCGGAGCGAATGAACAAACTGAGAACGAGCAAACTTACCTAAACGAGCCAAAGTTGTTTGATACCTATTTTGTATATTCGGATAAATTTACTGGCAAACCAAAACGTATTAACAACCTAAAAGTAGCTCAGCTCGTTGAGTTGGATGACAAGAACATGACTTTTAGAGTTGCTAACTACACTTACAAGTACAATAAAGACATCGAGATTGCGATGCGAACCAGCATGCTAGTTCAAGATGATTACTTTTCTAGTAAAACCCTGACTTTCAGTAAATCACAAATACAGCAGCTTTATGATGAAGGCAGCATATATAAGATTATGCGACCTGAGCTTTATAGTTTATTTGGTGGTTTTGTTATGCACCCGCCTAGACCTAAGCCTTTATATACGGGCGTTAAGCTCGATAAACATAATCAGGAGGGGATCACTTACTTCAAAGATGGCTTATACGAGGAAGCGTTGAAAAGTTTTACCCTGTCTGCGGAAGATGGTTATTCATGGGGGCAATTAAACTTGGGTCAGATGTATCGCGATGGCCAAGGGACAAATGTGAATAACGAAAAAGCAGCTTACTGGCTCAACAAAGCCACCTTACAAGGGAATCCTAAAGCAAAGGTTGAGCTCGCAGAGCTATGCTTGAGTTACGATTGTAGTAAGTTGAATACTCAATAATCTGTTACCCATAAATATCACGCAGAAGAAACCAGCCTAATAATATGACTCTCGCTATTTACTTTATTTTTGTTATGTTATAACATTTTTGTATTACACAGTATTTATATTACTTTGTTGGTTTTATAAATGCTTATTAGCAATAACAGAGTCACTCTCCTGCTCTGTTTTAAATTGCAACTAGGCTTCATTGCTTAATGAACGAATCATCTTTTGAGTTTGTACAACTTAAAAGAAGACCTTGCACACTAGCACGCTTACGTTCCCGTGCTAAATCCTTGCCGGCGAGCTTGCTCGCCGGCACTTTTCATTAAAGCTTTAAATGATCATCTAAAAAAGCCAATACTTTTTTATAGTAAAGAGTGCGGTGCTCTTCTTTATAAAAACCGTGACCTTCATCATCTAGAATAGTGATTTCATATGGGTGCTTAGCTTTTTTCAAAGCGGCTTCTAATGATTCTGCTTGCTCAATTGGCGCACGTTCGTCTTCACCACCATGCACAATAAGAACAGGTGCTTTTAGCTTATCGACATTATAAGCTGGCGAGAATGCTTTTAACTCAGCCTCATCAGTACCAATCACTGTTTTTAGATAATTAACACCATAACTACTTGCTTGCGTGTCACCTTCTTCATACATAAGAGGCAAGTCGTAAACCCCCATCAGGCCTATTGCACACTTGAACATATCTGGCTCGATAATCGCGCTTTGTAGTGCAGAGTAACCACCGAAGCTGGCTCCCATAATGCAAATATTATCCTTATCAACTGTGCCGTCATTAATCAATAATTTCACACCATCAATAATGTCGTGCTGAACGTTTTGTCCCCACTGACGATAACCGGCTTCTTGGAAGTTCACACCAAACCCTTCCGAGCCACGAAAGTTAACCTTAAGTACTGCCATACCTTTATTGGCTAACATTTGCACTTCTGGATCATAGCCCCAGTAATCACGTGCAATTGGACCACCATGCGGCATAACAACTAAGGGTAAGTTTTTCTCAGCTTTACCGTTTGGTATAGTTAAATAAGCTAAAATTGTTAAACCATCACGGCTTTTGAAGCGTAGCGGCGTAGTTTGTGCCATATCATCTTGACTTATCCAGCTTCTAGTAGAAAATAATAAACGTAACTTATTGGTATTCGCGTCATATAAATAATATTGCCCAGGGTTTATATCACTCGATGCGAAAATAATATTCCTTGTATCATCTTCTGTACTACTGACTAACTGTACTTGACTGCCGGGTAGTGCACCTAATAAATCTTTAAGGCGCTGTGATTTAGGTGAATCGCTATCAACAAACGCATAACTTGGGTAGTCAGCCTCGGTTTCTATAGCAAATAGTTCCTTAGAGATTTCATCAACCCAAATATGTGACGGTGAAACATGCTTATCCTGGAAGATTTTCGTCACTTCTTTCGTTTTTAGGTTAATCTTAATTAGACTTTCTGCTTCCCCATCCTTTGATGCAGTGGCATATACAGACTCACCTGATTTATCAAATGCCTTTAATGTAATATCGGTGTAATTAATACCTTTTGTATCAAGCTCTTTCCAAAAACCGCCTTCAGGCTCTCGAACATGAATTGTCGCGTTTAGATAATCGTCACTTGATACGGCGATACGAACATTACCATCATGATCTGTTAAAAAACGCCCCATAGGTGCAGGTGAGCGCGTAATTAAAGTGCGAAGACCGCGGTAAACATCGACTTCATAAACAACGGTTGTTGGCTCATTGGTTGCTGTCCATGGGTAAGTGACAACCAAAACTTTTTTATCATCATGAAGTAAGGGATCTAAAAGATATGACGTTCCTCGAACTGGTGTTTGCTTCTTTAACCGAGTACCAGTTTGCTGTTCACCATGATAACCAATTACATATGCGCCACGGCTACCATCAACATTCACAGCAAATAGCTCACCATAATAAATAGGCGTATCTTGCCAGCCCTTTAAATACTCTTTTTCAAGAATAACACGCTCATTGTTAACCCAATGGTATTCGCCAACCTGTGCATTACCCGGAAAAGCAACCGCATGGGTTACGGCAAACTTGGTTGTATCAACAATGATGAGTGAATTTTTACCTTCGTGTTTTTTTATAGCTGCGACGTAGTTGCCATCAGGAGAGATAGTTACACGACTAAAGTCATTACCTTTACTGAAATCTTCTACTGATAATTTTGCAGATTTAGCGAAGCTGGTAAATGACAGCGTAAATAACGCTAGCCCCAGCACAAAAGTGAGGTATCGAGACATGATTAACTCCATTTAACGATTTAATTGTTATTTTTAACTGAGCAATAATAAAGCAAAGCCCCTATATTTGCTACAAACCTTTAACAAAAAAGACTCTTTCAATATTTACTTGCGAAGAATTCTACGCCAAAGCTCCATCATTAAAACGACGATCCCCCCAGCCAAAACGCCCAATAAACCATCAAACATAATCGGCGTAGCCAACTCCCCAGTTTTGCCAACTAAATCCGTTACAAACTCGGTGCTACCTTGCTTGGCGTGATGCAAAACAGGGATCCCATGTACCAATATGCCACCGCCAACTAAGAACATAGCAACCGTTCCTGCAAAGGCTAAAAAGCGCATTAACTTAGGCGCTGCAGCAAGTAAAAACTTACCTACAAGCTCTTTAAACTTACCGCCACTTTGCTGCGCTTTTTGCAGTAAATACAAACCAGCATCATCAAGTTTAACAATCCCAGCAACTAACCCATACACGCCAATGGTCATAATAATTGCGGTTACACTGAGCACTAAAGCTTGATTAACCAGCGTTGCGCCAGCAACCGTACCTAGCGTTATCACTATAATTTCTGCAGAGAGGATAAAATCAGTACGGATTGCTCCTTTGATTTTTTGCTTTTCGTATTCTTGTAAGTCTTGTTGTTCAACCACACTTTCATCTTCTTGTTGAGCGTGACCAAACAGCTTTTCGATAATTTTCTCTGCACCTTCAAAACACAAAAACAGCCCGCCAACCATTAACAGCGGAGTGATTAACCAAGGCAACCAAACACTAATCAATAACGCTGCGGGCACTAAGATGGCTTTGTTGATAAACGAGCCTTTTGCCACAGCCCAAACCACTGGCAACTCTCTATCGGCAGTTACCCCTGTAACTTGCTGAGCATTAAGAGCCAGATCATCACCTAACACCCCTGCTGTTTTTTTTGTTGCGACTTTACTCATCGTCGCAATGTCGTCTAAAAGTGTTGTAATATCATCAAGTAAGGTTAGTAAATTTGTGCCTGCCATGGTTTTTCCTTGCCCATTAAATACACTATCAACATAACTTATCCTGCCATTTTCACCAACGGTTAATTTTTCTTTGTTAGGCTTATAGCTCATTCAAAAATAGAGGTGTTTCTATGATTAAACCACTTCTCTCGGGGCTCGCTTTAGTTACCTTGTGCGCATGTGCTGAGCAAAGTGCACCGAGCAACTATCTGTGCGATGAGACCCTCAGCGCCAGTATCGTTGAGTACAATGATGAGGAAGCCAGACTGACATTTAAGGAGAGTGAATATTTACTCAATCGCCAAGTAAGCGGCTCTGGGGTTAAATACAGTGCCGATAATGTGCTGTTTTGGTCTAAAGGCGATGAAGCCATGCTGATTTTAAGAGGTAAAAAGTACCAATGTAGCTTAACCCAGTAATAGCAAAAGCTTTCGTGGCTAAATTAGCTTAATCAGTGGTTTTGAGTATAATAGCGACAGTTTATTCAGCGTTTAAGCGGCTATAATGAAATACAAAGATCTTCGCGAATTTATCGAGTTATTAGAACAAAAAGGTGAGTTAAAGCGGATCAAACAAGAAATTGATCCTTACCTTGAAATGACCGAAATTGCCGACCGTACGTTACGTGCAGAAGGCCCTGCTCTGTTATTCGAAAACCCTAAAGGTCACACCATTCCCGTTCTTGCTAACCTTTTTGGTACGCCCAAACGTGTAGCGATGGGTATGGGCCAAGATGATGTCAGTGAACTGCGCGAAGTTGGTAAGTTATTAGCTTTTCTAAAAGAGCCTGAGCCACCAAAAGGCATTAAAGAGGCACTAGGGCAAATCCCAGTATTCAAACAAGTACTGAATATGCCAGCTAAAGAAGTAAAAAAAGCGCCTTGTCAGCAAGTTATACTTGAAGGCGATAATGTTGACTTAACTAAGCTGCCTATCCAACATTGCTGGCCGGGTGATGCTGCTCCCTTGATCACATGGGGTCTAACGGTTACCAAAGGGCCTTATAAAAAGCGCCAAAACTTAGGCATTTACCGTCAGCAGCTATTGGGTAAAAACAAAATTATTATGCGTTGGCTATCGCACCGCGGTGGCGCATTAGATTTTCGTGAATGGTGTAAAGAGCACCCAGGCGAACCTTACCCTGTATCTGTCGCATTAGGTGCCGACCCTGCGACAATCTTAGGCGCTGTAACACCAGTACCAGACACCCTAAGCGAATATGCATTTGCTGGTTTACTACGCGGTAGTAAAACTGAAGTTGTTAAATCGGTTTCAAATGACCTACAAGTGCCTGCTACCGCAGAGTTCGTGCTTGAAGGTTATATTATGCCAGGTGAAACAGCTCCAGAAGGCCCTTATGGCGACCACACAGGTTACTACAACGAAGTAGACGAGTTTCCGGTGATGACGGTCACTCACATTACACATCGTGAAAACCCAATTTATCACAGCACTTACACTGGCCGTCCACCAGATGAGCCAGCAGTACTCGGGGTTGCATTGAACGAAGTGTTCGTACCAATTCTGCAAAAGCAATTCCCTGAAATTGTAGATTTTTATCTACCACCTGAAGGCTGTTCTTATCGTATGGCTGTGGTCACGATGAAAAAACAATACCCAGGTCATGCCAAGCGCGTGATGATGGGGGTGTGGTCTTTCTTACGTCAATTCATGTATACCAAGTTCGTGATTGTTTGCGATGATGATGTAAACGCACGTGATTGGAACGACGTGATCTGGGCCATTACAACGCGTATGGACCCTGCTCGCGATACGACGATGATCGAAAACACGCCAATTGATTATTTAGATTTTGCATCGCCAGTTTCGGGCCTTGGCTCAAAAATGGGCATGGATGCAACCAATAAATGGCCAGGCGAAACAGATCGTGAATGGGGTGAGCCCATTGTTATGGATCCAAAAATCAAAGAACGTGTTGATGAATTATGGGACAGCTTAGATATTCTCTAGGCTGTGACTATGTTAAACTGCTCAAAATTTAACGGTTATGAGTGCGATTCATAACCGAATTTGCTTCTGTGCTTATAAAGGTAAACTATGCAAACATTACTCGCTGACGTTGTTGCGATCAGCCCGCTTACAGACCATGTACATAAGGTCATTTTGAAACCACAGCAACCTGTGTCATTCGAGGCAGGCCAATATATGCAACTTGTATTAGGCGAAAAAGATAAGCGTGCCTTTTCTATTGCAAGCCGCCCTTCACAAACTGACCAAATTGAACTACATATTGGTGCCGCAGGTGCTGATTCGTATGCAATGCAAGCGCTTGATCATTTACGTCAAGCACATACAGAGCAACAGCAAGTTAATGTTGAAGTGGGTTTAGGTGTATCACAGCTGCGAGTTGAGGGTGAGCGCCCAATTATTCTACTTGCTGGCGGTACTGGTTTTTCTTATGCCAAATCAATGGCTGATCACCTTGCTGAAATTGGCTGTGAGCGCCCTGTATTATTTTACTGGGGTGTTCGTGAGCAAGCTGCGCTTTATGCTCATGATGAAATGCAAGCATGGGCAAACAGCAACCCACATTTCCAATACATTCCAGTGGTTGAAAATGCGCCGCAAAGCTGGACTGGCAAAACCGGTTACGTCCACAAGGCCGTTATGGAAGATATAGTGTCTTTAGAACCATACGATATTTACATGGCAGGCCGCTTCGACATGATTGGCGTGGTTCGCGATGATTTTATTAACCATGGTGCGGTACGTGAGAACATGTACGCTGATGCATTTGCATTCATTAAATAACTAACTCATACAGATTATTTTTAAGGCATCCAATTGGATGCCTTTTTTATTTGTTTTACCTATCGCCTTAATCCGTCTAAACGATTTCACAAACTGCATTTCCTTGACCATACTCTGTTTAGAATAACGATGGGGAGAGACCCAAATGCTAAATACAAAAGTACAAGACTTTATGCAACGTAAGTTGCCACACATTACGCCTGAAACTGAAATGACCACCGCGATTAGCGAGCTGCAAAAGTTTAAATTACTAGGCGCACCTGTATTCGATGACAACAAAAGTTTAGTTGGCTTTATTTCAGAACAAGAGCTGCTGCAACCGCTCATGCAAAACAGTTATTTCTGCGATGGCGTGGTAAAGGTAAAACAACTCATGCGCACCGATGTTGTTACCGTGAGTAGCGATCAAAATATCATTGAGTTGGCTGATGCCATGAAAACGGGTAAGCCAAAGAATTACCCAGTTATCGAGGGTGGTAAGGTTGTTGGCATGATCAGCCGAGGTGACGTGCTCAAGGCATTATATGAAAACTACGTTTCATGCCAAGAGCACCAAGTATAAGTTAGCTGCTTAACGATTAGCAGCTAACTGTTTTAAAGCCGCTTTATCTGCATCGCTTAAATAAGCAATTTCAAGCGCATTAGCTTGCGCTTTTTCCATATCGGCTTGGCTTAACCCTGCCGCAGGTGCTGCTACTTGATACTCATACGCTATTTCAATACCTTCAACGGCCGGATCATCAGTATTAATCGATGCCAAAATACCATGGTCTAAGAAGGTTTTTAGCGGGTGTTTTGCAAGCTCAGCAACAGTACTGGTTTGAATGTTACTGGTTAAGCAAGACTCAATACCAATGCGCTTATCACGTAAGTAATCCATTAGTGCAGCATCTTCAATTGCTTTTACACCATGACCAATACGCGTTGCACCAAGCTCGTTAATTGCTTGCCAAATGCTTTCGCTACCGCGTGCTTCACCGGCATGAATCGTGGCAGCTAAGTATGCATCATGAACTTGTTTAAAATGATCAACAAATAGCTCACCCGGGAAACCAATTTCATCGCCAGCTAAATCAACCGCCACTAAATCATTTTTAAAAGCAAGTAGCGCATCAAGCTCTTGCTGACAGATTTTGGTGCCATATGTACGCGACATGATGCCGATTAAGTTAGCTTTAATTGGCGCGTTTTGGCACGCACTTTTTACACCATCAACCACCGCTTCGACAACTCCTTGCGGGTGTAAGCCTTGGCTTTGCGCCATATAATATGGACTAAAACGAAGCTCAACGTAATCGAGGTTTTGGGCAATCGCATCTTCAACGTTTTCGATAGCAATACGACGACAAGCATCGTAATCACCCAGTACTTTTACACCCCAATCAAGCTTTTGTAAAAATGCCACTAAATTTGGTTCAGGGTCGATAACCTGTACGTGCGGAATAAGCGCTTCAATGTTGTCAGCAGGTAATTCAAGATTAAACTGACGACCAAGGTCTAAGATCGTTTGTGGGCGAACATTACCATCTAGATGACGGTGAATATCAAGCAAAGGGAGTTTGTTATTGATCATAATTAGCACTCAGGTTCAGTAAATTTGCGCGGATCATACGTACCCACGGCGATATTTCAAGTTTAGATGATTTTATTTACTTTTTTGAGGTCAAATGTCTGCTTTAATGGCCGCTAGCATTATGCAAAAAATGCCACAAGGTTTTAAAAAGTTTATCAGCATCAATTGGTTTAGTTAAATAACCATTCATACCACTGGCTAAACCTTTCTTAAGATCATCATCGTGGGCATTTGCCGATAAGCCAATAATCGGTAAATCGGTGATCAGTAACTCGTTGCGAATAACCTTAGTCGCTTGTAAGCCATCCATATTCGGCATTTGAATATCCATGAGTACAAGGTCATAGCTTTTTTCACTGATCATCTTAATAGCCTCGTGGCCATCTTTAGCGATATCAGGTTGGCAACCTTTAGTTTTTAAAATCGAACTCGCCACATGTTGATTCAATGGGTTATCTTCAACCAATAGAATTGTATCGCCAGCAAATGAAACAGCTGTCACATCGATATCAGCTAACTCATCGTCGCTATGAATCACCTCTTCAAGAGGGGACTCAAATGGCAGCGAAATTGTAAACGTTGAACCTTGCCCCTCAGAGCTACTGAGGCTTATCTCGCCTCCCATCATAACAATGAGTTTTTGGCAAATACTCAAGCCTAAACCTGTGCCACCAAAGCGACGAGAGGTTGAGCTATCGGCTTGTGAGAATGGTTTAAACAGGCGCTGCTGCGCCTCTTTACTGATGCCGATGCCAGTATCAATAACACTAAAGTAAGTAAATTTACCCTGCTGCCAAATACGTAATGTAATCGTGCCTTCTTGAGTGAACTTCACCGCATTGTTTAACAGGTTTAATAATACTTGTTTTAAACGAATTGGGTCGGTGTGGATCAATAAGTGCGCAGATGCATCAAACTCAACCTTAAACTTTAAAGCACGGGAATTAAGTTCAAACTGCAATAAGTTAGTCAGTTCATTAACCAACGCATTCACATCGATGGGTTCTTGATGTAGCTCCAATCGCCCCGCTTCTATTTTAGAAAAATCTAAAACATCATTGATTACCCGTAATAGTACATTCAATGCACCATCGGCTTGATCAATATAACCACGGGCTTGTTGCCAGTCAGGCTCTTGCATTGCTAAATAATGCAAACCTTTTATACCATTAATAGGTGTGCGTATTTCATGGCTCATATTCGCCAAGAACTCACTTTTAATTTGGCTGGCTTTATCGGCTTTTAGTTTTTCTTCGCGAAGGCTTTGAGTTTGTTTCGCTACTTGCTGACGAATTTGAATATTAGTACCGGTTACTGAAATCAAAAATGTGATCAATAACCAAACAAACAGCATACCGACTATTTGCGCTAGCCAATAAGGCAGCCATGACGACTGCGCTACTGACTCCCATAATTTCACCTGCCAAACGCGCTCGCCAATAATAAAATTAAAGCTCGCAATAGCGGTTGTACCAACACGGTGTGGGCTGTAAATCTCGACAGGGTTAGTACCATCGGTAACATCAAAAAAACTGGTTTCAATCTCAGTATTTTGATTAAAATTTAGTGTTTGTGCCAGCAACTCTAAATTAACCACAGCAACAACATAACCCCGAAAGCCGACCTGATGATTAATGTCTGAATAAACAGGGTTAAAGAATAAAACGCCCTTTTCGTTACCATCACCTTGCATCAAAGTAATAGGCTCACTGACGGTGACATTTTTAATTAACCGAGAGTCAGTTAACGCTTGTTTACGTAACTCGTTTGAAGCCAAATCAAAGCCTTGCGCTGGTTCGTTCCCTACTAATGGATGAATATATTGCACCGGAAAATAGACTGCTCGCTTACTTACCGGCTGCCACTGTCCTGCTGCATTTTTTTCTTTCACGTAGTAATCAGCACCCAGTTCATCACGCAGTAGACTTTGATAGTTATTTAGTTGTGAGTGAATAACTTTAGGTGCCCACTCAAGGGCAAGGATTTCTTTGCTATATTGTAGTTGCCTTGTTGTAAAACGCTTAAATTCATCAAAATCAACCATGTCACTACTAGCAAAAAAAGTAGCTAATAAAGATAAATGCGATTTAATTTCATCAACTTGGTGTTCAAGATTAGTATGAATTGCACTGACTTTTGCTTGCTGGCGCTGTAAGTCTTTGTCTTTTTTTACACTGGCTGCACCATAAAAGCTGACACAAATAACCACATAAATTAATAACGACGGCACAATGATTTGCAGCCGTTGACGAGTGTGGTGGTAACTAAATGCCGCTAAAATTAATGGTGTGAAAATCAGCACCCCAATGCTGTCGCCAATCCACCATGCGATAAAATTATTAAGCGCCGCATAACTCGGAATAACATTATTAATGACCAATAAGCCGGTGCCAATTGATGCTGCAATCAAGCTACACAAAGGGCCACCTATCATTAAGCCAATCATACTTTGCTTTAATGACGATAACTCAATCGGGCGTTTAACTACATGAATTATAATGTAATAGGCAAGCCAAGCCTGAAATGTTGATGCACTTGTCACACCAATAGCTTGCAACATCATTTGCCAGTGAAAAATATCAGTGACTTTATCAAGGTGAATAAGGTTTACAAAGAACGCCCCTAGTAAAACTCCTAGCAGAGCACGATTTCGAAGCAGTAAGATACTGGCAAGCGCAATACCTGCAGGCGGCCACGCTGCAACCGCATAACCATCAATCGCCAGCAAAGAATTACTTAAATACCCTGTAAGAAAGTAAGCAACTGCAATACTTATTGTCAGTGTAAATAAGTTTTTCAAGCCATTGCTCCTTTGCCGGCTGAAGTAAAATTATTGATAGAGTACCAATGCTTTTTCTGGTTGGGCACTCTTACTATAACTAAGAACCGCTTGCTGCAAATAGGCATGGCGGTTATCAGCATTAAGCGCTTTATCAAACACACGCGCAGCTAAGTCGTATTCACCGTGAGCATTTGCTAAACATGCAAGGGCTAATAGTAAATCTGTATTTTCGGTATCTTTTTTTAATACATCCTGCAAACTTGATTGCAACTTGAGTGCATCGCCAGCGCTACTAGTACGTAAAATACGTGCTAAGTCTTTATGTTGCAGCGGTTTTTTTATCATTTTAATTAAGCTTAGCTCAATTTTGTTTAACTCACCTGCCTTCGCCATCGCCGTTAAATAGCTTACCTCAGCATGTGGTTTCAGGTTTTTGGCTAATTGCTCATAACGCTCAGTTAAATCTCCGTTTGATTGAGCTGCAAAGTAACTATCAAAAAGTTGTTGCCACTCTTGCTCTGAAAGTGTTTTCTTGCGCAATAAACGCGGCATAAAGTCATTCAATGACGCCCACTTTTGCTCTTTTACCAATACATGGGCATACATTTTAAGCTCTAAACTCGTGGCTTTTTTGCGCTCAGCTAACGCTTTAAGGTCAGCAAAAATGGTGCTGGTTTCACCGCTAGCAATCCATAAATTAGCCACTTTTAACTGCTTATCCTGGCTTATTTTATCAAGATAACTAACCGCTTTTTCGCTCTCATTATTAGCTAATGCCGCTTTAGCAAGAAGCGCATAACGTATATCACTCCACTTATCTGCAACACTATTGTTATCAAGTGCAAGCTCAAGCTGTGCATAATCGTTATTAATTAAGCTCCATACACCTTGCTCAATAGCCGCTTGTTTACGCTCTTCACTGCGCGCAAAAAAGCCATGGCGTGTATGGCTATATAAAGATATTACGTAACGGCAAAGCTTATAAAGTAAAAACAGTGCAGCGAATGCTAATATTAAAAGTGCTGTGATGCCCCAAATAGTCCCTTCAATGGTTGTTTTATTAAAGGCAATTAGTACATAACCCTTTTGATCTATAAAAAAAGGGGCAATCCCTAAGCAGACTGCTATTGCAATAATGATTAATAAAAAGCGGATCATTGTGCCCACTCCTTCACCTGCTCAGTACTTTGTAGTGACACTTTTGGACTAAAATCGAGCTGCTCTTTCGAAAGCTCAGCAAGACTTTTTAAGGCCGCTTTTGTTTGCGCATCATCTTGTTTAAAGTAATCTTTTACCAAGCTATGAGCAGCATCAACAGCACTAAAATACACACTACTTTGTTTACTTAATACCGCATCTTGCGCTTGAGCTAAATATAAACTCAGGCGCTGTTTTACTAGGTGACGCTCTTGCTCACTTAAAAATGGTGCGATAACCATATCTTCACGTGTGCGCACTTTAACAAAGAAGTCTTTAAACTGCTGCCACGACTTCGCAAGGTTTTGACGCCACTCACTGACATTTTCACTTAATTGATTTGGGTCTTCTTTGACGACCTCTTCAGGGAGTGAAATAGCATTAAATACCAGTTCATCCACTTTTTGATTAATGCCATGTAGTTTTAAATAAATTGCTTCAACAGCCACAGACTCTATGGCATTCAAGGTTTGTAAATCTTGGTGAATTGCTTGGCGAATAGCGCCTGTACCCGGGTGTTCTGCAAGTAAGCTATCTAAGCGAGATAACACAGCAGCAGCCCCTTGGTAATCGTGCTCTGCCCACAATTTAAATTCGGCCATACGCTGCAAGCTTGTGACTTCTTGCGGATTAAGCGTGAAAGTTTGCTGCTCGGCGCGCTTTAAAGCCGCTTGTAATTGCTGCTGTGTTTGCTCAGCACTTTCATTTAGCGCATCAGTGACCTTTTGTTCACTGCTATAAAGCGAGTGCTGCATTGTTTGTTGGGCACTTTTTAATGCATCAATTTGCTGCTGTAAGCGAAGGTTTTCATCTGTCAGCTCAGTCAATGCCACAGCCGATTGCTGATCGCTATTTAATTTTAGATAAAACTCATAGCCAACTGCACAAGCCACTAAAAGTGAAATAAGTAACGCTAAGCTACCTGTTTTGCTGATGCCTCTTTTAGCTTGTACAGGCGCTTTTGCCCCAGTATTTGCCGTTTGCGCTTTTTTCTCTGGCTGTGCAGTCACTGGCTTTGCGGGTTGTTTTGATTCTGCTTCACTCATTTTGCTACCTTGCTGATTAATGCAGGTGAACATAGCGTTGTCGCTCGCCCCTGCAGCAATATATATCTGTGTTCTTACGACACTTTGTTGCTTTAAATAGTCTGCGATACGCTCACTGGCAACGAAAAATTGTCGCTCTTTCAACCATGCAAGCTGAGGCTCATTTAAACCATTAAAAATGGCATCCACCGCTGCATTACTGGTAATGACTATACCTTCTACATCAATTGTTTGCCAGTGGTCCATCCACTTGCCCGGTTCGCTCTCAATTGCGCTTCGCTTGTAAACAACCAATTGATTTAATAAAGCACCACGTTGTTTTAACGTTTTTGCTATGGTCGTGCGTCCACCTTCACCTTTCACTAAAACAATGTTACTTAGTTCAACATCTTGTAGTGTTTTTAATTCAAGCAGACCTTCTGAATCATGCTGTTTGGGCACTGCGGCTCGTCGCCCAAAGGCTTCATAAACCGCATCAGCCGTTTGCTGACCGACCGCATAAAGTTGCGCTGCTTTGTTGATGGTTGGTGTGAGTTTTAACAAGGCATGCACGGCATCTTGCGAGATAAAAATGATTTTATCGGCATTTTCTAGCGGCGCGAGCTCACTACTATTTACTGTGAGGTAATCTAAGGTAAGGACTGGGCACAGGGTTGTTTGATAACCCGCCTGCTGAAGCTCAAGAGCAAGCTCAGTGCCTTTTCCTTCTGGACGAGTTATCAAAATATGCATATTAAGCGTCTCTATATACTTCAGCTAAAATTTTATCAGCACCTTGCTCAAGTAGCTTTTCAGCAAGTGTAATACCTAATTGCTCTGCGTCAGCCACTGGGCCTGTCACTTCATCACGTAGCATTTGGCTACCATCAATAGCGCCCACTAAACCACGTAAATGCACTTGCTCACCATCGACCAATGCAAATGCACCAATAGGTACCTGGCAGCCACCTTCTAAACGGCGATTCATAGCACGCTCGGCATTAACACGAATGCGTGTTTCATTATGTTCAAGTGGCGCTAACAGTGCTTTTGTTACTTCATCATCAATACGGCACTCAATACCCACAGCACCTTGACCATTTGCAGGTAATGATACCTCTGGCTCGATAAAAGCTGTAATACGCTCAGGCATTTCTAAACGAATTAGACCCGCTGCAGCTAGGATGATTGCATCATATTGACCATCATCTAGTTTTGCTAAACGCGTATTAACATTACCGCGTAAGTCACGAATGTCTAAATCTGGACGAGCTTCGCGAATTTGGCATTGGCGGCGTAAGCTTGATGTACCAACAATAGCGCCTTGTGGTAACTCATCTAAAATCTTGTAGTTATTTGATACAAACGCATCGCGTGGGTCTTCACGTTCACAAATAGTGTGTAATGCTAGGCCTTCAGGAAACTCAACAGGCACATCTTTCATTGAATGCACCGCAATATCTGCGCGACCATCAAGCATGGCTTGCTCAAGCTCTTTTACGAATAAGCCTTTACCACCAATCTTGGCCAGTGGTGTATCAAGGATAATATCGCCTTGTGTCGACATAGGAACCAACTCTACCGTTACGTCGTCATGGAAGTGCTCTAGTTGAGCTTTTACAAATTCAGCCTGCCATAAAGCAAGTGCACTTTTACGGGTCGCGATACGAACTAGTTTTGTTGTCTGTGTCATGAAAAATCCAATTAATTATCAGGCTGATACTAAATATTACTCAGCTAAAATTCTAAATTCTTTTTGGGCCAGTAAGTTGCCATCTGCGTCAATAACTTCAACACGCCAATCACCCAGTTGCTCTGGCATGATGTTTTTCGTTGAATAAGTACGAAATCGCGGACTACTTACGGCCAATTCAATAGAAGCAAGCTGTTGGTCTTGGTAATACCATTGGTGACGAACAGTTTGTCCCTGCATATTTCTAAGCTCGCTAAAAAAGCTCAGGCTACTGCTAATTTGCGCTAATTTTACATCGTTTTTTAAAACGTTTACTGGTTCTCGATCAACAACATCGGTAGTTAATACTGCGCGGCTTACTTTATCTGTGTCTATTTTTGCGCCAATTGCAACACTGGCAATATGTGCTGACCGTGAAAACTGCTGCTGAGCATCAGGTGCTGCTGCAATTTCAACTTGCTGTTCAGTTTGTGATGCTTCTTCATCAGGAATAACGGCTAATGTTTCAGGTTGTTGCTCATCAATAACCTCTTCACTGTCGATCTCAGCCTCTACTGATGTAACGTCAGGCTCTACAATGTTTAAGCTCACAACCTCTGCTTTAGCCGTTGCTGTGTTATCAACCAACGGTGTTTGCTCATTCATTGACGGAGCAACAACTTCTTTTGGCTCTTCTTGCTCAGCGTCATTCAAAGGCGCTTGTAGCTCAGCATTTGCAAACTCTGCTTGCGGTTCATCTTGCGGTGATTGCTCAGCATTTACAGCACCAATAAAGCTATATACTAATATAGCCAGCGCAACTAAGATAACACTGCTGACCATAAAGATGCGTCGCCAATGCCATTGATAAGTCACTGCTGTCGGTGCTGAACTTGCCGATTCAACGGCATTCATATTTGCTGTAATTACAAGTTTCTTTGTCATGTTGGCCTCTAAAACCAAAAAATTAACTCAAGCGAGCAATTAACCACTCTCGAATAGCCATTAACTCTTCACCACAAACTTGGTGCGCCATCGGATAGTCTTGCCAGCTTACTTCCATGTTATTTGCGCTAAGCACATCAAATGCTTGTCTGCCCGCGCTATGCGGTACCACATCGTCAAATCGACCATGTGCCATAAAAATATTTAACCCCTGCTGCTTGGCTTCATCAGCAAATTTTGCAGGCACACACATATAGGTTGAAAGTGCCATTACACCCGCTAATTTATAATCTAGACGTGGCGCTAAGTGCAGCGATACCACACCCCCTTGCGAAAAACCGGCAAGAATAATTTTGTTAGGAGCGATACCTTTTGCAATTTCTTGGTCAATAATTGCAGCCACTTTTGCAGCAGATTCACGCACTCCTTGCTCATCAGCACGCTTATCTAAATCCATCGATTTAATATCGTACCAAGAACGCATTGCCATACCACCATTTATGGTGACCGGTTGCACTGGCGCATGTGGAAACACAAATCGCACGCCAAGCTCTTTTGGTAAAGCAAGTTGCGGTGCAACTGGGGCAAAACCATCACCAGAATCACCCAAACCATGTAGCCAGATAACCGTTGCTTTGTGTTCAGCTTGCGCTGGATATTCAACAAACTCTAAACTCATAGTTCAGAACGCCATTCAATGGTTTGACCTGCTTGACGGGTTGCCGCATCACACATAAATTGCCAAAACTCTGCACCTGAGCGGTTATCAATCCACTTATCGTCGCGTAGTTCAAAATGGTGACCATTAAATTTAGTCGCTACCCAAACTTGGTGTAATGGTGCTTGCTTGTTGATCACAATTTTACTGCGATCAGGAAAGATGATTTCTAAAATACCTGACGCTGATTCATAGTCTAAATCGGCATCACATTCATCGATTTGCTCTTCAATAGTTAGCATTAATGCATCGGCTAGTGTGTGGTATTCATGATCAGTCATTTTAGTGTCCTTTAACTGGCTTTAAGCCTAGATCTGGGGGCAGATTGTGTACATCAAGTGTAACAGGAATAAATTCATCCGCGAATAGCTGCATTTTTTAAATATTCTGTTACTCTGCGATTATAAAGCCAGCAACCGTATTAATCTAATGAAAGAGACTCATAGCCAAAAATTAAAAACCATTTTACCTCTAAGCGCCCTTCTAGTAACCCTAGCAGGTTGCGGACAAAGTGGTGCTCTTTATCTGCCAGATGATACTAAGCCGCCTGCAAAGTCTCAGCCACAAGCTGATCCATCCGAACAACCAGAGCAAAAACAGGACCAATAGATGGACTTTTTTAACTACAATAATAATCAGCTGTTCGCTGAAGACATCGCTGTCAAAGAACTTGTCGAACAATATGGTACGCCTTGTTATATCTATTCTCGCAAAACCTTTGAACGTCATTATTTAGCATTTGCAGACGCTGCTAAGTCACATAAGAGCTTGGTGTGCTATGCCGTAAAAGCCAACTCAAATATTGCCGTGCTGAATATTTTAGCGCGACTTGGGTCAGGTTTTGACATCGTTTCAAAAGGTGAGCTTGCGCGCGTTATCCAAGCAGGCGGAGACGCAAGTAAGGTTGTTTTTTCTGGCGTAGCAAAAACCGCTGACGAAATTGCCTATGCACTTGAATTGGGGATCAAGTGTTTTAACGTTGAGTCAGTGGCTGAGCTTGAGCGTATTTCAAAAGTGGCAACGGATCTTAACTTAGTGGCACCGATTTCGATTCGCGTAAACCCAGATATAGATGCAAAAACGCACCCTTATATCTCAACCGGCTTAAAAGAGAATAAGTTTGGTATTGATATTCAAACTGCGGTGACTGTGTATCAACATGCAGCATCATTACCCGGTTTAAAAATTACCGGTGTAGATTGCCATATCGGTTCGCAGCTAACGGAAATAAAACCTTTCTTAGCAGCACTTGAAAAAGTACTGACTCTTATTGAAGAGTTAAAAGCGGTTGGCATCAAGCTAACACACCTAGATATCGGTGGTGGTCTTGGCGTGCCTTATAATGGCGAAACGCCTCCTCATCCAAGCGAATATGTTGATAAAATCACTGCTCGATTAGCAAACTACCAAGATTTAGAACTTATTTTTGAACCTGGTCGTGCGATTGCAGCCAATGCAGGCATTTTAGTTACTAAAGTTGAGTTTATTAAACAAAACCAAGATAAGTTCTTTGCTATTGTTGATGCAGGCATGAACGATATGTTGCGTCCATCGCTGTATCAAGCTTGGCAAAGTATTGTACCAGTTGAACCTCGCGCAGATGATACGCCTACTCACAACTACGACATTGTCGGCCCTGTCTGTGAAACCGGTGACTTTTTAGGTAAAGACCGTGAGCTTGCACTTCAAGCCGGTGACCTTTTAGCGCAGCGCAGCGCTGGCGCGTATGGTTTCACTATGAGCTCAAACTACAACTCACGCCCGCGTGTTGCAGAGATTATGGTGGATGGTCAGCAAAGCCATTTAATTCGCCAACGCGAAACCTTAGAAAGCCTTTGGCAAGGTGAGAAAATTTTACCATAAACGTTTTTATAACCGCCCTGCTCTGTGGCATGATTAGCTCAGAGCAAACCCGAATTAGAGCGTTATGTTAGTTAATTTTTCAAAAATGCACGGCCTAGGTAATGACTTTGTCGTTATTGATAACATTACTCAAAATGTTTTTTTATCACGTGATCAAATAAAGAAGCTGGCAGATCGCCATTTCGGCATTGGCTTCGATCAACTGCTTATGGTTGAAGCCCCTTACTCGCCTGATCTCGATTTTCATTATCGTATTTTCAATGCCGATGGTAACGAAGTTGAACAGTGCGGCAACGGCGCGCGCTGTTTCGCTCGCTTTGTACGTATGAAAGGCCTGACCAATAAGCATAAAATCTCGGTTTCAACAAAATCTGGTAACCTCACGCTTTATATAGAGAAAGATGGTCAAGTAACGGTAAATATGGGCCACCCCAATTTTGAACCGAACAAAATCCCATTAAAAGCCAGCAAGCGTGAGCTGACCTATATTCTTCGTACGGAAGAACATACGGTATTTAGTGGCGCAGTGTCGATGGGTAACCCACATTGCGTGTTAGAAGTTGATGACATTCATACCGCAGAAGTAACAACCTTGGGCCCTCTCCTTGAAAATCATGAGCGTTTTCCACAACGTGCAAATGTTGGTTTTATGCAGGTAATTTCGCAAGATCACATTAAACTAAGAGTATGGGAACGTGGCGTTAGTGAAACCTTAGCCTGTGGTACAGGTGCTTGTGCTGCGGTCGTGGTTGGACAAATTCAAAGTAAACTTGCTAATACCGTACAAGTTGACTTACCCGGCGGCAGTTTACAAGTACGTTGGCAAGGCGAAGGCCACCCTGTACGAATGACAGGCCCTGCTGAGCATGTTTTTGATGGACAAGTGGCACTATGAGCAAACTAACAGAACAACAAATTGCTGACTATTTAAAAGCACACCCTGATTTTTTTATTAAAAACCCTGATGTGCTCGCTGAAGTTGAACTACAACAGCAAACGGCTGGAGCAACGTCTTTGGTACATATTCAACAGCGCCAATTACGTGAACACAATACGTTATTAAAAAATAAGATTGAGCAGCTCATTGAACAAGCAAAAGAAAACGAGTTAATTTACCGCTTATTTAGCGACTGTCATCGTCAGTTATGGACTAACTACGACTTTACGACACTGGCTAGCAACTTGCGCAATATTATCTGCACTAATCCATCCATTAACGAATGCCACTTAGTTAAGTACGATAAAAAGTTTGATGAATTAATTGCTCATCGCCTGCAAAACGACGGCATTTACTTGGGTCGAGTAAGCCAACAAGAAAGAGACTTACTGTTTTCAGACACGACTCAATCGACTGCCTTATATTTAATTGGTAACACAAAACACCCTGTGGCTATTTTGGCGTTTGGTAGTGATGACGTAAATCACTTCGAACCGGCAAAAGACAGCTTTTTTGTCCTTGAGTTTGTTCGCTCATTACAACTGCGCTTATTGGAACTTGCATGAGCGATGTGACGACGCCAGACATTGATGAATTAAGTGATGCTTGGCGAACACCTATCCAACTATTTGCAGACTACTTACGCTACGAAAAACAATACTCAGCGCACACAGTAAACCAATACACTAGCCAGCTAGGCTTCGCAGCTTTGTACTTTAGTAAACTATGTGAAGACTGGTTTGCTGTTCAAGGTGAGCATATTCGCCGTTACAGCATGCAAATGCGCAGCAAACAATTAAGTGGTCGCACAATCAGTTTAAAACTAAGTTGTATTCGCAGTTTATATAAATTCTTAAAAGCCAAAAATATAGCCAGTCAGGCACATTATCACAATCCAGCAGAGGCCATTAAAGGGCCAAAATTTTCCAAGCCTTTACCCAAAAATTTAGACGTAGATCAAATGGCTAAGCTACTAGAACTGCCAGATGATGAGCCTTTAGCTATTCGTGACAAAGCCATGATGGAATTAATGTACTCTTCGGGTCTGCGCATTAGCGAGTTAGTTGGCGCTAACATACAAGATATAAACCCGGCTGAAGGCGAAATTTTAGTCCGTGGTAAAGGTAACAAAGAACGCTTATTACCTGTAGGCAGCAAAGCGCTCAGTGCATTAAAAGCATGGCTGAAAATTCGCCCTCAATTTGCACATCCTGATGAAATAGCCGTGTTTGTTAGCAGCCAAAAAAAGCGAATTTCCGTACGCCAAGTTCGCTTACGGATGCAAGAATGGGGCATTAAGCAAGGGATCAGCTCACAAGTGCATCCGCATAAATTGCGCCACTCATTTGCATCACATATTTTAGAATCATCAGGGGATCTGCGTGCCGTACAAGAACTGTTAGGACACAGTAGTTTGTCTGCAACTCAAGTTTATACGCATTTAGATTTTCAGCATTTAGCTAAAGTGTACGATAACACCCATCCACGCGCTAAAAAGCGCTCAACATCAGAGTAAACCCTTGTCATTATGATCCGATTTAACCGTGCCCTATCGCCAGTTTCTGTTTTAAGTTTTGATTTAGACGACACACTTTACAACAACCATCCGATCATAAAATCAGCCTTGCAAGCACAAGCTGATTACCTCGAGGCATTAGACCAATGGCCAGCCGATAGCATGAGCTACTGGTTAACATGCCGCGATAAAGCTTTAAAACATGATGCGGCTTTAATTGATGACGTTACGCGCTGGCGACAAGCAGCATTACACTATGCCATGACCGATCTGGGTTTTTCAGCAGAGCAAGCTCAGTTGCATGCCGAAAATGCTTATCAGGCATTCGCTGATGCCCGCAGTCAAATAACCGTTACTGATGAAGTACTTGAATTACTTACTAATCTCAGTAAACACTACCGCCTCATCGCCATCACCAATGGTAATGTCGAAGTAGAAAAGTTTAACCTTAATGGTGTATTTGAGTTAGTTTTACAAGCAGGCCCACACGGAAAAGCGAAGCCGCATAGCGCCTTGTTTGATAGCGCAGCAAAGCAGTTAGAGGTTAATCATAAAGAAATTTTGCACATTGGCGATAGCCTAGATACTGATGTACAAGGTGCCAATAATGCTGGCTGCCAAAGCGTTTGGCTTAATAACCAAGCAACGCAATATCGTTATCAAGGATTAGCAGATATTGAGATCAGTAATATCATGGCGCTCAATCATTTAGTTAAAAAGTAACGACTTTAAAAAATGTGTTTTATGCTGAGTAAGTAAATAACAAAGATTAAATGATTGGGCAAAACGGATGAATGCTTTTCTTAAATTAATATTGCTATGCTCTCTTAGCTTAAACGGTTACTTTATTTGGCAACTGTTTAACCCCGCGAAGCCAAAACAAATTGAGACTGTAGCAACCACTCCCATAGTCAAGAAAAGCGCGGTTTTACCAGCCCACTTTCAACAAGCTGTTGCGCTATTTAGCAACCAATTATTCGACAAAGCGGTGGCCGAGTACACCCAATTGCTTGTTAATGAACCTCACTATGCAAGGCAACTTAAACAAATTTGGCAACAACAGCTTGAGACATGGCTTTCCCATCAAAAATTCACCTTAAGTGAGCAATTTTTAACGGCCTTTTTAAATAGTCACCCTTACGATGTCACCATGCTTGAACTTGAGGCAAAGCGTTTAATAGCACAAGGTGATACCCAACAAGGTATTATCAATTTACTGGCGCTTAGCAACCAGTTAGACAGCAATGATAAGCAACAACTTAACAAACAAATAGACGAGCTAAGCAAATCCTATATTGATGAACTTATTGCAACGCAACAATGGCAAGCCCTACTTAATATTAGTCAACAATGGCTTGATTACGCGCCTGGCAACGCGCATTACTTATATAACAATGCATTAGCTAACTACCATTTAGAAGATTATGTCGCGAGCCAAATAACCCTAGATCAACTACCCGAAGATCATGACTATAAACAACAGGCTGAGCAATTACATCAGTTGATTCAACAAGCTCTCGCAGGAGTTGAAGTTATAAAATTAACCGCTCGAGGTTCACACTATTTGGTGAACAGTATTATCAACGATGATATCGAAACCGAGCTGATGATCGACACCGGCGCTAGCTTTACTGTGATTAACCAAACATTATTAAACTCGCTTAACACCCCAGCCAATTACCTTGGCACCTTACAAGTAAACACAGCTAATGGAATTGTTGAAGCACAGCGTTATCAGCTCGAGTCGTTTCAAGTCGGTCAACAACGTATTCGTAATTTTGAAGTGCTGGTAATAGAAAATCATGCCGGGTATGGTTTACTAGGTATGAACTTTTTAGAGAATTTTAAGTTTAATATCAATCAGCAAGTGAATGAGTTAGAGTTGATAAAGAACAATTTTTAAGGACAAGCAATGACTCTTAACGAATTTCTTTCGAAATTAGCAAGCACACCGCAGCAAATTGAGTTTACCGATACCATGGCGGTCATAGACAACAATTATGACTTTACCCCAAGTGGTTTTAACAATCATGGCCTGCTAAGCGCGGCAAATGAAAATAATGGCTCGTGTAAAATTTTTGCCTTTGCTAAGCTAAATCAACTGAGTAAACAAAACACCCTAGATTGCTTTGGCGCGTTTTATCGTGATGACGTATTACACAATCCTGAAGGGCAAGACCATATGAACATTCGCACCTTTATGCTTGCCCCTGAAGCGACCCCTTTCTTAGGGATTACTTTTACCGAGCAAGACGAGCTAAAAGCGAAGTGAGTAAAAGCCAATAGTTAAAGGCTTTTTTCCATAAAATAACGGCAGCCGTCGAGTGGGTAGTTACGCATTTCATATTTAACTAGGTAGCCGTTGTTTTCGTAAAAGGGTTTAGCTTGGAAATCGAGCGTATCAAGTTGTGCGGTGTTTGCACCAAGTGCTTTAGCTTTACTCTCTAATTCAGCGAGTAAGCGTGTCGCAAGTCCCTTACCACGCGTCTTATCATCACACCAAAGCCAACTAATAAGCAGCCAATTGCCAAATACCTGACCATGAATACCAGCAACCACACTGTTTTGTTTATTAACGAACTTAAAACCAACGGGAATACGCTCGGCATTAAAATGCGCGGCGTTGAAAGCCACAATATGTTCTCTTAGCTGGTTGTTGAGATCAGCTGAGTCATCACTTTTTAATTGATACATATACTCAGTATACGCTTATATCGTTAATCAGTATAAGTGGTTCTTACCATAGGGTACTTCAAGCATGTTGCTGGCCAGCTTTTCGGGCTGACCACACATCTCATCATAAGCACTGGTGTGGCGTAAAACCATATCGCCATAACTTAGGTGATCAAGACGCTTTTGAATATGCAACGGGCTAATATCACGAATAAACTCACCTTGCTCATCAGTAACATAATACTCAACGTTATTGATCATCACAGACACCTGATACAATGCCATTTCTAATGAATGAAGGATAACCTTTTGCAGTGGTTGGTGAGCTGCAAGCTCTGATAATTTGATAGGCATGTGCATTCCTCTTTGGTGGTGGAACTATCCATACGTGATTTTGATATACTATGATCAAATTAATTGTACAAAAATCACTCATGCCAGATAAAGTACGACTTGCTAAATTTATTGCCCATGCGGGTGTTTGCTCTCGAAAGCAAGCATCGCGCTTGATAGATCAAGGTGAGGTAACAGTAAATGGCCGTGCCGCAAATCATATAGATCATGTTGATGAGCACGATGATGTGATTGTACTTGGCGAAAAAATTTTAGCTAGGGCACCACTCACCTACTTTGCTTATCACAAGCCTGTTGGTATAGATTGCAAATTAAATGCTGATGACCCAACAAGCCTTATTCATAGCCTGCCTAAAACCACTCGCGTTTACCCAATTGGCCGGCTCGACAAAGACTCCCGAGGTTTGTTGATTTTGACCAATGACGGTGAGTTTTGTAATCAACTGATCCACCCTGATTACCACCAACCCAAACGCTATTTAGTCACCGTTGATAAGTCCCTTGATAGCGACTTTTGTAAAAAAATGGCGGGCGGTGTGCCTGTCGATAAGCAAATAACCCTCCCTTGCACGGTGACTCAAGTCAACGAAACGCAGTTTTGCATTGTCTTAAAACAAGGTTTAAATCGGCAAATACGAAAAATGGCACGTTTTTGTGGCTACAAAGTCATCGACCTTTACCGCACAGATATCGCAAAACTGTCACTCACCACGCTGAATTTGCCCGAAGGACAGATAGTCAGTATCAAAAAAAGTGACATTCTCTAACAAAAAAGTTTGCATTAATTGATTACACGTGTAATCTTAAATTAAAGATTACATCTGTAGGCATAAAAATGATTGAACTTTCTAAAGCTGAATTCGAAGTATTAGATGCAGTATGGCTTGGCTACCCAGCCACAGCTAGTGAAGTAATTGCGCGTTTAAGTGACGATAAAGAATGGCACGAAAAAACCATTAAAACGCTACTAAGCCGTTTAGTTAAAAAAGGCGCTCTTAGCTTCGAGAAACAAGGCCGCCAATATAACTACACCCCTTGCATCGCCCGTGAAGAATACACATTAAAAGAAAGCCAAAGCTTTATTGAACGCTTTTTTAATGGCCGTATTGCGCCACTGGTGAGTGGCTTTGCTAAATCAGAGCAACTCTCGCAACATGATATTGATGAGCTGAAAAAGGTCATTGATGATTGGGAAAAACAGCAAAAATAAGGCGTTGTTATGTTAGATGTATTTTTTAATTGGCTGTTAGATCAACAACTTTTGATCTCATCTGCAATTATGTTTTTATTGCTGTTAGAGCGAAAGTTACTAAGCCAGCTATCGGCACGCTTGGTTTATACACTCTGGGCGCTTTTACCAATTAGTTTATTGTTAGCGAACCTACCAGAGCACTTAAAGCCAATTCAAAGCGACTTTATCAGTAAGCTGACTATCACGCCAAACACAGCAATAATGCCGCAGTTTACGCTCACTTGGTTTGCTATTTATGGCTTTATTAGTGCCGCACTGCTGATCACTGCCGTATATTTTCATTACCGTTTTCTAGCAAAACTGCAGTTAGCGCCAATTACGCTTGATCATCACAGCAATCAAAGTATGCGCTTATACCAAAGCAACCAAGTGAGCTCACCTATGGTTGTAGGGGTTTTAAATACCAAGCTAGTGCTGCCTACAAACTATCAAAGCCACTACGATAAACATGCTTTAGCGCTTATTTTAGAGCATGAATCAGTGCACATTAAACGCAAAGACAACCTAATTAATGCCATCGCTTTAAGTGCCACTATTTTGTTGTGGTTTAACCCTGTCGCTTGGCTTGGTTATGCAAGTCTGCGCCGCATTCAAGAGCTTTCATGTGATGAGCAAGTACTCAAAAATAAATCAACTGAACAACGAATTTTATACAGTAAGGCATTAGTGCACTGTGCAAGCTTTAGCAGAACAGGCTTAATGGCTTATTCACAATACGGAGATAAAAACACCATGTTACAACGTCTAAATCAGATCAAGCAGATCGACAACAGCTCATTTATTGCAAAAACAGCGTTAGTTATTTTTACAATGGGCATGCTTAGCAGTTTTGCGATTGCAAAACAGCCGATGTCAGTTGAAAAGACAAAAGACTATCAAGCGGTAATGCGCGTAGAGCCGATATACCCAATTCAAGCGGCAGAGCAAGGTATAAGCGGTTCAGTCGTTTTGAAATACGATATTTTACCAAGCGGCGCCACCAGCAATGTAAGTGTGGTAAGTGCAGAGCCTGAAGGTGTTTTCAATCGAGAAGCGAAAAGAGCCTTAAAAAAATGGCAGTATGCGCCGTCTGAATCAGGCTTTAAAAACGCCTTAGTACAACTCGATTTCGCCTTAGACGAAAACTACCAAGCAAAGGATTTAATAGAGAAAATTAAAGTTAGCTCTAAGTAAAAGCAATCACTTAAGACCCTAAAGCAAGCGCCTTATTTAAGCCGCTTGCTTTGTGGTTTTTGACTACTAGCTCTATCGCTAAAGACAAAGAGCAATCATAGCCACAGCACAAACATAGCCAACAAGCCAAACTAATGAACGTAAAATATCCTGGTTTATGTAGTAGAAAATACAATACAACACACGGGCAATAACATGCACAATCGCAAGGGTCTCAGTTACCTGATAGACATTATTGCTACCTATTACGACTGCCAGAGCGACAGCAAAAATAATCAGCGATTCAAAGCTATTTTGATGTGCTGCCAACGCACGAGCACCAAAGCCGGTTAGTTTAGCTTGTTGTTCGCGTGGGTGCTTATTGTCGTAGCCTGACAACTTATTTTGTGCAAAAGCCACAGGCGCTTTGGCCAAATAGGGGATGAGTACTGCGATGAGTGCGCAGATAATCAGTATGGTCATGGTATTTCCTTATTTTTTAACTGTTTTAGCTTACCCTAACGCAAACAAAAAAAAGCCGCTACATATAACAGCAGCGGCCAGCAATAGCATCATTGTCACTATAGTCTAAAGTCAGCATAAAAGCCCTGCGGCATATTGTCACAGCTGAGTTTTTCTCAAGTTGGTCGATAAGCTGATGCTCTAACACTTTGGTTTTGTTACTATATACCCAAGCCTCCTCAAGATGCAGAATTCAGCGTTTCACAGGAGCTTAATATCAAGGCGGTACTTTGCAAGAATGGCAGTCCCTTTTAAGAAGTAACAACGATGAGAGTAAGTGCCTGTGAAGCGCCCAAAGGGTTGGTTTAAAAGCGATTTATACTGCGTTATTGATTTTAACAATAGAACCACTATTATTTGCAATCAATGCCTTGCCTAAATCGCTTTTAATTCCAACTGAAACTCACATCTTGAGGTGGCTTGGGTATAAATACTCCACATTAATTTATTTTCAATATGACTTGGATTTTCTTAACTATTTTTGCGGCATTTATGCAGTCGTGGCGCAACGCTTTGCAAAGCAAACTCAGTGCAACAGTGAGTGTTGCCGGGGTAACGCTTGCTCGCTTTATCGTTGCCAGCCCAATTGCTGCCCTGTATTTATTTGCACTTTATCAATATCAAGACGCCGCACTTCCTGACTTTAATCTGGCTTTTATTGGCTACATTGTTGGCGCCAGTATCGTCCAAATTGTTGCCACAGGTTTAATGGTAAAGCTGTTTAAAATGAATAACTTTGCAGTCGGTGCAGGGCTTGCTAAAAGTGAAGCGCTAATGGCGGCCATTTTAGGTGTCATGTTCTTTGGCTCAGCACTGTCGTTACTGGGCTGGGTTGGCGTATTTATTGGTGCAATTGCGGTACTGCTATTAAGTGGCATCGCGAATGTTAAACACTTTAATTTGGGCACCGCACTGCTTGGGCTTGCTTGCGGTACTTCTTTTGCTCTCTCTTCATCATGGATCCGTGAAGCAAGTTTAAGTTCAGGGCTGACTTTTCCGCATTCTGCAGCTTGGGTGTTAGTGCTGATAATCAGTTTACAAACACTGATGCTATGCGTGTATATTGCATTCAAAGAGCGCGATACTTTTAAGAAAATGTGGCAACACAAAGGCACCACGACCGCTGTTAGTATTTGTAGCTGTTTAGGTTCTATTGGTTGGTTTAGCGCCATGAGCTTGCAGCATGTTGCTTATGTAAAAACACTGGGGCAGATAGAAGTATTTTTTACCATTATGGTATCGATTCTTTGGTTAAAACAGCCGTTAAAACGCCAAGACACGGCGGGGCTTGTGTTAATTGCACTGGCTGCCATTCTTGTAATGCTACCCAATTAGGCTTATTCCTAGTCATTAAAAAAGCGGCTATGCCGCTTTTTTAATGACTAATCTTTAGGGTTATTACACCACTAATTATCAACAGTACTCCGGCAATGCGGCCAAAAGTGGCGGCATCCCCATAAAATAAAATACCAACCAAGAAAGTGCCAGCAGCACCAATACCTGTCCATACTGCATAGGATGTCCCCATCGGTATATCCTTTTGCGCCAACCACAACATAAAGCCACTAGCGACCATAAAGGCGACGGCTATTGCAATGCCTAACCAGCGACTGTCTGCCTGTTGAGACATCTTAAGGCCTACAGGCCAGCCAATTTCTAACAGACCTGCGACAATTAAATACAACCACGCCATTATTGATCTCGCTTTTTCAAAATTACATCATATAAATCTTCACGGCGGTCTTTTAAGTTTCTTACCGTACCTTCACTGTGAAGGATTTTCAGTTTATCCATATCTAAATCACTGAATAACAACATTTCGGTATTCGGTGTTGCTTCATTCAAGGTTGCATCATGCGGGAACGAAAAGTCAGAAGGGGTAAGCACTGCTGATTGCGAATACTGTACGTCTAAGCTTTCTACTTCAGGTAAGTTCCCAACCGAGCCTGCAATCACAACATAACATTCATTTTCGATTGCACGTGCTTGCGCACAATGGCGTACACGTAAGTAACTATTTTTTGTATCTGTCCAAAATGGCACAAACAAAATATCTAATCCTTGCTTAGCGAGAATACGCGACAATTCAGGAAACTCTACATCGTAACAAATTTGAATACCGACACGACCCGCATCCGTTTCAAATACAGCAATTTTATCACCGCCTTGGATCACCCAGTCATTTTGCTCGTGAGGGGTAATATGAATTTTACGCTGCTCATCAATTTTACCGCTACGGTGGCATAAATAGCTAACATTATAAATCTTGTCGTCTTCAGCTAGTGGCATAGAACCGGTGATAATATTGGCATTATATTCAACCGCCATGCGTGACATCGCATCACGGAAGGTTTCTGTGTATTCGGCCAAATAGCGAATCGCTTCCGTTTGATTACTTTGCTCGGTAAGACCCATTAACGGGGCATTGAAAAATTCCGGAAACAGAATAAAGTCACTTTTATAATCTGATACTGTATCAACAAAATACTCCACCTGCTTGAGCAGCTCTTCCACAGACTCAACACAACGCATTTGCCATTGTACGGCACCGACACGGACAATTGATTTGGTCGACTCAAGTACCGTATCAGTCGGCTCAAACATAATGTTATTCCACTCTAGTAAAGTGGCATAACCAACTGACTCCTGATCTTCAGGAAGGTATTTTTTAAGTAAACGTTTAACTTGGAAATCATTAGATAGCTGAAAGCTTAAAATCGGATCATACAGCTCTTTGTGGTCAACTTTTTCGATGTACTCCATCGGAGACATCTCTGCACTGTGATTGTAATAGCGCGGAATACGTCCACCCGCTAAAATAGCGCGCAAGTTATACTGACGGCACAGCTCTTTACGCGCATCGTATAAGCGACGACCCAGTCGCATCCCTCGGTGAGTTGATGAAATCACCACATCTAAACCATAAAGTGCATCACCTTCAGGATCACTAAATACACGGTCGTGACCATCAACAATATCTTCGTAGGTATGTGGGTTAGAAAAGCGCGCGTAATCAACCTGTACACTCAAGGCGATGCCTACTAAAACACCATCGTCAACAATGCCTATTTGCCCTTCCGGAAACTGGTCTATTAGCCTAAAAATAGTATGGCTTGGCCAAGCACCTCCAAGCCCTGGGTAAGCTTGATCCATGAGGGTCTTTATTTGTGGGTACTGTTCTTTAGTTAGATTACAAATCTCTAAATGCGTTTTTTCCGCCGGCATAACTACTCCTTTTTAGGCACGAAAATATTATCAAGGCAAACGGCAAGCCGATATCAATGATGGTTTGATTAGAGTGGCATTAATTCACAGTCCTGCCAAGCTTAAAGCTTAGCAAAAACGAAGTGAACTGGTGTTTAACCCGATTAAATTAAATGAATTAAAGAAACAGAAATCTCTTTAATTCTTCACAGCCTAAATTTTAATCTATACTAGTTTTTACACCTAGCTGTCTAAGAGGTCCGGTTGCTAAAACATCTCTTAAAACAACCTAAGCAATCAGAGTTACAAGAAATAGAGCATGTTAAGTTTCTTATTATTTTGAAGATTGCTTACTTTGCACTCGCAGTCCACGTTGTGCTAATTCCCGTTTTCGCTCACATTGGTGCAGTTACTTTGGCAATAGTAAATGTTCTAAGTGTGTGTGCATGGGCTGGGGGAATTTTTCTAATCAAACAAGGTTTAACCTCTTTAGCTCTTCGTGTGTTTTGTCTTGAAGTGGTTATTCACTCAACCATTGTTTGTGCAATGCTTGGCTTAGATGCAGGATTTCAATTTTATCTATGGACTGTGTCTTGCCTGTTAATGATCGACTATCAACTAACTCTAAAGCGAGCTTCTTTGTATAGCGTGTTAATGATCATTGCTTTTGCATTGTTGTATGTGTTTTTTTCAAATACAAACTACCCTTTTGCTTACTCTGAACTGCTCCCCCATATTAAAATAATTAATATAATTATTGCTGGCTTACCTATGATTTATGGCATGGGTTTAATTAGAGAGATTACTCTTTCACAACGACTAGAGTTAACGGAAATGGCAGCCCGGGATCCTCTTACAAAACTTTTCAATCGCCGCTTTGCTAAAAAGCTAATTATGAATGCACGCAAAAATTGCATAAATAATAACAGCCCTCTTTGCATGGCCATGGCAGACATCGATCAGTTTAAAAGAATCAATGATAATTACGGGCATGATAAAGGTGATACTATTTTAGTGAATATTTCACGACTCATCAGTGAATTCATGAGCGAGGATGATATTGCAGTTCGTTGGGGCGGAGAAGAGTTTTTACTAATACTTACCCAATCTAATGAACGCCAAGCCTTTGCAAAAATTGAAGCTTTGCGTACAAAAATAGCAGCATTGGAAGCTCACCCTGACTGTCCGGATTTAAAAGTAACTATGAGCTTTGGTTTAATTGAATGGCAACCCCTTACTCCCATAGAAAAAATGCTGCAGTATGCAGATTCAGCGCTGTATGAGAGCAAGCACTCTGGCCGTAATAAGACCACGATAGTGCATGCTCAAAGTACATTTTTTGAAAATGAAGATTAATTAATTGCCTCAATAGTAATGCTATGTGCAATCTCTTGCGGCAATAATGGCGTTAAACCATTACTGACATAATCGTTAAACCCAGCACGATAAAATTCTGACAATGGATGCCCAGATTGCCCACCCGGAATAGCCATAATCGCTTTATCTAAATGCCCTGGTTGAACAATAAAGCGCTGCGAAGCACCAAAACTACGCCCTTGTACTGAAGGCATAAAGGTATCACCAAACCCAGGCGCCGTAGGCATATTCAATAAGCTTTTAAGTACCGGTATTTGCTTGGCAAATGGGTGCTCAATCACTAACTCGTTGACCTTACCCCACTCCCAGCTGTGCGGGTTGTTACCGTACTGCTCGGTTAGTTTAGTGATAACGCGATCAAATGCAGCTAGCATTTGCTGATTCCAGTTTGCATACTCTGGGTTTAACCATGCTTCAGGCTGCGCTTCGATAAGTTGCCAAACAGCAGGCTCTAAGTCTCGTTTTACTGGCTTTAAGCTACTGTTGAGGGCTTTTAGCTTGTTCTCTAATGGACTAAATAAACCATTAATTACTTCACTGCGGTAACGCTTTACTAAGGTATAGCCAATTGAATCGCTACAAGCACACGCCTGCCAATTATTTAGCTCTTTTAAATACAGCGCATATTTATCGCCTGCGTTGCTGAGCTGATTGACCAGCAGTTTATGCCAAGCTGTTAAGAATCGAGCTTCATTATCATGTTGTAAGTCATAAAAATCTTGTTCGTTGAACTGTTGCTTTTCAAATAATCGATCGCGAATTTGTGCCGAGCGAGCCCCCATGGCATAAGCACCATTACCAAAGCGCTGGTCATCCTCTACGGAAACAACGCGTGAGTTGCCCGTCCATAATCGGCCACTGTCTGGGTTTTTAACAAATGGACGCAGCGTTTCGTTTTCATGCCACGCTGCAGGATACGCTTGCTCAGCCACCGCTAATTGATGGGGCTCTTTACGGGCTGGAACGGCTCCCATATTCTTCCAAGCGGCGTTACCTTGATCATCAACAACCATCAAGTTTTGGACAGGAATACCCACTTCAGCCGCAAGCGCTAGTGCATCATCAACCGTACTTGCTTGCTCAAGCTTAAGTAATTCCATATCAACCGCATACTCATGGTGAGCAACCCAACTTAGTGCATATGGTTTGCCATTAATTTCTTTTACTGGGCCATATTCACTCATAGTTAAAGCATAATTTTCAATGCTGCCGTCATTGAGTAAGATGGGTTCATCTATCTGCCACGTTTTCTCTTTACTCTCAAGGGCTATCCAATCGGCTGTATCTAGGTAACCATTGGTGAATCCCCACGCTATTTTATTATTGGTGCCAACTACAATTGCTGGAGCGCCAGGTAATGACACACCGGTGATTTGCTGCATTTCACCATTGAGTGGATAATTGAGCTGGGCACGGTACCAAATGATTGGCACAGCAAATGATAAGTGCATATCGTCTGACAACATTGCAGCACCAGTTTCAGTTAACTGCCCAGTAACTGCCCAGTTATTACTACCAAGCTCCTTGCGCTCTGCAATCTCAGTCATAGCCCATTGAGCGTCTTTGAGATTTGGAATACCGCCGTTATAAGGTGCTAATAGGCTGTTATCGAGCGCCGCTTGATAAAGGCTAGGCTGAGTAATAAAGTCGATCATCGCCTTACCGTATAGATCTTCGATTTCGATTAGTGTTTTGTCGCGTTCAAAGGTAGCCGTTTGCAAATCTAAATACATACTAAAAATGATTAGTAAGCTGTCTTCACTTTGCCAAGGTTTTGCTTCAGCGCCAGTCAGTAAATATTCAAAACTATCGAAACCTACTTGCGCATGACCCTCATTAACCCCATTCGCGTAAGCTTTTAATAGCGCTTTATCTTTTGCTGGTAACTGCGCAACAGCAATCTGACTACGTTTGCGTAACTGATGAAAACGCATTTTTTTATCAAGCCCAACAGCAGCCTTACCAAATAATTCACTAAGCTCACCTGCGGCATTACGGCGCAGTAAATCCATTTGAAAGAATCGGTCCTGACCATGCGCAAAACCAAGAGCATAGGCTACATCTAAACGGTTTTCGGCATGAATAACAGCCTGCCCTAAAGTGTCTCGTTCAATCTTCACTGATTGCAAAATAGCGTCGCTTTTACCCCGGCCATCAAGAGCCGGTAAACTTAGATTTAATACACCATAAACAAGCCCTGTTGCGAGTAACACCACAACGAACAAACCTATTAATAACCATTTGATTATCTTGAACATGCCATTTACCCTTGCGCTAAAGTAACACTGTATTAACCTGCTATATTAACCTGAGTTTTGTGAAAAAATAGTGTTGCTATCCAAATATTTAAATTTAGTTTTCTTGATTAGCTGATGATTGTTAATTGCCTCAGAAATTGTCTATAGTAGGGAAATAGTTTAGAAATCAATCTTTCTCATGCCATTAGCAACTGAAACCGATAATAAAAAACTGCAAAAACTAAAGTTAGCCTTTTGGTTTTCACTTGCGCTAGTTATTGTAATTGGCTTAATCATCGATCAATTAAACTATAGCCGAGAAAAAGATGCATTCCGTGCTCAGGAGATTGCGCGAGTTAGCGCTTACCGTGCAAAGTTAGAGGCGACTCTAATCTCTAATATTCAACTTGTTCGCGGCCTTGCCGTCGCAGTTGCTGCTGAGCCAAATTTAAATCAAAGCCGCTTTTCTCAAATTGCCACGCCATTATTCGAAACCTCTTCAGAATTAAGAAATATCGGCGCTGCACCAAACATGATCATTCAGATGACTTACCCACTAAAAGGAAATGAGAAATCAATTGGTCTCAATTTTCTAGAAAACGCCGCGCAGCGAGACGATGCAATTAAGGCGCGCGATGAAAACAAAATTGTCATGGCAGGTCCCTTAGAACTAGTACAAGGCGGTCAAGCCTTAATAGCTCGCATGCCTATTTTTACACCACCAGAACAGCACTTTTGGGGATTACTTTCTGTCGTACTCGATATTGATAAAGTTTATAACAATTCGGGGCTTCTAGCTTTAAATAAGCACTACGACATAGCGTTACAGGGTCGCAACGGGTTAGGTGCTGAGGGGGAATTTTTCTACGGAAATAGCGCTATTTTAAATGACACACCACTTAATTTTGGCATTAATTTCCCTGGCGGGAATTGGCGTATGTATGCTGTTCCGAAAGCAGGTTGGCATCCACCAAAATCAGCCATTTGGCCGTTACGTATCGCCATAATTATCGTATGTATATTATTTGCGGGTGCTTGTGTGTTCTTTTTAAAAATGCTCGAGCGCCAATACAAAAGCGAGCGAATGCTCGAAACAATGAGTAGCCTAGCAAAAGTAGGTGCGTGGTCATTTAATCTCGAGACCAAAGCTGTTTATTGGTCAGATATGACTAAACAAATCTTTAAGTTGCCACTCAATAAACAACCACAATGGCCAACCAATCTCGACTATTTTAAACCCGGTTACAGCCGTGACAAAATTCGCCACTTAATCGAAAAAGCGATAAAAGAAGGTGAAAGCTTTGAAACTCAAGTGCAAATAATTACTGTATCAGGCGAAGCTATCTGGGTTTTAGCGCATGGCGAATCTGAATATAAGAATGGCCGCTGTATCAAACTATTTGGGTCATTACAAAACATAGATGCTCGCAAACGCGTTGAGCTTGAAAACAATAAAATTGCCTTGCACAACGAAATACTTGCCTCATTAACTGTTCACGAAGCCGTCTTAACGGGTAATTTAAACTTATCTAAGCATGTAATTGTAAAAGCGATATGCCAAGCACTAGAGGTTGATCGAGCAAGCATTTGGTTATTTAGCGAAGACCGACAAACGCTTAACTCGTTTGCTAGTCATGATCAAAATCAATCGCGTTTTAGTCGGGCAGTGTCGTTACAGCAAATAGAACACCCTAACTATTTTGATGCCATTAACAATAACGCCGTTATAAATGCGAGTGATGCATATCACCACCCGTTTACCAAGGAGTTAGCTAGCAATTATTTTGATCGCGCTGATATTCGCTCCATGCTTACTGCAATCATTCCGACTGGAAGTAAAAGTATGGGGGTGGTGTGCGCAGAGAACAGCGCATCAAGACGACATTGGAGTAAAAACGAGGAAAGCTTTTTAATTGCAGTTGCGGCACTTATTGGTAGCTTACATGCAAGCCAACAGCGTATAGAAACTGAACATCAGCTAGTTCAAGCGAAAAATGCAGCAGAACAAGCAGTAAAAATAAAAGGTGAATTTTTAGCAAGTATGAGCCATGAAATCCGCACCCCGATGAATGGGGTTATTGGCATGCTTAATATCATTAAACAAACAAAATTAGATAAACAACAAAGCCATCATCTTGAATTGGCACAGTCATCAGCAGAGTCATTACTGCATATTATCAATGATATTTTAGACTTTTCAAAAATTGAAGCTGGTAAGCTCGATATCGAAAACGTGAGTTTTAATATATCTAAACTTCTAGGCGATACCATTGAATCATTTGCTATAAAAGCAGAGCAAAACAATACCAAACTATTACTAGATGCAACTCATATCAAACGTGAATTTATCATAAGCGACCCAAATCGTATTAGGCAAATCATCAATAACCTAATAGGTAATGCAGTTAAATTCACAAAAGACGGTGAGATAGTCGTGATAGCCAAACTTGAAACTGCTGATAACGAGTTATATCTGAATTGCTCTGTTGTTGATAATGGCTTAGGCATAAAACCAGAAAAACAAGCAACTCTTTTTGATTCTTTTACTCAAGCTGATGCTTCAACTACCCGGCAATATGGCGGCACAGGCCTTGGTCTTGCCATTGTTAAACAGCTTTGTACTCTAATGGGCGGCGATGTAAATGTTGTCAGTTCTTATGGAGAAGGCAGCACGTTCAATTTCTCAATTAAAGTAAAATTTGACTACCAAAAGCAGCTGCATGAGCCAAGTCACTTAATTGATAAAAAACGCATTTTAATTGCTGACAACTGCAAGCTCAGTAGCAGCATTACTAAAAAACAATTGCAATTATGGGGAGCAAAAGTTGAAGTTATTGGCAATATGCCAAGCTTGATTAACCGTGCGGCCCACTCTCAAGAGCCACCTTGCGATGCAGTTTTTATAGATTACCAACTCTATATGCAAGCAGAACAATCAGAGCAACGAGCGTTCCAAAAATATTATAATAACAATGCATGTAAATGTATTTTAATGGCACCTATGAGCCTAACTGAAGAGCAATCTAAACAAACTTTAGAAGCGCAAAGTATTATATTTAAACCTTTAACCCCTTCAGACTTATTTAACTCTTTGGCTAACGAAAAGTACATTGAACAACAACAAGTAAATAAAGAACAAAGCATCGCTAAAATTTCCATGCCAGCTTCGAGTACATCATCTCGCGTCTTATTAGTCGAAGATAATAAAGTTAACCAAGTGGTTGCTGGCGCCTTACTCAAACAAGCAGGTATTAGTTTTGATATTGCTGAAAATGGTCTTGAGGCAATAACAAAACTAGCAAATAATGAGAATGCCCCTTACGAACTAGTGCTAATGGACTGCCAAATGCCAGAAATGGACGGCTATCAAGCAACAAAGGCAATAAGATTAGGAAAAGCTGGCGAAGCACATCAGAAAGTCAATATTGTTGCACTAACTGCCAATGCAATGCAGGGTGACAAAGAACGCTGTTTAGATGCTGGCATGGATGATTATTTAACAAAACCCCTTAACTTTGACTCATTAAATAAAAAATTAGCAATTTGGCTAAGTGCAGCACATTAAAGAGAAATAAAATCATGCAATTATCATCGATACAACAACGCGTTATTGGCTGTTTACTCGAAAAGCAAAGTACAACACCCGAACATTATCCGTTATCTTCAAACTCCCTCACTAATGCATGTAATCAAAAATCTAACCGTGAACCGGTACTGTCTCTCACTGAGGCGCAAGTACAAGATACACTCGATGAGCTTATTGCATCACGCTTAGTAACTCTTGATGAAGGGTTATCAGGGCGGGTTAATAAATATGCTCACCGCTTTTGTAATACCGAATTTGGCAGTTTGCAATTTACTGAGCAGCAACGCGCCATTATTTGTTTACTGCTGCTACGCGGCCCACAAACACCGGGAGAACTAAGAACGCGCAGCAACCGACTAGCTGAGTTTAGCAATGTCAATGAAGTTGAAGCCGCATTAAATGCACTCATTGAGCAAGAACATGTTGCACGCTTAGCACGAGAGCCAGGCAAACGAGAGAGCCGCTATATGCACTTATTTGTTGACCCAGACAGCATCACTGAGGATATGGCTGCTAGTGAGCCGATGCAGGATAACAACAGTGAAGTGCAACAATTACTGAGCGAAATCGAAGATCTTAAGCAGCAAGTAAACGAAATAAAAGCGCATTTAGGTCTTTAATAAAAACCGCGCCCGTAACATAATATAATTATACCCCTTTACAAAGGGGTTCCCTCAAAACGCTGACAACCACAACGAAAAATAGGAGCTCTACCATGCGTGCCGACATTCTGGCGGAAATGAAAGTCCAACCAACTATTGATGTAAAAGCGGAAATCACCCGTCGTGTTAACTTTCTTAAAAGCCGACTTATTGCTGCGCACTCTCGCTCACTTGTATTAGGGATCAGTGGCGGTGTTGACTCATCAACCTGTGGCCGTTTATGCCAATTAGCAGTTGATGAATTAAACCAAGAGCACAACACTAACGAATATCAATTTATTGCTGTGCGCTTACCTTACGGCGTACAAGCAGATGAAGACGAAGCACAACTAGCCGTAGATTTTATTCAACCAAGTAAGCGTATGACGGTTAACATTAAAGCGGCTGTCGATGGCATGCATGAACAAGCAATGGCCGCGGTTGTTGGTGGTGGTGCTGAATTACCAGAGCAAGCTAAAATTGACTTTATCAAAGGCAATGTGAAGGCACGCCAGCGCATGGTTGCGCAGTATGAAATTGCTGGTTTCTGCCAAGGCTTAGTGGTTGGTACCGATCACAGTGCTGAAAACATCACGGGTTTTTACACCAAGTTTGGTGACGGTGCATGTGATTTAGCGCCGTTATTTGGTTTATCAAAGCGTCAAGTTCGTGCACTTGCTGAGCATTTGGGAGCACCAGCAGTACTGGTAAATAAAGCCCCAACGGCCGATTTAGAGTGTGATCGCCCAGGTCTGACTGACGAAGAAGCGCTAGGCCTAACCTACGAACAAATTGATGATTTCTTAGAAGGTAAAGACGTCAGCAATGAAGTCGAAGAAAAGCTAACAGCAATTTACTTACGTACTCAACATAAACGCCAAGCAATCCCAACCGTTTACGACGAGCTTTAAGGGTAGTTTAAACATTGCGAGGGCAATAATAATTGCCCTTTTCTACTCCTCCCGCCCCCCTTAGCAATATTCAGAACCTTCAATCACTGATTATCAGCTTCACAAAATGATCTGGAGCATCATGCCTGACGTAAAAGTTAGCAACATGATTGCAGTAAAGATGAAATAGTTCTGTAATTTGGTTTATAGTTGTTACAGTAAATACATTATATTTCAAATCAAAAATCTAAGGTTTTATATTAGCTTATGTCATCGCCCATCTTAATTACCGGCGCAGGCCAACGTATTGGACTCGCTCTGGCCGAGCACTTATTATCGCAAGGGCAAGAAATCATAGTCACTTATCGTACCCGCCATGCAGCAATTGATGTGCTTGCAGGCAAAGGCGCTATTTGTATCCATGCAGATTTTAATAGTGACCAAGCTATCGGGCACTTTATTGAAGAATTAAAAGCGCATACCAACCAGCTCAAGGCAATTATTCATAATGCATCTAGCTGGGATTGCGAAGCAAATAATCACGATTACGCTGACCTATTTGATAACATGATGCGTATTCATGCCAAAGCGCCCTATTTAATTAATTTAGCAGCCTCTGACTTGCTACTGCATTATCAGCAAAACAGTGGCCAAGCCGCAGATATTATTCATTTAACTGACTATGTTGTTGAAAAAGGCAGTCCTAAGCACCTTGCTTATGCAGCAAGTAAAGCGGCGCTTGATAATTTAACAAAGTCGTTTGCCGCTAAATTTGCACCGGCCATTAAAGTGAATGCTATCGCTCCCTCGCTGATCATTTTTAACGAGCACGATAGCGACGAGTACAAAGCCAAAACATTAAAGAAATCGCTAATGGGCATTGAGCCCGGCTGCGCCGAGATTATTAACAGCGTAGAACTAATACTAAGCAGCCACTACATCACAGGTCGTTCTATGCCTGTTGATGGTGGCAGACATTTAAAATAACGAATTACTGAGAAAGCTATGCACGATGATTTAAAAAACAGTTACCAACAAATAATTACTGCGGTAGGTGAAGATCCTGCTCGTGAAGGATTACTCGACACACCAAAGCGCGCTGCAAAAGCAATGGAGTACCTGACTAAAGGTTACCGTCAAACATTAGACGAGATCACCAACAATGCGGTATTCACTTCAGACGCCGATGATATGGTTTTAATCCAAAACATTGAGCTTTACTCTATGTGTGAACATCACTTATTACCGTTTGTTGGCCGCTGTCATATTGCTTATATTCCTAACGGCAAAGTACTTGGTTTATCGAAGTTTGCGCGAATTGTTGATATGTATGCGCGTCGTTTTCAAATTCAAGAACAATTAACTCATCAAATTGCTAAAGCGGTTGAAGAAGTAACAGGTGCGAAAGGTGTTGGCGTAATCGTTGAAGCAAAACACATGTGTATGATGATGCGCGGCGTTGAAAAACAAAATTCAAGCATGCGTACATCAGTTATGTTAGGTAACTTCAGAGCCGATCCAAAAACCCGTAACGAGTTTTTACAACTAGTTAGAGGGTAATGATGGCCAACGCAATTATTAATGTCACTAACCTCAGGCTACGAACCTTTATTGGTTTTAATCCTGAGGAACGTGAGAAAAAACAAGATGTAGTGATTAACTTAGAAATCCACTACCCTGCAGATCAAGCCTGTGAAACTGATGCAGTCGATAAAGCGCTAAACTACAAGACTATTACCAAAGAAGTGATCAGCCTTGTCGAAGAAGGCCACTTTTTGCTGTTAGAAAAATTGGTTGCTGAGATTTTAGCAATTTGCCACCAGCATCAAAGTGTTCACTATGCCAAAGTACGCGTTGATAAACCGCACGCGCTGCGCTTTGCAGATTCAGTATCACTGACTCTTGATTGGCAAAAAAGCTAGAATAAGAATTTATCAAGCCCTACTGCAAAGGCAAGCACAGCTAAATAACGTGCGCCTTTGCCTAGGGTCACGAGTAACAAAAAGATTGAAAACTGAACCCTAAAAATTCCGCCAACTACCGTTAACGGGTCGCCGACAATAGGCAGCCAAGCAAACAGCAAACTGTAAATACCGTACTTATTAAATTGCTGTTCGGCTTTGTCTATCGACTTTTGTGAAACGGGAAACCATTTACGGTCTTTAAATCGCATGACTTGCGTGCCCAGCCAATAATTAACACAGCTCCCAAGCACATTGCCCACGGTTGCACTTAACCATAATAGCCAAATTAAATAGTCACCACTGGCTATCATAGCGGTCATCACTAATTCTGAAGAGCTAGGTAATAGGGTAGCTGCAATAAATGCGCTGAAAAATAACGATAAGTAGGCCATAAACATCACATAAAAAAGCTCAGCAAATGGCTGAGCTTTTAGTATATGGCAATTAGTTTACTTTATAAATTCTATCGCCATTGGATATTTAACTTCTTTACCATCGTTGGCTTTAATCGCCGATACTACCACCATAATCAATGAGAATAGTGCAACCAATGGCAGCAGAATGACACCAACGACAACAAACATCAGCATAAAGCAGACAATGTAAGCAATCATCATGGTTAATTGAAAGTTTAATGACTTGCGACCATGCTCAGCAACGAGCGGCATTTCTTCTTTTTTTACAAGCCAAACAATCAAAGGCCCAATCACTGAGCCAAACGGAAAAAGTAAACCAGCTAAGGCACTTAAGTGACAAAACATTGCCCAAGTGCGCTGGTCTTTATCTGCCACAATTATTTCAACTTTTTGATTATCATCCATTTTAAATTCCTTGTTATGGGTCTATTTGTCTCTTTACTATAAACCTTAATAGCATTTTACCCTAGCTAAATTGATTAAATTTAAAACTCTCAACCAGCAAAAAGGCTGTAATCAATGCCGTGATAAAAATGTGATAACTTCGTGAAGGTTTTTGGATATTGCTATTCGATACTGATTTTGAATCATCAAAAACAGGAATCTCACATGAAAGCTTTACCTTTAACTTTGTTCGCTGCATGCGCAGTAACTAGCCTTACAAGCCAAGCAGCTGAGCTTGATGTAAAACTAACTAACCTCACGCAAGGTTTACACTTTACCCCTATTCTCATTACGGCTCACAACAGTGACAGTAAACTCTTTAGCGTTGCTATGCCTGCTTCTACAGCCCTACAGACAATGGCTGAGGGTGGTAATCTCGAGCCATTAATGACTGAAGCCACAGCCGCAAACAGCGACATGGTTGCCAACCCAGCTGAAGGCCTATTGGCGCCAGCAAGCTCAACGATGGCGAGTTTATCTACCAGCGATGGCAATAATTACTTATCGCTCACAGCCATGCTGCTGCCTACCAATGATGGCTTTGTGGGTTTAGATAGTTGGATGATCCCAACAGAAGCTGGTACCTACACTGTTTATCTCAATGCCTATGATGCAGGTACCGAAGCCAATGATGAGCTTGTTGTTGAGGGTTCAGGCATGCCGGGCACGCCAGGTATTCCAGCTGCACCGGGCGGCAATGCGGGTATGAATGGCAGCGGCGTCACTAGTAGCGAAACGAATATGATGGTGCATATTCATCCGGGTAATTTAGGTGACGACGATTTAGAAGCAGGTATGAGTGACCTTGATAACACGGTACACAGATGGTTAAACCCAGTTGCGATGCTAACAGTTACGGTTAAATAGGAGGTTATTATGCGCTTTTCAAAAAGCTTAATTATCCTCGCATTAAGTGCCGGCCTTGCGGCCTGTGGGGATTCAGATAATAACGAGGTGGAAGTAACAGATCCTGTAATGCCCGTTATGAGCTATGAATTTACAGTACAAGTTACGAATTTAACCAATGCCCAACCATTGTCATCGATTGCAGCCATTGCTCACTCTGAGGGTATGCTTTGGCAAATAGGTGAACCAGCTTCAGCTGCGCTCGAATTAATGGCTGAAGGAGGAGATAACAGTGAATTATTAGCAACTGATTTTGCTATGGCCTCAAGCTCAGCTGAGAGTCCACTCCCTCCAGGTGAGCAAGTCACTTTAATGCTGAGTACTGAGCAGCTTGATTCATTAAAAATCAGCTTAGCGACCATGTTGGTGAATACAAATGACGCGTTTACCGGTCTTAATGCAATAGACGTGTCTTCGTTAGCGGTTAATGAGTCACTGTCTCGCACTAGTTTTGCCTATGATGCAGGCACAGAGGCTAACTCTGAAGCACTAGGCACGATCCCAGGCCCTGCCGACTCAGGCGAAGGCTACAACGAAATGCGTGACGATATTAACCGTGTTGCAATGCACCCAGGTGTGGTTAGTCAAGATGATGGCCTGACAAACTCAGTGCTCACCAGCCAGCATAAGTTTGATAACCCGGTTGCTCGGATCACGATAACGCGGACGCAATAATAATCGCACTCCTTACACCGAGGTCATAAGGATGTGCCTCTGTGATTTGGAGTGAGCAATGCGCCAAGAAAAATTATTAATCGTCGAAGATGATAGAGCAATACGCCAACTTATCAGCACACAATTACACTGCCTAAACCTACATATTGATGAAGCCTCGAGCGCTGAAGCTGCAATAAAGAAGCTTGCCAGCTCAAGTTACGGCTTGGTGCTACTCGATATCAATCTACCACAAATGGATGGCTTGAGTTTATGCCGCAAAATTAAAGAGCACTACCCAAGCATTGCCGTTATTTTACTAACTGCACTCAGTAGCGATATGGACAGAGTGATTGGTCTGGAAATGGGCGCTGATGATTACATTTGCAAGCCGTTCTTCGCCAGAGAGTTACAAGCACGAATAAAAACACAATTACGGCATAGGTCACAACTTATGGCAGCCCATTCACATCATGAAGATAGCGCTCAAGCAGTCATTCAACTTGGTGAACTCCATATTGAATTTGCCAGCCACCAAGCATTTTTAGCTGACCAAGCAATTAACTTAACCGCCACCGAATTCGATTTACTAGTCTATTTTGCTAAACACCCAAACCATGTTTTTAGCCGCCAACAGTTACTAGACCAAGTGTGGGGTTACCAACACAGCGGCTACGAGCATACGGTTAATTCCCATATAAACCGTTTACGCAGTAAGTTTGAGCAGCATCACCCTACAACCTTTATCGAAACAGTCTGGGGCGTAGGCTATAAATTAAACCCTAGCCAATTGAGTGTAAACTAATGAAATCAATGACGCTTTATCAAAAATTGGCTTGGTCATTGGTGCTTATTTTTAGCCTGTTGTGTGCACTGGTTTTAAATTGGAGTAAGCAGCTAGAGCAAAGCTCTGTACACCATGCTCAGCAAAACTTGCACCTTCAATTAGCCGAACATTTAGTGCATGATAACCCACTGATCCAGCAAGGTGTGTATGACTATGATGCACTAGAAAACTTATTTCACACGCTGATGATACTTGGTCCGGCTTTTGAGTTTTATTTTGTAGACCCAGAAGGTCATTTACTGACTTATTCAGCCAAACCGGGGCAAGTCGTAAGGAAACAAATAAACTTAACCCCGATACAGCAGCTACTCGATAACCCCACTGCCACGCCGATTTATGGTGATGATCCGCGTAGCAACGATGGCGTAAAAATATTTTCGACCGCGCCAGTTTATAATCAGCAACAGCTGCAAGGCTATCTATACGTAATTATTGGCGGGCAAGCTTACGATACAACCCTTAAAAACATTAAAGCCAATGATAACCTTTGGCTTGCTGCCATGTGGTTTATAGCTGCCTTACTCGCTCTCTTTATTGCGATGTTGCTGTTATTTCGTTTTTTCACCTTACCGCTCAAAAAACTCAATAAAGAGCTTAATAAAATAGAAGCGGCTAACTACAGCCTAACCAAAATGTCATTGGACTCTAGCTACACTGCTGATGATGAAATTGGCAATTTAAGCAAAGGCGTCAATGCCATGCTCGCACGTATTGATGAGCAGTTTCAGTCATTACAGCAAGCCGATAAACAACGCCGTGAGTTACTTACGCATTTATCACATGATTTACGTACGCCGCTATCTTCACTGCACGGCTTTCTTGAGGTGATCAATAAACCGGATAGCCACTTAAACGAGCCTGAGCAACGTCATTACCTCAACCTTGCAATGGATAACTGCCAGCAATTAAAACATCTGATCGAACAAATTTTTGAGCTTGCTAATTTAGAGTGCGGCCAAGTAAAAATTCAATCAGAGACCTTTAATTTAGGCGAGTTGATTTATGATTGCGTGGCAAAGCTTGCACTCACTGCACAATCCGCAGGAATTTCACTCAGGGTTATCCCAGAAATTTGCGACTTTACCGTAACGACAGACATTGCAAAATTAGAGCGGGTACTAACAAACTTAATTGAGAATGCTATTCGACACACCCCAAGTGGCGGTGAAATTGCCGTTAAGGTTAGCCAACAAAGTGATCAGTTATACGTGGCAGTATCTGATACCGGGGTTGGTATTCATGAGGATGAACTCAATGCTATTTTTGAACCTCATTATCAGGCCCGTAATAGCATAAAACGAGGCTCAACAGGCTTAGGACTGGCTATTTGCAAGCAATTGCTCACCCTAATGGATAGTGAAATAAACGTCAGCAGTACCTTAGGAAAAGGCAGTGAGTTTCGTTTTAATTTAGCAATGCAGGCACCCGCTTAATCACGGATGCCTGCGTTGTTATTATTTTTCGATACCCGCTAAATCTAGCATAAATGCATAATATAAAGCGGTGTCTTGTAAGCTCTTAAAGCGCCCAGAAGCACCGCCATGACCTGCTTCCATGTCAGTTTTAAAAAGCAATAGGTTATCATCGGTTTTATATTCACGCAGCTTAGCAACCCATTTTGCTGGCTCAAAATACTGAACTTGAGAGTCATGCAAGCCGGTGGTGACTAACATATTTGGGTAAGCCTGCTTCTTAACTTTGTCGTACGGCGAATACGACAGCATATAATCGTAATAGACTTTATCGTTCGGGTTACCCCATTCGTCATACTCATTCGTTGTTAGTGGTAAGCTGGCATCTAGCATAGTCGTGACCACATCAACAAAAGGCACTGCCGCAATCACTCCTTTATAAAGTTCAGGCGCTTGATTTACAACAGCTCCCATTAGTAAGCCACCCGCACTGCCACCCATGGCAAAAACATTATCTTTATCTGCATATTTTTGAGCAGCCAATGATTTAGTCACATCAACAAAGTCATTAAAGGTGTTTTGTTTATGAAGTAACTTGCCGTCTTCGTACCAAGGACGACCCAACATCTGCGAGCCACGGATATGTGCAATTGCAAATACAAAACCACGATCGAGTAAGCTTAATCGTGAACTAGAAAAGCTCGGATCCATGGTCGCACCATACGAACCATAGCCATATTGCATAAGCGGATTAGAGCCATCTTTTTTAAACTTATCTTTTCGATAAACAAGGCTCGCTGGAACATCAACACCATCTCGCGCAGTTACATATATGCGTTCAGATGTGTAATTGCTCGGGTTGAAATCACCCAATACTGTACGCTGTTTAAGCAGTGTTTTTTCGCCACTTTCGAGGTTGATATCGTAGCTACTACCTGGGGTTGTCATACTTGAATAGTAAACACGTAAATTAGGGTTATCTAACTCACTATTACCATAGCTAAAAACCATATACGTTGGATCATTAAACGCAACTATTTGCTCTTGTTGGTTGCGAAGGTCACGAATAGTGATACGGGTTTGCCCCATTTCACGTTCTTCATAAACCAAGTGATTGTTAAATAACTCAATACCCTCAAATTTAACCTTATCGCGACCAGCAATAACCGTTTGCCAATTGGTTTTATCATGGGCTTTATCACGGTGCACTTTCATCAGTTGGAAGTTAACCGCATTTAAATTGGTAACGATGTAATACCAATCACCTAATTTTTGAATATCATATTCAAGCCCAGCTTCACGTTCAATAAAACGTTTTGGCATTGCTTTGACATCATTAGCATCAATAACCGAGACACCCGACGCACTGGTGCTGCCATGACTAATATAGATTTCTTGTTGGTCTTTACTCTTGTAAATACCGGTGTAGTAACTGGTGTTTTTCTCTTCGTAAACGAGTTCGTCGTCGGCTTGCGGGGTGCCTAGCGTATGGCGATATACTTGGTAGCCTAACAGCGTTTGTAGGTCTTTTTTGATGTAGTAAAAGGTTTTGTTGTCATTAGCCCACACGACATCACCTTCCGTGCCTTCAAGGCTCTCTGTGAGCATTTTACCTGTGGTTAAATCTTTAACTTTAATTGTGTAAATGCGACGACTAACTGTATCTTCACCGTAAGCAAGTAAATTGCCATTTGGACTCACAGCTAAACCGGTGACAGCAAAGTAATCATGATTTTTAGCAAGCTCATTTACATTTAAAATAACTTGCTTACCCTCTCCTTGACTATCTTGGCTACGCACATAAACCGGATATTCATCATCACCACGCGTTTGTGAGAAATAATAATAATCCCCTTTTTTTGTCGGTACGGTATCGTCATCCTTTTCAATACGTCCTTTAAGCTCTTCGAAAAGGGTGTTTTGTAGCGTTTGAGTATGTGCCAATTTGCTTTCAACATACGCATTTTCAGCATTTAAATGAGCAATAACAGCGGCATCTTTGCGCTCATCATCACGCATCCAGTAGTAGTTATCGATACGTGTGTCACCATGAATGGTCATTTCATGAGGTATTTTTTTAGCAACGGGAGCTGCTATTTGAATCGACTCAGTTGCAGCCGATTGTTTTATTGTATCTTTTTCATTTGAGTCATCAGGAGCTTTATTACAGGCAGTTAAAATAGCTAAAGAGAGTGCCGCGAGACAAAGTGAGTGGCCAACTTTCATAGGGATCCTAAATTAATTTTTATTATTAAGTCCCTAATATAAGTAATTAACCGTGAATTTATAAGTAGCCTTTGTGAAGCAATGTAAAAAGGGAGCCGAAGCTCCCTTTTATCACTTATTTTTCAAATAATTACTTTTGCTTACGACGACGCATGAATGCGAACGGTGCAGCAAGTAATGTTAACCACGCTAGTGAACCTGAAGAAGATTTTTTCTTCTCTGGTTCTTCAACTACAACATCTTCTGCCGGGTCTTGTGTTACTGCAATAGTAATCATCACCGCTTCAGACATGTTGCCCGCAGAGTCAACTGCAGTTACTGATACTTCGATAGAGGTTGTTTGCTCATAATCGATAGCACCCGCAACCATTAACTCACCCGCATCGCTGATGCTAATACTATCACTACCTGTCACTTCATATGTTGCGATAGGAGTTAGGTCTGCATCAGGGTCAGTTGCAGTCACAGTACCAATTACAGTGCCTTCTGCAGCATTTTCTTGAACAGAGAACTCACCAAGTTCAGCATCGATTACTGGGTTAACTTCTTCTGGCTCGTCAGCAACGTTCATAACTTCAACAGTCACCATCGCTGATTCAGAAATGTTACCTGCAGAATCGGCAGCAACAACTTCAAGTTCAATGCTCATCATACCAGCATCGTAGTCAAGCATTTCGCTGTTCATTACAACAACATCACCTTCAGCAGTTACTGAAACAGCTGAAGAAGTAGAATTAACTACAATGTATTCAGCGATTGGATTAGCAAGCTCAGCACCATATGTTGCTTCTAGTGTGCCGATCACTGTATCTACTGCCGTGTTTTCATCTACAGAGAATGACGCATCAGCAAGAACAGGTGCAACGTTAGCATCTTCGCTTGGTGTTGCTGCGTATGCTTTTGAACCTGAGTCAGATAAGATCATGAAGTCTGCACCAGCGTTCAATAACGTTGCAGAAGCGCCAGGCTCTAATGAGCTAACTACTTCGCCAGCTTCATCAACTAGAGCTGCATATACGTCACTTGATGCGTCTGTGAATGTGTATGTACCCATTGCAACATCGCCTTCGCCTGATGCAATTGGTGTCCACGTTTCTTCTTCTGTACGGAAACGTACATTTGCAGTCGCTTTACCAATATCATCAGCAGTTAAGCCGAATGCACCTAAACAGCTTTGCATTGTAAGATGGTTGTTACCAATAACTTGATAAACATTATCTAAGAAACCTGACGAACTACCATAACCGTGAGTAAAGGTAATTGCTGTGCCTGGCTCAACATCGTAGAACCATTCTAATTTACCATTTTGTACTGTTACATCGTATGTACCATCTTGGTCTACGTCGAAGTCAGCCATGAAACCACCCACGTAAGAGTGAGTAATACCCTCATTCATCACAAGAGTAGTCAAAGTAACATAACCGCTATCACAGATATCCGTAGGTACTTGGAATGTTTCGATTGATGCACCCACTAAGTCAAAGCGTTGGTCTTCATCAACATCATCAGTCATCACTGTAGGAGCAAATACTGGCTCAAGTGCAACAGCACCTGTATTTGTTAACTCATGAGCAACACCATTATCTGTCATTACAGGCATGAAGCTCATTGCTGCATTTGCTTTTGGTAATACGTGGTAAACAAGGTGGAATGCTTCATCGCTACCATCTGAGAAGATTAACGCACCATCAAGCTCTAAGTTCGTTAAATCAGCCGTTGCATCTTGTGAACCGATATTGTCATCAGTTAATGTCCACTCTGGTAACGTTGCAGGGTCAATCGTCGCAGTCACATCAAATGACATAGTTTGACCTGCTGGCACTGTGATTGACTCTGGGTAGTCAAGTGCGAATGAACCACGTTCAACATCATCTGCATAACGCTGCTCAAGAGAAAGTGTATACACTTGATCTTCGTTAGAGAAGTTCTTAACTTGAACTGTTTTAGTAAGCTCAACGGCTTCAGATGCATTTACTAAACCAAACGAAAGCGCTGCTTGTTTAGTATCTGCAGCCCAAGCAGCAACTGGTAAGTTAGCAGCCTTGTTTACATCAACAAGACCCGCACCGATATAACTAATTGGCGCAAGCTCAGCATCAGGGTTAAGTGCTAACGGCTCCATAGTCACATTTAGGTTTGCTGTGTTCATTAACGTCGCTTTGATTTCAAACGCGTTACGCTCTGGAAGCGCTTCTTTTAATAAGCTCACCGCACCAGCAGTAATTGGGCCCGAGAATGACGTACCCGTTGCGCCAGTAAGGCCATCACCAAGGCCTGGGTGAGCAGTCATAATGTTAACACCTGGTGCTGTAATTTCAGGTTTTAACAGACCGCCCATTGAAGGACCACGCGATGTGAAATCAGCAATCGCGCCTGAAAGAACTAAACGTTCAACTGTTAGATTAAATGTACCGCCCGCTTTAAGTTCTGTACCTGCTGCAAATGTTACACCTACAGAAGGGATAGTTACTGAAGGATCTGAGCCACCCATAGGGGCAGGCGTGCCATCATCTGTGCTATTTGCAATGATTACAAATGCAGCACCTTTTTCTTGTGCATAATAAACTTTTGCACTGAAGTTACAGCCGCCACGGTCAAGAATAACGCCCTTTCCTGTGAAATCTACGTCATCAGCAAATGCTTCACATGCAGTTTGATTTGCATCTGGGTAAACAAGCTCAATATCATCATTTGAGAAACTAAACGCTGTTTGTGGACCGAAGCTTGCTGGTTGCACAATTGCTTCTTCGCCATTAATTGTACCGCTACCAATTGACTCTGCACCTGTCGGGTGAGTCATTGCACCTACTGAAAGAGCATTTTCAGTTGTACTTGGACCACCAACGATGAATGGATATGCGCCATCGTTACCAGCAGAGATAACAACGTTTGTGCCAAGTTTAACCGCTTGGTTGATGAACAGGCCAACTGCATCGTTGGCAATATCACCGTAATCGCCACCTAGAGACATATTGATAACATCAACACGGTCACTAATGTCGCCATTGCCATCAGGGTCCATTGCACTTTCAAGTGCGAGTAGTTGTGCAAGACCAGGACAACCGCTATTACATACCGAGTAAACAAATAAATCTACGTTTGGCGCGATGCCATTAACAGAGTGAGAAACGTGTGTACCGTGGTTAGTTGTTACATCAATTGGATCATCGTCGTAATTGATGTAGTCATAACCACCTAATACTTTACCTTGAGGCCAATCAACCGACGCAGGATCAGCAATAGCTGCAGCATAGGCTTCATCCGTACCCGCACCACCAAAGGCTGTATGAGTGTAGTCAATACCTGTATCAAGCACAGCAACGCGTACACCTTCACCTGTTGCTAAACCATTTGATACTAAAGGCGTTGCTTCAATATAGTCAGCGCTGTCAGCAACATGCAATTCATAATCATATACTGGGTAAATACCCTCAACTTGAGAATTTGATAGTAACTTAGCAACATCTTGCTTATTACCATTAACTACGATTGAGCTAACTAGAGTCGAAGTTTTAGCAACAACCTGAAGAGGTAAATCCATGCTGTTGATTGCTTGCTCTACACTTGCTTGTGCTACTTTTGCTTGCGCTTGAATCGACGCAACGTCTGCACCCATTGTTTTTGCGTTAATAGATGCTGGAGCATTAAGTTTTACAAGCCAGCTTGTTGCTTCACTGCGAACTTTTTGTTCTTTTTTAGTGACAGCGCTCGCTTTAATTAATTTTTTGCCGGCAAGATTATATTTAGAAAAGTCATTGGCTTGTGCACTAGCGCACATTGCACTTGTTACAGCCAAAGCAACTGCAGTTCTTTTTATTAGATTATTAGACATGGGTTCCCCTGGGATATGTTATGTTATCGTCTAAATAGTGATTGAAACAAAGTTTCAACCCCAATATAAAACGTAAACACAAACAAGAACAACATTTTAGTTACAAAACAATTACATTTATTTGAGAGTGAAATACACAAACAACCACAACTTACTGTTTATAAATAATTTTATATAGTAAAGAACAGTTGTAAATATTTGTAAATGAAAATTATGTGTTGAGTTTTAATAAATAGAGTACTTTCAAATGAATTCAGAAGTTATCAACATTCTTACCATGGCAAAGGTGATTCAAACTGCTGTTGCACCCGTCTTTTTAATTACCGGTATTGCAGCAACATTAGGCGTGCTTTCCAACCGCTTGGCGCGTATTACCGATCGAGCGCGACAGTTAGAACGCAAGCTTAAAGTCAGTACCGATGAAGACTTCAATAAGTCGCTTACAACGGAGCTAAGGGCACTGTTGAAACGCTCTCGCTGCATCCATATTGCATTTAGTCTAAGTGTACTCAGTGCCTTATTAGTATGTGCTGTGGTTATGTGTCTATTTTTATCGCATATTCAATCTATCAACTTGAGCGTGACAATTGCTAGCTGCTTTGTGGCTGCTATGGCGCTTTTGATATGTGGATTTTTATCTTTACTATGCGAGGTTTTCTTAGCAACAAGAAGCATGCGCCGCGGCATGATCTTCGCTGATATTGATATAAATGATTAAATTAAACTTAAGTTAAGATTAACCGCAATACACTTGAATATTATATTGAGCTAAGATAAAACTCAGTTAGTTTACTTTTATGACATCTTAAGGGGCAAAAGGAATGAAATTAAAACAATTAGTAGTGGGTGCAATGCTTTCAACAATGGCACTAGGCGCTTCAGCAAATTCTGTATTTGAAGAGCCAAGCGATGCAATCGAGTATCGTCAAGCAGCATTTTCAATGATCCGCGTACAAATTGGTGACATGGGCGATATGCTAAAAGGAAAAGTACCTTTTGATGCAGAACGTTTTCAAAAGCGTGCCGACAATGCAGCGGCATTATCTAAAATGCCTTGGGAAGCTTTCGTAGCGGGTTCTGATAAAGGTGATACATCTGCGCTTGCAGCTGTATGGAGCGACAACGAAACCTTTATGAAAAAAGCAGTTGCTTTCCAACAATATGCTGATGAGCTAGCAGTTGCAGCGCAAAGTGGCGATAAGAAAGTAATCGGCAAAGCATTTGGCGCTTGGGCTAAAGGCTGTAAAGATTGCCATAAGTCTTTCAAAGACTAGTTAAAAACTTAAACTAAAAAGGCGCTTATTAGCGCCTTTTTTAATGTCTTATACCAATTAGCTTAATTAAGTGGTCTATTTTGAGGCAATAGAACCTCGTTGATAGCAAGGCAAAAATTTCGTTATTTAGTTTGTTCTAAATCAGAAATTTTTAACGCAGGTAGCGACAGGTTTTATCCCTCAAAATGATTAAGTATTATTGCGGATTGGTATTAGATTACCTAGCCAAGCAAATAGCTGAGCGGCTCTGCACCCCAAGTCGTAAATAGCACCACTAAGCACACTGCAAAAATAACAAAAGCTATCAACGGTGATTTAGTAACAGGCTCAGTAACCGCAACTTGCTCACTATTGCCCGTTAGCATAGGCTTCACTAAGTTCTTACCCTTAATGCGGTAAATCACAATCGCTAATACATGCAACACAATGGCATACAACAAAATATCAAAGTTTAAATGATGGAGCCAACCCGCAAACTCTACGGTATCTGAGGATACATGCGCCACCAGCGGGCCATCCGTTAAAATATCGTCACTGGTCATTAAGCCAGAGGTTAACTGTACGATGAGTAGCGCAAAAAAGGCTATCACCATATAACTACCCGCCGCGCCATGACCCGCTTTATGTTCATTGCTTGTAAATGACTTAATTGCAGCAACAGGAGAGTGAATAAGTGCAGAGAGCTTTGCCGTTTTACTACCAATAATACCCCAAACAAGACGTGTAATAATAAGCGCTAGAGTGAAGTAGCCTGCAGTAAAATGCAGCTCCAACATACCTTCTTCAGCACTAAAATAGAGGGTTGCGATGGCGGCAACTAATAACCAATGGAAGCTTCTTATAAAGCCATCCCATACTTTAACTTTTGACATTGTAACTTTCCCTTTAAAAGATGCTAATGATTTCAGCAACAGGCTCGGCTATACATTATTGCAAACTTCAGTTATTTTGACACACCTCTATTTCAGCTGTTTTGATCTGAGCCATAACAACAAACATGAGCGATAAGATGCATAAATCAACAATAAGAGCCTTGCTAAAAGGTTTTTTCGACATGCTCCCCTTATGCCTTGCGGTGCTACCTTGGGGAATTTTATGTGGCTCGTTAGCTGTTCAAAATGGCTTCAGTGCCCTAGAAACACAAGCTATGTCGTTGTTGGTATTTGCAGGTTCAGCACAGCTCGTTGCGATTGAATTAATGGCAGGCAATACGCCGCTTTTAACTATTTTATTTACCACACTCATTATTAGCTCACGGCACTTTTTATATGGTTTAGCTATTCGCCACAAAGTCATAGATCAACCCTTTCGTTGGCGACTGCCAGTGAGTTTTGTACTAACCGATGAATTATTTGCTTTTTCGCACCATCGCAAAGCGTACCGAACGAAAGTACGCCTTATTTATGCACTCAGTGCCGGTTTTAGTTTTTATATTGCATGGAATATCTGGACCTTGCTAGGTATTGTCGCAGGAAGCCTCCTTCCCGATTTAACACACCTAGGTCTTGATTTTGCCATCGCTGCCACGTTTATTGCTTTAGTTATTCCGGGTGTAAAGAACTTTGCAACACTGGCTACTGTGATCACCGCAGGCATTGTTGCAACGCTATTAAAAAGTCAGGGCTTTCAACTTTGGCTTGTCACCGCGGCTCTTATCGCTATGACAGTGGGTTACCTAATTAGTCGCTGGCAAGCAAAAGAGGAGCATACACAATGATGATCACCATTTTATTAATGGCGTGTATCACCTTCTTCACACGTTACTTATTTTTACACCGCGCATTACCATTTAAAGTTGGCCCGAAAATGCAGCAATTTTTAAGTTTTAGCGCCCCTGCCGTACTCACCGCAATTTGGGTGCCCATTGTGTTTATTAATGACGAAGGGATAAATCTAGATTGGCAAAATCCTTACCTAAGTGCTGCTGTTGTGTCTGTTATCGTGGCCTATAAAACACATAACATATACTACACAACACTGGCAGGAATGGGATTATTTATAATTTTAAGTTAGCTGCGATGCTTATCCCCAAGTAAGAAAAGCCGCTGATTAAAATTTACCCTTTTAGAAAAATGCCAAGCAAGTTAGAATCAATGCAACAATAATAAAAAGTTATCACTATGAGCGAATTTCACCAACTCTCAGCTACCAGCCTACAAGGCCAAACCGTTGACTTTTCTGATTTTGAAAACAAGGTCGTACTTGTTGTAAACACTGCAAGTAAATGTGGCTTCACTCCACAATATGAAGGCTTACAAGCACTGCATGAAAAGTATCATGAGCAAGGCTTAGTAATAATTGGTTTTCCTTGTAACCAATTTGGTAAACAAGAGCCTGGGGACGCGAAGGAAATTAAAGAAGGCTGCCTCATTAACTACGGCGTTAGCTTTTTAATGATGAGCAAAGTCGATGTGAATGGCGAACATGCTCACCCTGTTTTTAGATACCTAAAATCAGAGTTACCGGGGTTTATCACCCGCAAAATAAAATGGAACTTCACCAAATTTTTAATTGGTAAAGATGGCAAAGCAATTAAGCGATATGCGCCACTCACAAAGCCTGAACAGCTCGAATCAGACATAGCAGCTGCACTGGGCAAATAACAAAGTCTAAAAGCAATAAAGAGGCAAATTGCCTCTTTATCTAAATTTATGCTTAGTCGTTCAAGTACTCGTCAAAGTCGTCATCGCCTAAGTTTCTACGCAAGCGTTTTTGTTCAAGATAGTCTTCCAACTTCTTCTTAACGCGTTGCTTTTTCTTGTCGTGTTGATTACGCCCGACCATTTCGTACTCGTCTTCAACAAAATCGTCATCTAGCGCGTCATAACTAAATGTCTTACCCACAACCCACTCCATAAAGTGTTTGAGACCAATTCTTGAGATTAAAATTTGCTCGATGAATTGGCAAAGATTAAAAAGCTCAGTAGTAATTTAGTATCTAAAAAACCACCAAAATAAAGCCATACACCCATGCTAAATAGGTCATATGTCAATATTGTGAATAAATAGCGCTAAATTTGATTTCTGAAAAGTGAGAGTTTTTTATCGTTTCGATAAGAGTCATTTATGCATGTGTGTTTTTTAGTTAATTTGACTAAAAAGTGGTTAAAAAATTATTGACCGCAATTTTCAAAAAATCATAAAAACACATCAAACCATTGAATTAATTGAACTTATAAATTATGGCATTCAATTTGATTATGTATTTGTGTCATTTCAAACAGGAAAGAAAAAAATGAAAAAGTTATTGTTAGTAAGTTCTTTATTTATCGCTACCGGCGCAATGGCTCATAACGATAATGATACAAATATTTCATTCAGCGGTGAGCAGTGTGATGTTGAATTTATAAATGATGTACGCATTACACCAAGCGAGTTAGAAGTATACACAGCCGATAATCGCACTATGAAAATCATCGATCAACACACTTTATATATCGATGGTCAAAGCGTGTCGCTTGATGCTTCACAACAGCAAGCAATTGCAGATTACTCAGACAGCTTACGCAGCCAACTTCCTGAAGTAGCAAATATCGCACTTGATGGCGTAAAAATAGCAGGTGTGGCCATCGAAGAAGTATCAAATGCTTTCAATATTGATGGCCTAAGCGACATTTCAGAATTAATGGACGATATCAGTGTAGAAGTGCAAAACGCTTTCTATCAGCAAGGTGCGTTCACCATGGGTCAGCAAAATTTCGAAAAATTTGGCCAAAACTTTGAAGACCAATTCGATGAGCAAATCGAATCGGCTGTCGAGTCAGCCATGATGCAATCGATGGGCAGTATTTTAGTGGCGCTAGGCTCTGAGCTTTTAGGTTCAGGTGGCGACATGGATGAATTTGAACAACGTATGGAAAACATGGGCGCACAAATCGAAGCACGCGTAGAAACACAGGCAGCTCAACTTGAAGAGCGTGCAGATGCATTATGCGGCAGCTTTGCTGATATCGCTCATAAAGAGCAAGAGTTAGTGGTGCTAGTACCAGAGCTAAAAGAGTATCAACTATTTACTTTCAAACAGAATGCTGAGTAATTGACTAATTAACATCCCTGAACCAAAACACTTGGTCCTTTCGCGCAGAGCTTGCTCTGCGCTTTTTTATTTTTTGGCCAGCACAGTCAGCTGCGATAACGCTTTAATCGCCTGCTCTAAACTCTCAGACCAAGGCAAGCCATAACTTAAACGAAAACAGCTACGGTACTTTTTACCCGCTGAGAATATCAACCCCGGAGCAATACTGATCCCCGCCTCTAGTGCCAGATGAAATAACTTTACCGCATCATATTGGCTACCAAGGTCAACCCAGATAACACAGCCCCCTTGCGGGTTACTTATACGCGCACAACTTGGCATATATTGCTGCAGGCACCAAATCATACGTTCTTTATTGGTACTTAAGCGCTGTCTAAGCAAACGAATGTTACGGTCGTACTCACCGCTAGCTATAAACTCATACAAGGTCCACTGGTTTATAAGTGGCGCAGAGCAACTAAGCGCGCGTTTGTGTCGCCTTGCTTGTTCTGCAAACTTACCGGCAATGATCCAACCAATGCGGTAACTAGGTGCGGCTGTTTTTGAAAACGACGCGCAGGTGATCACTAAGCCCTTTTTTGAATAAGCTTGTGCAGGCGTGGCGCGCTTAGCTGTAAAATGTAAGTCGCCATAAACATCATCCTCAATAAGCACCACGTCACGCTGCTCTAAAAGTGCCACTAATTGCTCACGCTTGGCATCAGGCATAAAACTGCCAACTGGGTTATTTAATGAGGTTGAAAACACACAGGCTTTTATATCATGTTCATCGAGTGCTTGAGCCAAGTCATCTAGCCATATTCCTTCATCGGGGCACAGCGGTATTTCCAGAGCCTTTAAACCTAAGCTTTCAATTAACTCGATAATGCCAAAATAACAAGGCGACTCGATAGCAATAACATCACCGGGTTTAGCCACACACTTAAGGGCAATCGCCAGTGCCTCTTGAGCACCATTGGTGATAACTAATTCATCGCTATCAACCCCAATACCAAAGTCCAGATAGCGATGAATTAGCTGTTTTTTAAGTGGTGCAAAGCCATCCATCGGCCCGTAATTAATTGCCGATGCGCCAGCTAATGTCATGACTCGGCGCATTGTTCGTGCCAGTGCTTTATCTGTCGGTGCAGCAGCCACAGGGTTGGCGATACCAAATGGCACCACATTAGCTTTGTGGATAGCGCTGTAGACTTGCTCAATCAAGCCTTGCTTATTGACTGTGGTAGGCTCTCGACTGAGCCTAACTCGCTTTGGTCGAGACTGATTTAACTGTGATGACTTTAAAAAGTACCCTGACTTTTCTCTGGCTTCGATCAGCCCTTGCCCTTCAAGTAATTGATACGCTTGCTTTACAGTAGGAATACTGATGTTGAGCTTGTCTGCCATTTTTCTGAGCGAAGGTAACTTTTCACCCGGTAATAACGAACCTTGCAAGCAAAGATCTCTAACTAGCTGAATAACTTGTTGATATAAGAACTCACTGTTACTACGACTGATAACTTGTGACATAGCCCACCAAACTGTATAGGTTGCATTTCTAGTTTTCTGTATATGTTAAGTATACAGAAGAGGATTAAAATGAACATACTTTCAATTTTTGGGTACTAACTATGAAAAGCGCCGCTCTTTACCTTGCTACAGTACTGATCTGGGGATCGACTTGGCTAGCTATTGAGTTTCAACTGGGTGATGTTGCTGTTGAGGTCTCTTTATTTTATCGCTTTGCCATTGCAGCCATTTTAATGTGGGCCTTTGTGCTGGTAAAAAAACTCCCTATGCAATATTCACTGCGCGATCACGGATTTTTTGCATTATTGGCTTTATTTAACTTTGGTTTAAATTATTTAGTGCTGTATTGGGCGCAGAACTATCTCACCTCAGCAATGGCCTCAATTGCCTTTTCGATGTTGCTATTAATGAACATTATTAACACCCGCTTGTTCTTCGCAAAACCAATTGCGAAACGAATTTACTTTGGTGCTTTACTCGGTGTAATGGGTATTGCCAGCTTGTTTTGGCCACAAATTCAGCAATTCGACTTGAGTAATGGTGCGTTGGTCGGGTTACTACTTGCGCTGTCTGGGACCTTTGTGGCTTCATTGGGGAATATGGTCAGTGTTCGAAACTCTCAGCGTAATATTGGCGTACTTCAAGGCAATGCCTGGGGTATGTTATACAGCGCTTTAGGGCTAGCAGCTTATGTTTTAGTAAGCAACGTTGAGCTGACATTGAATGCCCCAACCAGCTATTGGGTATCGCTCTTCTATTTAGCAGTATTTGGTACCGTAATCGCATTTGCTTGTTACTTCGCGCTACTTAAAAATATCGGCCCTGAGCGAGCAAGCTATGTAATCGTATTATTCCCACTGGTTGCAGTGGTCTTAAGTACTTTATTTGAAGGATTTGAATGGCAAGCAAATACCTTTATGGGTTTTAGCCTAGTGTTATTCGGTAATGCTATCGTGCTGACTCCAACTCGACAAATTAAAGCATTTTTTGCTGCACGTAATCTGCAGCAAAAAAGCTCCGTCCCCAGTTAGAAGTGACTATGTCGCCTCTAACACCAAGCGCTGGCAAATTTTGCCGGCGCTTTTTTATGGCACATGAAAACGAAGTGCTTGTTTGTGAATCTTAACTTTAGCCGGAGTAAAACCAACGAGCTCACCATCGGCTTCTATAGCCAGTCCTTTCGTGGTGATCTCGGCAGTCGTTAACTGGGTATATTCCAGCGCGTGCAAACTATGATGCTTTACGAGCAGTAAATACAAAAAGCTGATCAGGTTTTTCAATAAACCGCCAGCTGGCATGCAGTAGCAATCAAGCTGACCATCATTTAACTTTGCCCGAGGGGCAATTTTTAAGCCACCACCAAAGTAATGATGATTAGCAAAAATCGTCGCTAAATTACTGTAGTTGAGTGCTTTACCATTAAACTCCCCCTTAAGTGAGCGTGCCCGAAATGAAAATAGCTGTTTGATGCCCTGCCAAGTGTAGCCAAACGAGCTGAAACTTCCGGCTTTATTTAGTTGCGTCACGACTTCAGCGTCAAACCCTATTCCCGCCACATTAATAAAATAGCGCTGATTGATTTGTCCAACATCGATTAATTCTGTACGGCTATTAAAAACAGCCTCATACCAAGCCTGTTTTTTACACGTAAAGCCACGCGCAAAATCATTTCCTGTGCCTGCTGGAATTAACGCGATAGAACAGCGACTCGACATTAATGCATTAACAGCTAAATGCAGCGTCCCATCACCACCAATCACCACAACTTGACTCTGGTTTTTAGCCAAATGCGTAATATCAGCGCAATCATTCTCAAACTTGCCTGTGGTTAAATACAATTCAGGCTCAATCTGTCTTTTTTTACATTCTTTTAGTAGCCAATCAACACTGTTTTTATGATTTTTTTTGTCACTTGGCTTTATTATTATCAACATCAACGGTTACTTCTTTTCTTACATGGCAAAAACACCACGCTCGTTCAAATTATATTAATCTGAATAATTAGTCACTTTCTCACTCTAAAAACGCATAAATAAAAACACCAAAAGCTAAAAACCTTTATTTACTTATACTTCAACGCAAACACAATTGCATAAGCATGCAGCGCAATGTGTATTTAAAAACTTAACCCCATGTTAATAAAAGACTTTCGGATTAGAAAAAGTTATCCGACAGACTCAATTTTTATCGTTTTATTTTTGTTCAGTTTGATTGCAAAATACTCACGTTTTCAACCAAACACAACCCGGAGCAAAGTAATGAACCCAATTAATACATTAAACCAAAACGCTGCAACTCATGTTGCCGTAAAACCAACAAACCGCAAAGCAAAAATGTTGGCAAAACTAAATCGCTACGGCAAAAAGTTAGCTCTTGGCGGCGCAGTACAACACAAGTAATCCCCAACCATGGTTACTTTATCGGTGCAGTAAACACCCAACCACTAACGAAGATCCTTCTTTAGCTCCTCCGTTTACTGCCCCAACCCCCTTCTTTTAAGTTAAAAACAGCAAATAATTAAACCTTTTTACAAAAAACACCCTCTTTACGCTCAAAAAACAAGCAAACAAACTTTTTCCTATTTACACAGCCGATTCAGCTAAGTATTATTCTCGCATCACGATGTGGAGAGATGGCAGAGTGGTCGAATGCACCGGTCTTGAAAACCGGCAGGGGTTTGTAGCCCCTCTAGGGTTCAAATCCCTATCTCTCCACCACTTATTTTTATTTGTTGATTTATTTCAGCAAATTACAATCAGAATTATGCGCTGGAGAGGTGGCCGAGTGGCCGAAGGCGCTCCCCTGCTAAGGGAGTATAGGGTTTGTAGCTCTATCGAGGGTTCGAATCCCTCCTTCTCCACCATTTTATTATTAAAAACCGCTTTTTAGCGGTTTTTTTATGTCCGAAAACTTGCACTCCTCATTATATTTCATGCATGCTAAGTATCTATTTGCTACACAAAGTGATGCTATGTTTCGTTTTGCATTTTTTACTCTTGCCCTATCTGCCAGCGCCAACAGTCAAGCCACTATTTATAAGTGCATGATTGACGGGGTTGCCACCTTTACAGAGCAGCCTTGTGGTAAAGATGCAGCAATAGTAAAAATTGCACCACCACCCGCAAGTAACCAACCCCCAGCCACAGAGCAGCCGCCAAATCCACAAAAGCCTGCAGACTTAAGTGTTGAAGATTATTTAAAAATTCAAAAAGCCGATCGCGAAATAGCCCGCCTTCAGTTAGAGATCAAAGAACTACAAAAACAGCAGAGTGAGCGCATTGGTAAACTCAGCAATATGACACAAGATGCCGCAAACAGGTTAGGCGCAGCGTCTATTGATGATGCTATTAGCAAACAAAGCGAACGTATTAATGCTTATTATAAAAGCCAAATCGCCACCCTCGAAAAGCAAGTATCACAGCTAGAAGAAACCAAAAAACAGCTCAAAGAACGAGCCTCACAATCCAATTAGTCTAGCTTACCAAAACTGGTCAGACATGATATAACAAGATTTGCTGATTAAGTTTAGGGATCAATCGTTTTGCAAATTCATACGCTCGAAGGTTATATCCAAAATATCTATTTGGTTGAATACCCAGATAAATTGATGCTACTTGATGGTTGTTGCCGTGCTGATGTTGATACTGTATTTGACTATATTACCGAACAACTCAAGCGCCCCATCACAGACTTAAAACTAATAGTAGTCACCCATATGCACCCAGATCATGCCGGTGGAGCGCATGCATTAAGAAAGTTAAGCGGTGGAAAAATAGCGACGTCGAACGCCCCAGGGCAATGGTATAGAGGCATTGATGGTTTCTTAATGCATTTAACCGATATTGCTTTGGCTTGGTGGGTCGCCGGTAGGTTAAATAAAAAACGCCACAATCTTTGGTACAGCCGCCATTTAGATGCTGACTATTACCTTGCAACTGATGCAACCCTACCCGGCTTTGACGATTGGCAAGCACTGCATAGCCCAGGTCATACCGACCGAGATATTAGTCTGTATCATATTCCTAGCGAACGAATTTACATTGCTGATTTATTAGTAAAAGTAAAAGGGCAGCTTGTGCCACCCTTTCCTGTTTTTTACCCAAAGCTGTATTTAAACTCTTTGTTGATGCTAAAAGCGCTGCAACCAAAACGAATTATGTTTGCCCACAGTAACGAAGTTAGTATTGATGACATCGACTTTGAGCAAATTTTAGCGCTGGTCCCCGAAAAACCAATGACGCACTGGCGTTCTGTCAAAGCAAAGGCTCGACAAGCTCTTAATTTAAAGCGCTTTTCACAGTTGTGATAAAAGTATCTATATCCTGCTGATCATTATAAATATGAGCAGAGACTCTTAAGCCTAAGTGACGTTCATCAACTGCAATATTCGCTGCAATAAGCGCAGCTTTTACAGCCGCTTGTTGCTCACCAAAATGCATAATGGCTGTTCCAGAACATTTGTCATCCTGTATTGGTGAACGCATATAATCAGCTAATTGATCATGAAACTGCGCGAGCATTGCTAAGTTATGAGCGCGTACTTTCTCAATACCAAGATCAGCAAAGTAATTAATACTATGCGAAGCCAAAATATAAGGTGCAACTGAAGGGGTACCGCCCCAAAAGCGCAACGCGGTTTGATGATAAGCAAAGTGCTTAATATCAAACTCAAACGGATTTTGATGAGAAAACCAGCCAACATCTTGTGGCTGACAAAGTGATAGCTGCTTGCGGTTAACCCATAAATAAGCAGCACCCGGTCCACCACATAGCCATTTGACACTCGAGCCCAACATAAAATCGGCATCAAGCTTAGTTAAGTCGACCTCTAAAATGCCCGCAGACTGTGCAACATCAAGTAAGCTCAATGCGTTGTGTTGTTTCGCGATATTTATAATTTCGTGAATAGGCGCTTGCTGACCCGTGTTTGAATAAACATGGCTAATAAAGACTAAATCAATATCATTTTTCGCTAAATATGACTGCCAAACCTGAACATCGGTTAAGTCTTCATGCTTACCAATAAACACGATTTCAGCACTTTCAGGTAGGGCTTTTTGCATTGCAAAACCCATGCTTGGAAAATCACTTTCTGCCATCAACACTTTGCAATCTTCTTGTTGAAGTCGCGGGTGCGACATCAACAGCTTAGTTAAACCACTCGATAAGTTAACTTGTGGGCAAAACAACTCACTATGCGAGTTAAATAATTTAGCGAGACTACTCGTAAACGCCTCAACACCTTGCAGCCACTGTTGCCATGGCTCTTTATTTTCATTTTGCCAAGCGGCAAAAAACTGCTGATGAAAATGCTGCTCAGCAGATTTTAATGGTCTTCCAACAGAGTGGTTAAGCAAATAGCTGCCTTGTGGAATTACAAAATCGTTTTTGTTCATTACTTAATCCACTGTTTTAACTTAGTTAAGTCATCGAAACGGGTGCGAATATCATCCCGCTTTGCTGCCGCACGGCGATCACGCAACTGCTCTAGTGAGTTTAGTAACACATGCAAAGGCGGCCCACTGGCTGTGACTTTATCCATATGTTGTTGCTGCATTTGCTGTGAAGGCTGCGCTATGTATTTACTGACCAATTGATTATGGTGGCCAATGGCAGTATCACCATGCAGTTTACACACTTGAATGAACAGCTTTAAGTTAGTTTGTAACCATTCACTATCGCGCTCAGTTTCTGCAGCTAAGAAGTCATCCATAATACTTGTCATACGCATGCTTTCACGCAGGATCTGCTGATCTTCAGGCATCATATACAAGAATTTATCCACCAGCATTTGCGAGTAACTAGGTTCATTAGCAAAACAAAGACCAAGCAATAAATCGATGACATTTATGCCCGCAAAATCACCGGCGTTCGCACCTCGATATACCTCTTTACCTACTCGATACGGCTTGTAATACGGACGTACACAATAGAAAAATCGATCTGTATCGAGCTTGTTGTATAGCGTATTGTTCGACTCAATCACATCAAGCAGCGCTTGTTTTGCTACTGCCAGTAAATCAGCCGTGATAGGGTGCGATATCCCTAATGGCTGAATTTTTAATAAAGCATCTGCCGCGCGCTTATACGCTAAAATGCCCTTAGTGTTGTAATCGACAAAGATTTTCTCATCTTCAAGGTCAGTAAAGCGCTTATACAAACCATCAACCGCTTTATTGTGGGTGGTTAAATGCGCCGTTGCAAAACGCGGGGTTACACCTATAGATGCACCAATGTGCATTGCCAACGCAGAGGCTTCAACAAGCGGTGAACTTGTTTCACGAGAAGGCTCAGTGATTTCATGTCGACGGCATGCCGCCATATACAAGCCAACATTACCTAATAAATCGAAGGCGTTATCAAAGCCTTCATCGGTATTGCCCTCTGCCAGTAAGGCACGAATATGCTCATTACCCTCTTGCTCTAATTGACGTTTAAGGTGCTCACCGACACCCTCTACATTCGCTTTATCGTCTTGTTGCCAATATAGTTTTTCTAATTCGCTGTTGATCTCAACAAAACGGGTGCGAAGCCAGCTATCAAATGCCTTGGTGTTCTCAGTCACAGGCTCACTCCAAAATAATTATATTGCGATAATGTTAACAGAGTTCAATGAGTGCTAATCGCCAAAATATAGACTAGAATCCATCTAGATTAGTGAAAATCACTCAAATAAAAATGAAATTAGATAAAAAAGACCAACAATTACTTAATGCTTTACAGGATAATGCGAGAACTTCTGTCTCGGAGCTGGCCCAGTCTGTTAGCCTGTCAGATACCCCTTGCCTTCGCCGCATTAAAAAGCTCGAATCAGCAAATGTGATCAGTGGTTACCATGCTGCCATCAATCCTAAAGCCGTTGATTTAAATGTGTCTGTGTATGCCTTTGTTCGCTTAAACCAGAACTCTGTTGCCGCTGCTGAGCAATTTGAACAGCAGGTTGAGAAGCTAGAACATGTGCTTGAGTGCTCTGTTATTTCAGGCAGTTATGATTACTTGCTGAAGATCGTTGCCGCTGACTTAGAAAGCTATGAAAGCTTTGTGAAACATAAATTAGGTAGTATTGATTGTATTGCTAACATCGAGTCGACAGTGGTTTTAAAACAAGCGTTCACTAAGCGTCATTTACCGCTCGCTTGACGCACCTTGCTTGCAAATAAAACATAACTCGATAAGCTAAAAACAGGCTTTATAAGGATGCTTAAAATATGAAATTCATCAACTTAGTTGCTATCTCTTGGGCCATCAGTGGGCTATTTAGCAGCTCATTAATGGCGCAGCAACAAACCTGCCTTACTCAGCTTGAAGACCAAGAACTGATGATGAAAAGTAAGCGCGAAGGACTGTTTAGAGAGCCATTACCACGCACCCATAGCACCTTTAGCTATAATATCGAGCAAGCATTTAGTGACTATTTAACCGCTGCGTACCTGCAAATTAGTAGCGAAAATCCGCGTGCTAGTTTGCCATGCCCTGTTTACACAGACACCTATCAGCAACTTGTTGCACAAGGCGCTCGACCAGCTAACGCAACTGTTGCTGATTTAATAAGCCCATTTGAACTTAAACAGGCCGATAGCCGTAAAGCGGTGCTCTTGATCCACGGTTTAACCGACTCACCCTTTACCTATCACGACCTTGCACAAGTGTATTATCAACAAGGTTATACGGTACGCACAATTTTACTCCCTGGGCATGGTACCGCTCCTGCAGCACTTAGAGACATCGATGCCGATGATTGGCAAAAGGCTAGCGTGTATGCCATTGAGCGCACATTAAAAGACTTTGATCAGGTGATATTAGGGGGCTACTCAACCGGTGCTGCACTGGTTATTGATTACTTAACTCAAGGCCCAGTCGATAATAAAATTACGGCTGCTATGTTGTTTTCACCCGCAAGCGAGCCACACAATAAAAACGGTTGGCTAGCGAAATGGGTCGATGCGATTCCATTTGTGAATTGGATTGATAAAGACGCGGACCTTGATTTTGCCAAGTATGAGTCGTTTCCATTTAGTGCAGCCTCAGCTAGTCACGAAGCAATGAGCCGTATTAGCCTTGATGAGCTACGTCATCGCCACCTCCCTAATGTAGCGATATTTAGCACCTTTAGTGATGTTGACACCACAATAGATAACCAAGCGACCTTTAAAATTTTAACTAAGCTGCACGACCCAAAAACGCGCAAGAATAACCAGCTTGATCGGCTTGTATACTATGGTGATGACAATAACATCCCAGCTAGCTTTCCAGTTGATTACCAAATAATTCGTGATGACTGCGACACCGATGACTGTAAAAAAATCAAAGGGATGTCACACATTGGTATTGTTAATAAACCCAGCAACCCTTACTACGGTCGCACAGCATTGTATCGCAATTGCGGAAGCTACTTAGATGACGACACGCTTTATACAGCCTGCAAATACCAAAAAGACGTTGTGATGGGTGAGCGCACAGCCGAAAATTTACAAGCGCACAAGCCCTTTGCACGACTCACGTTTAATCCTTATTTCGGTAAGCTTGCTATGCATATCAACGGTTTCATCAAAGATATTGAATCGGCTGCACAATGAGTAAGTTTAACCACCGCTGGTTTAATCAAATAAGCGAGATTGATGCCACTCTATGGCAATCATTTTTTGATGATACGCCTTTTACTGATCACGCTTTTTTGGCGGCTTTAGAACAAGCAGGCTGTGTGAGTGAAGAGTCGGGCTGGCAACCTATGCACCTAGCAATTTACCAGCAAGAACAGGTCATAGCGCTACTACCCGGGTATCTAAAACACCACTCTTATGGTGAATATGTATTTGACTGGGCTTGGGCTGAAGCCTATCAACAACATGGCTTAGAGTATTACCCCAAATGGCTGTGTGGCGTCCCCTTCACACCTATTGCAGGGCAACGAATTAGTATAAATCACAATAAGCCCGCTGAAGTCTATGCTTACATTCAACACATACTCACAGCAACAGCAGCGCAATTAGACTGGTCAGGTTGGCATATAAATTTTTGCCACCAGCAACAAGCGACTGCATTAACTAGCAACACCGTAATGCAACGTCATGGCGTGCAGTTTCAGTGGTTTAATGAAGGCTATAATGACTTTGAGGACTTTTTAGCTTCACTCACCGCAAGAAAGCGTAAATCGCTCAAAAAAGAACGCGCAAAAATAACTGAACAACAGATAACCGTAGAATGGCTCGAAGGTGCTGACATCAGCAAACAGCACATGCAGCAATTTAGTCATTTTTACCGCCAAACCTATTTGAAGCGCTCGGGCCACAATGGTTATTTGAATACCGCCTTTTTTGAGCTATTACAGCAAAGCATGGCCGACAAACTGGTGTTAATGTTCGCTAAGTATCAAGGAGAGGTGATTGCCGCCACACTCAGTTTTAAAGATCAGAATTGTTTATATGGTCGATACTGGGGAACGAACTATGAGCTTGATAGTTTGCACTTTGAGCTTTGCTATTACCAAGGTATTGAGTACTGTATTACCAACAAACTTAAGCAGTTCCATTCTGGCGCGCAAGGTGAGCATAAAATAAGTCGCGGTTTTAAGCCCGTAAATACCTATTCACTGCATCATATTCAACACACTGAGTTTGCAGCTGCCATTAGTGATTTTATTACTAGAGAACGCCAACATATGGCGCTCTATAAAGCCCAATGCGAAAGCTTACTGCCTTTTAAACAGCAATAATTGGTTATTCGCTGGCATTTGTACATCTTCAACAAAGGTTAAGCCAGCTTGTTCCGCAAGTTGGCAAATCGCTTCAAAATCACGGATTGCACTATGTGCATCTTGCTGTTTTAAAAACGCATCGAATTCAGCATTACTGGCACTGGTATACTTACCTTGGTACTTAAATGGTCCATAAATACACAGTTTACCTTTTGGCGCTAAGTGCTTTGCTACACCTTGGAAAAATCGCTCCACCAGTGGCCAGCTAATAATGTGCATTGTATTGGCAGTGAAAATAGCATTCACTGTTTCAATCGGCCAAGGATCATTAAGGTCGAGTGTGAGTGGCGCATGCAAGTTAGTTAAATCAGCTTCTTGATGCCATTGTAAAATCCCCGGGTGATTAACCTCGCGATCACTACAATGCCACTGCAAATGTGCTAAATGCGTTGCAAAATGCACACTATGCTGCCCAGTACCTGAGCCGACTTCTAATACATCCGTCACATCAGAAAAGAACGCTTCTAATACGTTTAAAATAGGTAATTTGTTGTTTTCACAGGCTTGAGAGAAGGGTTTATCCATACAAATAAGTGCACCATATTTGGTAATTAGTGCACAACAGTAAAGCAAAAATAAATAATAAAGTCGCGGTGAATTTATTAGTTTAAAATATAAAGCAATAATTTTCAGCCGGTTACAAACTTTTATCAATATTGGTACAGCTTATGCTATTTCTTAAGTGAATTAACCAATAGGAGCAATATTATGTATATCTCACCCTACACCGCTGTAGATGCAGCACTTGCAGCCAGCGAACGAGCTGAAAGCGAAAAAGCCGCCTTAACAAGTTGTGACGACAGAGCAACCGTGATCGATCTTCTTTCTCAATGTAACAAAGAAAATGTACAGGCGCCGAAAAAACATGAAACAGACCAGATTTTTATTCTCGGCTACAATTAATCACACACAGTTAATCCATTCAGTCTTAGCTTCATTATATAAGACTTGCACTAAAACCGATTAACTGTAATGATAACAATTATCATTACAGTTAATCGGTTTTTCTATGCACTCTCACAATGCTATGCTCCATTATCAGCGGCAAATGAAATGTGTTTGCCAAAGACCTGGGTTACATGCCCCTGCGCTTGTTGCTAACTATGTTGAAGCGGGTTTAAACATTGCACGCTATTACGAAAAGCATCACAACTTTATTTTGCAAGAGCTGTATCTAAGACGCACCTTTCATGAACTACTAGAAAAGATGTGTGATTCATTAGTGCATAATGCAATTCGTAAACAATGTTTGGCTCAGCTTTATAAACCGCAACTTGCGCTAAAGCGTTACTACAAAACTCATAACTGTATTGAAAAGTATTTCAGTTTGGAGCGAGAAGCGTGCCTTCTCAGCCAAGAATTTAACCCGATTTAGGAGTGTTTATGAGCCAATTTAGAACCGAATCAGATAGCATGGGTGAGCTACAAGTCCCTGCGAATGCTTTGTATCAAGCTCAAACGCAACGCGCTATCAACAATTTTCAAATTAGTGGCTTAGCCATGCCTAAGCAATTTATCACCGCCCTCGCCTACATTAAGCAAGCTGCCGCTCAAAGTAATGCTGCTTTAGGCCATTTGAGCCAAGGTAAAGCTAAAGCCATTGAGCAAGCATGCCAAGAGGTCATCGACGGTAAACATTTTTCAGAGTTTCCTGTTGATGTATTTCAGACAGGCTCAGGCACTAGCTCAAATATGAATGCCAATGAAGTCATTGCAACGCTGGCGAGCCAATTGGCAGGCGAAACCGTTCACCCCAATGATGATGTGAACATGGGACAAAGCTCAAATGATGTGATCCCTACTGCGATTGCTGTAAGTAGCGCTATTAACATCATTTATGAGCTGTTTCCTAAACTCGATAAACTCAGTCAAAGCCTACAAAATAAACAAGCCGAAGTGGGCCATATTGTGAAAACTGGTCGCACTCACTTAATGGATGCAATGCCGGTGAGTTTTGCACAAACACTGGCGGCATGGCAGTTACAAGTGGATCATGCAATGGCTGGTATTCGCCAAGCTCTTGAGCGAGTTTGTGAACTTGCACAAGGTGGCACTGCAGTTGGTACAGGTATTAATGCCGATCCAGCGTTTGCCGGTGAGTTTTGCCAACACTTGAGTGAGAATGTGGGTATTCGCTTTAGCTCAAGCAAAAACTTCTTTTATAACATCGGTTCACAAGACGCCATTGTTGCGCTTTCAGGCCAGCTAAAGGTACTTGCTGTAGCACAAATGAAAATAGCCAATGACTTGCGCTGGATGAACTCAGGCCCACTTGCAGGTCTTGGTGAAATTGAACTTGAAGCTCTACAGCCAGGTTCATCAATTATGCCGGGTAAAGTAAACCCCGTGATCCCTGAAGCTGCCGCTATGGTCAGCGCACAAGTCATTGGCAATGACGCTACCATTACAGTAGCTGGTCAAGCGGGTAACTTTGAGCTCAATGTAATGCTGCCTGTGATTGCCTTAAACATTTTGCAAAGTATCGAACTGCTGGCGAATAGCAGTGAAGCACTGGCAGATAAAGCGATTGCCAGCTTTAAAGTAAACCAAAGCAATGTTGATAAAGCGCTCGCTAAAAACCCAATTCTAGTTACCGCGCTTAATCCGGTGATCGGCTATAGCAAAGCAGCAAAAATTGCCAAATTAGCTTATCAAGAAGGTCGCCCTATTATTGATGTTGCTGCAGAGCATACGGATATTTCGCGCGAAGAACTGAGCGAGTTACTGAACCCCGCCAAACTAACCCAAGGTGGTTTGTAATACCCGCTTATTGTAAAGTGGTATAAACTTTTATCTTTTTGTAGCTCTGTGAATACAGAGCTACTTACTGAAAGCAAACGTTTTTATTGCTCCGCTTTGAGCAATGTGTATGATAGTGAGTACTTATTCAACGATTTTTAGGTATGTTATGCGCTATCCACTATTGGCAATTTTATTTCCTGTGTTATTAACTGCGTGCTCGGACGCTGCAACTAATGAGCAAGCCGAATCAACGGCAACCAGCAATAAACTTGTCGAGGCACCAAAAGCCGTTGAAATAAAAAACACTGAAAAAGTGACCAAAGCAGCCCCAGATAAAGCCACTATTAGCTCAGCCCATGAGCAACTTAAACAATTAATCGATGATCCAAGCTGTGATAGCAGCAGCCAATGTAAAGTATTACCTGTTGGTAGTCGTGCTTGTGGCGGCCCAAGTAGCTTCATTGTTTATTCAACGAAAACAGCTGACACTGCTGAGGTTGAAAAACTTGCAAAAGACATCACCACCCTAGAAAAGCAATTTAACGCAGCAAACGACATGATGAGTATTTGTCAGCATCTAACCGCACCAGGTGCGCAGTGTTCTGAGAATACTTGTGTTAGAATCGAAGGCTCAGCGGCAAGTGTATACTAAGGAATAAGCAATAATGGTTCGTTCATCGACTTTCAAGAAACTTTTCATCACCACAACTGTGTTAGCAAGCATTGCTTTAAGCGGTTGCGAAACAACAACGTCGGGTAGCTCTGCGCGCGTTGATCTAGGTGATTTAAATGATCAGCTGAACGATATCGTTAGCAATAATAGCTGTACTGCGAGCTTTCAATGTAAAGTGTTAGAAGTTGGTGAGCGGGCATGTGGTGGCCCAAGTCGCTATGTGGTTTATTCAACGTTAAACAACACACAAGAGCAAGCAGAGCAACTTGCAGAGCGAATTACAGCGGCTGAAAAGTCATCTGATCAAGCATTAACTGTTAACGATTGCTCACCAGTTCTGCCTGTACAATCGCTGTGTATTTCACAGCAGTGCCAAGCAATCGAGATTAAGTAAATAATGCAATAAGGCCGGATACTATCACCACGCTGATGATGCAAATTCCGGCCTTATAAATGTACTTAATCTGCATTGTATTATGCACCCAGTAAGCATAAATGTAGCGAACAAAGTAACTTGCTGCAGTGCCAAATAATGCAAAAATAACTAAATACGCAAGTAAAATAATATCCACAGACATGCCACTTCTTTAAAACATCTAGTCTCAGTGTAAGGGCTTAAAGAAGTAAAGGCAAAACCTTAGCTTTTTTTACTGTGTTCAATGAGTAATTCAGCCACGCGCTGCTTCACAGCACGCTTATCATCGGCTGCAACACCAAAGCGCTCAGCCAATAAAGCAATCTCTTCATCATTTAAGTTAAACGATAAGCGCTGTCTGGTTTTTTTCGACTTAACGTCGAGCTCCAAAATCTTACGGATCATATCTGATGGCGTAAGCTCTTGGTCAATGGCTTGCTTCTTAATTGATTTTTGCACTTCAGAGCTTAAATCAAACGCCATTTGCGTGGCTCTAACGGCTTGCTCCTGACGCTGCCATTTGGCTTTTGCATCACTCACTTGGCATCCCCAGGGAATAAGTCAACAATATCGCTAATTGGTCTGGTTAACGTCAGTGATACCTCTGTTTCACCGCCTTCCCAAATCTCAATATTTAAACTATGCGATTCATCGTCAGAGCTTAAACAGATCATTTCACACGGCTCACCACCTTCGTCTTCATAACGAGGTAAAGGCTTATTACGGTAGTCCTTATTATGGAAATAACACACATAAGGTGCTTCTGATTGTTTGTAGCTCGATGCTAAAAAGTGACTAAAACGCTCCGGGCTATTTTGTACATTAATTGCCGTTAATTCGTCTTCATCAAAAATACGAGCGAACTCATCAAGGGTAAAAATCTCATCAACATCGTCGCGTTGAATTTTGATCGCAAAGTTTGCCCATTGCTCACCGTCATCTGATTCAATTTGCAAAAACACCACTTGGCCAGATTCACTCTCGAGTACCAGCTCATACTCTGCACTACGTTGGTACTGATACGTTTGCACATCAATAACACGCAGTGTCTGTCCTTTTAACCAGCTTGGGTAAGCGAACGAATCAATCACAGTTAGCATATCACCAACGAGTAATTGGCTTGGATCAGTAAGCTGACGCTCTGGGGCTTTTTTAGATTTGAAAAAGTTAAACATTGGCTGACTCCTTGTTGAAGCAAAAAAGGTAACCCAGTGCGTGGGTTACCTTTTGTCTTTCCGCTAACTGATTAGCTATTTTGTTTTGCTTTAATACGCGCCAGAATATCCGCGCTTTTCGGGTTGGTATCACCAATACCCGCTTCAGCCATTTTCGCTTTTAAATCATCGCCATTAGTATCTGCTTCTAATTGCTTAGCCGCACCTAACTGATCTTGGCGGTCTTGCTGGCGTTGTTTAATACGCTCTAGAGACTCACGTGCTGATGTCATTGATGAGCTGTTCGTATTTAGCGTGCTGTTTACAGCCATTGTTGCTTGCTGCACACTTTCAGTCGTTTTAACCATTGTTAATTGACGTTGGTTTTCTTTAATCGACTTTTCAGCTTCTTTAACTTGCTGCTTTAGTTGCACAATGTGGTTACTAAAACCAGCTAACACTTCTTCGTGCTCTGCTTTTTCAGCTTCAAAATCACCGATTTTTTCAGCGATTTCTAATGCAAGAGCTTCGTTACCTTTTTCAAGTGCTTGGCCTGCATACGCTTCATGTTCAGCAATTGATGCATCTAGTGCGCTAATTTTACGCTTCGTTTGCATCTCTTTTGCCATTACTTCGGTCAGGCTTTTCTTAGCGCGTTGTAAGGCATTTTGTGCATCAGCAATTTCTTGTTCAAAGATACGGATACCGTTTGCATCAACAATTGCTTGTCCTGCTTCACGAGCGCCACCACGTACAGCTGTAAATAGTTTCTTTAAAATACTCATAATCTTAACTCCAGAAATTGCTAATTAATCGTTTAAATAAATGGTCACGGCTTCAAGTGCATCAATCGCATTGTCTGCCAGTGTTACCAACTCATGGGTAATATCATCAAACGATGAATTAACCGATAACGCGCCAAAAATAGCGTATTTATCATCAATTTTTGCAAATGCGCTTAATGGGATTGGTACATTTAAACGTAGTAACGTTTCGTTTAACTCATTACGCATATCTGCTTGTACTTCGTCTTCAGCAAACAGGTAGCTAATACACAGTAATTGCTCTTCTGTTTGAGTAACAAAGATAGGTAACTCATCATTCCCATCGACGATAACTTGTAACACATCTTGCTCACCTTGGTTGGCAATCAAGAAAGACTCAAAGCTCACACCCTCTGTTTCAAAAGAAGCCAGTTTGATTGATAGTTCATTTAATTCCATGTCTCACCTTTTTACGTTTTGACATATTATGTCTGAGTTAAGATTTGCATAGCCGACATATTATGTCAACTATAAAATATCAATTTTTGTACAATTCGGTTTCAACTTGCCACGCTTGGCGGTAATAATCATATAAGGTTCCTGAACCTAATCTATTGACTTCAATCGTGTTTACTTGTTCAAAAAAATGATTCGGAAACACAAAAGAAGCCAATAAATATTCTTTGCTTACCCAACGAGATGGCACCGGTAATTCGTTAGTTTCACGAATTCGCTGACTTGCTGATTTGCCAGCGGTGGTCGCGATAGTCCAACCCCATTGACCAAACGAAGGGATATTTTGTTGGTATTGCTCAACATAACCAAAGCCAGCAGCTTTCATTGTTTTAGCAATACTCAAAAATGCTTTCTTCGCATGATAAGGCGATGTTGATTGCACGGCCACAGCCCCGTCAGGCGCCAATAACTGACGTACATGATTGTAAAAATAGTCACTGTACATCTTATTGAGATCAGGGTGATTAGGGTCTGGTAGGTCAATTAAAATAGTGTCAAAGCGCTCGCCTTTAGCAAGCATTGCTTCGACCTCTAAAAAGGCATCTGCAATGCGAATATCAGCACGAGGATCGCTCATAGAGTGTTTATTTAGCGCTGTTAAACGTGTTCTGATTTTCTCTGGCGCATCATAGTCGCCGACATCATTACCAAATAAGTTTAACAACTGACCATCTAAGTCAACCAAGGTGACATGCTCTACTGGCCACTTCAAAACATCACGTAATGCAAGCCCGTCACCGCCCCCGATGATCAACACGCGGTCATGGCGATTGGAGGCCAACATAGCAGGATAGACAAGCATAGAATGATAAATTTGCTCATCCACACTTGAGAATTGTAAACGGCCATTGAGGTAAAGATCGGTAATTGCATTGGGCTGATTGCGACTCAAACGCTCAGTTAACACCAAATGCTGATACTTAGTTGCTTGCGAGTAGATGACTTTATCTTTGTATAAAACATTGCTTAGATTTTTCATCCAGCTGGTGCCAAGCACAAGCACAAACGCAAAAAACACCAACAACAGTACATGACAAACTAACAGTAGCTTAGCGAAGCGAACATGTTGATGATAGCGCCACAAAAACACGAGACCGGCAATAATATTAAATAACGCAGTCCAAGCAGCTGCTTGCATAATTGGCATCGCGAGCATAATACTCACCCAAATCGCAGCACCTATACCGGCACCGATATAATCAGCCCCGTAAATGGTACCCGCATTGTTCTCCAAAAAGCGCCCATAGACTTGCTGGCGAATACGCGCAATTAGCGGGATCTCCATACCAATTAATAGCCCAAGTAATAGACCAAACACATAAGGTAAAAAACGAGACCATTCTTGCAGCCTTTCAAACACGTAACCATTAAGTACGGTATCTGCAGGCAAGTTAAAAATTTCGGAGAAGATATGCGGCAATGAATAACTGACAGCGATAACACTCGCTATCGCCAAAATACAGCCCATGCCGACCAAAGCAATAATACTCTCTAGCCATGCGAAAGCAGTAAACGCATCTTTAAACCATCGCGCTAAAAAAGCACCGATACCCATAGCGACAATCATGGTGCCGATCATGGCATATATGGCACTCTCGACTGAGCCTAAGACACGACCAGCATAATGAGATAACAGGTACTCATAAATAAGGCCGCACCCAGCGAGTACGGCCATAACAGTTATTAATAGGAAATCATGCCCAAGTAGATGAGCTCTACTTGGGGCGCTTGTTGTAGTAGACACTTAATTAGGCACCTAACAAGGTTGCCATAGTCGAACCAATCGCAAATGAGATTGCTGCAGAGATAGCTGCTACACCCACGTTCTTCTGGCGGTTCACTTCATCTGAAATATCACAACCAGATAGGATGATTTTGATAGTCACTAAGTGTAGTAAAATGAAAGCAACTAAACTCACTGCTGCACTTAATGCCCAGTACGCTAAACTAGCAACAATGTTGTCAGCCGCATAAGGAGCAATACCTGATGCTGCCGTTAATGCCAATGCACTACCCACTAAAAAGCCAGCATAACGAATACCTACTGCTAAGTTACCGTCAATAACCGCTTGCTGTAAGCAATCACCACTGCGATTAGTATGCTTGAATAACTGCACGCGATATTGACTGATCAGTAGCATCGCAATGCTGCCAATGGCAAAAGCTGCGATCACAATTGGAATACCATGCCAGCCTTCGGTCGCAACCCAAAATAAAGCTGAGCGAATAACAATCGCCACACTAACAACATGGCCAAAATCAATGAGTGCAGCAGTAGCATTACCTTTTACGATTTCGTCATGCAGGCTCACTTTACGAAGCGCTACTTTGTCTTGGAAGAAGTGACCTAGCTTGATAAGTACAATCGCCATCACACCATAACCTAGCATTTGTAATGCTTCTTGTTGTAAAGTCGGTGCAAATGAGCCGCTGCTCACGCCACTAAGAACAATAGCAAGTGCCACAAGTCCTGCCGCAAAGCTAATACCAAAAGCAAAATTGTCACGCTCAGTTATTTCATCATTAGCGTGTAAGTTAGATACCCAACCCTTAATAAATTTTAGGCTGACAAATAAAGCGATAATGATTGCAAAGTCGATTGCTAAAGCTTGCAACGACCAAGTTGTTATTCCATTAAATTCATACATGTGTTGTAACTCCGGTGGTTATTCTTTTCACTACTTACCGCGGCTAATGCCACGTGATGTTCTGCTCGAGCTGTTACGTAATGACCCAGAGCTTTTACTGTAACTACTGCTAGAAGCATAGCTACTACGTGTGCGTGGCGGCGTATAGCTGCTACGGCTTAATCCAGATGCGCCACTACGTTTCTTGGCATACGGACTAGTGAATTGTTTACCTTGGCGTTGGTAAGACTGTCGAGTTCGTGTCTCTACCGTTTGTTGTGCTTTAATCTGCTTAGGGCTCGAATAACGATAACGGCCATAATCATTGTAATAGCTATACTTTCTATGACGACTCCAGCGACCATATTCAACTCGGTCGAATACATCGCCCAACATACGATACATACCGTACCAAACCCAAAAGCTGGTACCACTGCTATTCGTTTGCCACTGCCCATAGTTAGGGTTGCCAACTAACTGGTTACCAACACTTTCGCCTTCAGCAGCTTCACTAATTGCACCAACCCGTGCTAGTGACCCCTGCGACATATCAGCAAGCATATTGATAGGATCGGTAAGCGCATCTTGAAATAAAGACGGTTTGGCAGCATCACGAATGAGGTCAAGTTGATGAAGCGTATCTTCATAGGGTGGTATTAGATAAGTAGACTTCACATCTGCTAAGCGTTGTGTAAGACCTGAATAAATAGCCCCTTCACGAGTGGCATCAAGACTAATTACACGGGCGATCTCAGAAAGTTGCGGTTGTTGCTCAGCAAGCACCTTGCCGTATTGTTTAAGTATAGTCGCATTACGTAAAGAGCCATTATCAAGCGCTGTACCAAGTTGATTTAATTCAACTTCAGCTTTTTCTATGGATTGTTGTATTGTTTGTTTCAGCTGCTCTTCTTTTGACTCACAGCCCATAAGCAAGCTTACCAAACAAAACAGGCTAATAAGTTTCCAAGCTTTTATTTGAGACATTCATGTCACCTGATTGTGGTTTAAAAACGCAAATAGTTTTACATAGCTCAGGTACTAAACCAAGATTAAAATTGCAACAAAGGGTAAATTGGGTCGTGAATTGCTAGTTGCAAGGGGAAAGTTTAAAGGCCTGGCGTAGGTTGGGTAGAGCGAAGCGAAACCCAACACATCACAGAGCTATCAGCTTTCAGCCGTCAGCGATCAGCCGCGCGGTGGAGGTGTTTGGTGCTGCGTCTTCCTCAGCCGGAGGTTCTAGGCTAAGTGTAATTGTAGGAATGGTTTCAGCCATGAATGTGTATGTAAAGGTCTCAATTCGGCACTGAAGTGCCTTCTACGGGGTTTGTTGCTGAGGGAGTCTCTGTACAGGACAACCCCGCAGTTCGACTTTACTCTTGCTAACTAGCAACTCGCTAATACCATTCCGCTTAAATATCTGATCTAATATAGGCTATATAAAATCACTGGTTATTAACATTGAACCCAAACATATCTGAACAACTTTTAGCGCTTTCTCGTAAAGAACCAAACGCACGAAAACGCATGCGATTGCTTGCAGTGTCTTTATTTTATGAGGGTAATAGCCGAACCGATATTGCAAAACGTCTAAACACTGCAAGAAGTAGTGTGAATAAATGGGTTTCTAGTTACCTAGAGTATGGGCTTGATGGTTTAGACAATAAGCCTATTCAAGGACGTCCATCAAGGCTGCAACAGCGGCAACTTGAACAACTGTCTGAATTTATAAAGCGCACGAACACAGAACTACGTGGTGGCCGCCTTACCGGTGAAGACATTGTGCATTACATTCACACTGAATTTGGTGTTCATTACCACTTAAATCATGTCTATAAAATTCTAAAGCAACTTGGCTTTAGTTGGATCACAAG